>JANQRV010000313.1 GCA_028284395.1 Saprospiraceae bacterium
TCCCAACCCTACTTAGGCCGATCCTAGATAGCATTAAGGTCGGCGTAAGGATAATACGAGAATATCAAATCAAAATACTATAGTCTGGTATGCATTATACGACCCACTTATTTTTTCTCTGCCTGGTGCTGTGTTTTACAAGTTGCCAGCCATCGGGAGCTACACAAGAAGAAAAAGCTGCCGAAACGGATACAAAAACAAAACTTAAAGCCTTGATCATCGACGGTGAAAACAACCATGGCGTGTGGCCGAAGACCACCATGATGATGAAAGACTTTCTGGAGCAAACCGGAATGTTCGAAGTGGATATCGAACGTACGGCCTTTACCTGGCAAGGGCCACACTACGATGAGAGTATTGGCCTTGATGACATCAAGGCGCTGTTGACGATGTATCCGCTCGATAGCGACCACCCGGAAACTACTCCGGTCGAAGAGCCCGTGCCGGATCCGGATTTCAGTCCCAGCTTTGAAGATTACGACGTTGTTGTTTCTAATATGGGATGGAAAGCCTCTACCTGGCCGGCGGCAACCAAAGCGAATTTTGAACAATATCTATCCAAGGGTGGTGGGCTCGTCATCGTACACGCCGCCAATAATTCTTGGGGCGACTGGCCGGCATACAACAAAATGATTGGCCTCGGCGGTTGGGGAGGCCGGAATACGGAAAGCGGCCCTTACGTATACTACGACGATGAAGGCGAGCTTCATTACGATGCCTCCGAAGGCTCCTGTGGATCACACGGGCCGCAGTTCGAATTTCTAATTGAAACGAGAATGCCGGAACATCCCATTATGAAAGGATTACCTAACGCCTGGCTGCACACCAAGGATGAGCTGTATGACCGCCTGCGTGGCCCCGCAGAAAATATGACGGTGTTGGCGACCGCCTACTCCGATGTGGAAAAGAATGGACCTCCCTGGAACGAAGAGGTAAGTGGTACCGGAAGACACGAACCGATGTTATTTACCATTGATTATGATGAAGGCAGGATATTTCACACCGTTTTGGGACACATGGACTATTCGATGGAATGCGTTGGATTTATGACTACTTTCCAAAGAGGTTCAGAGTGGGCAGCTACCGGGGCGGTTACGCAAGAAGTGCCGGATGATTTCCCTGGCGCGGAAGCGGTAAGCATTCGGGAATGGAAGTGAATCGATAGCATATAGAACGGAGTGGCACAATAGGAAATTAGACTTTTTCGTGAACGCGAAGCCGTCAGAGGTGTACCATAGTGATAACGTTGCATAAAGATCGCTATTGTGCTCCATAGAAGCTCTGAATTTTAGTGGTGGAACGCCTTGCGCCATTCTGAATTTTTAACATGAAAGATTCACTTCTTAATTTGCAGGAATATTTTTTGTGCGACCTGTGATAACTCTTCCACATTGTTGATGGCGTAGTAGTCGGAAAAGATGATCCCATTTTTAACTACAAAGCGGTGATCAATATCCACGTAAATGGGCAGTAAACCCATATTGGCGTAGATTTCCTTATTGATGATGGCCTTTAGCTCGAGCAGTGGGAAGTGTTTATCATCACTAAATGTATGTTTGCTCAACAGTACGATTCCGTATCTACTTCTGCTGATGGCTTCATTAATGCCCCCCAGAATACTGTCTCCTACTCTAAGGTGTTCTTTAGAGAACCAGATTTTAAGATCGTATTTCATAAGCTCCGCATACAATTCTTCGGCAAAAAGGGCATCTTCCTCGGCAAAGGAAAGAAACCCATCATATTCTTGTGGCAATAAATCCCGCCCATTCTTACTATCCCCAAAGTAAAACGGATCGAATTTATCGCCCTCTAGTCTGGGTGACCCGGGGGGTACATCTTGAGGTAAATTGAGGACGTGGAATAAATCCGGTATTTGCTTAATGCCGAAAACTGAGTGATGAGAATTTTCGAGGATTTTATTAGCCAATTCACGGTTGTCGCCCCTATACTTAGGTTGATTGGTTTTCGTGCGGTCTTTGTCGGCAATTGTGAATTGATGGATGATCTTTACAGTACTAAACTTTTCGACGATCAATTGATGCAAGCCATCGATACCGAGCCATGAGTCCTTTGTGAAATTAATGGCCGACCAAAGCGTTTGGGTATCCCGGCGATCCCACTCCCCGGCAGCTATTCTAACGGAAACCTTTGTGAAAAGACCAATCAGGGAAGCATAACTATCGACGGTATCGATTACTTTGCGTTTTCCAGACTTGCCAAGTTGGGCCTGTTGTGGTTCCAGAAATAACAAGCTCAGAAATCTGCGTTGGCTTCCAGCCAGTTTGTCCAGAAATGCTTCTTCGGAAATGGGTTCATCCGAATAATAATAGAAGATGACTTTTAGCTCACTCCTTTCGAAAATTTCTATTCCCAAGTTGAGACCTTCGGACCGAATAAAGTAACTGGCGAAAGCGTGTGCAAGTTCGATTACCAATGACTGCTTAGTGTCATCTAGATACAGGGTTTTATAGTCTGATTGCAACTGATACTTGATGCATTCCTTCCCGATCATCACTTTATTCTCTTTGGCAAGAGCCGCCAAAACTTTGCGATCTTTCCCCACAATGTTCATGTAGTTGACTCGTTCGAACAATACTTTTCCGTTCAACTGTTCGGAGCTGATGTTAAAATGTACCAGATCCAGAAATACCTTGTTTTCAATATTGGACGATTTAAAAGCAAGGGTTGCGTCCACTTGATTGTCCATAAATGCACAAGTCCGCTTGAAAATCGTGTCAATGAAGCGGACCTCTTGATAAAATTCGCTGTTCATAAAATTGAAGTCTCCTTCGATAATACAACTGCTGAAATCAAGTCTCCCGCCAAATTGGTTGTGATCAAAGTGAATGCGGTCTGCATTGAATACGGAAGCATTAAAGTAGACATCCCGATAAAATTGGTTATTTAGGACTTCCAATAACCCGACGATGTTCACTTCGGAAGCTTCGAACGTATGATTAAATTGACTGCTGGTCATTAAACACCCATGGCTGAAAGTTGCTTTATCGAACGCGATTTTCCCAATAGAGGAGTTATGGATCTGCAACCCTTCCTTAAACCGGCAACCCTTCAAATCCCAATCCACATGTTCAAAGTTGACATTGTTGATACGAATCGTGTCTTCAAATATCGAATTTTGGCAAGTCAGAACGATCCGATTGCGGAAGGTAAGGTCCCGGATGTCAACAAACCGTTTGGAACCTTCATGGACGGCTGCACCCACGAAAACACATTCCCTCAGATCAATGTCCATAAGATCGTTGTTGCAGCTCAGAGAAATAGCATTATCATCCAGCGCCTCCAAGATGGCCCACAACTGTTGAAGACGCAAGGCGAATTGATGCTCCACTTTCCACTTGATATCCCGGCTGTGAAAAATACAATGGCCGTTGTGATCTACCGGTAATTCACCGGTCAATAACTCCAATCCTTCAATAATGGTTGCTCCCTTTGTTCGCAGGTGGCGGAGTGCGATCTCCCAATGCTGAAAATAGGAAGATAGCAGACAATGTTCTTTCGTACCTCTTTTATTCAGGGGAAATTGATAGGTATACGTACACATCTCGTCAGGTTATATTTTGGGATGCTAGGAGTAGAGGTCATCTACATCAAAAGTACTCGGGTCTGTCACTTTGAAATAGCTTTTTTCAAAGTCGGCCAAGTAGGTGATAATTGATCTAGGAATGATGGGAGCAGGTTCCCCGGCCACAGTCTGGATCGGAATCTTTGCATTTTTCATCTCGTCGAAAAGCTCGTCACTTTTAAACAAAACCTCCTTTCCGGCAATCGGCTCTCCGGCTGAGGACACTCCGGAAAACAGCCCCACCAAAACCTCCGGATATCTTGCTACTCCCACTTTGAAAACCAGGTGCAATTCTTTAGTTCCGTCATCCGAAACAATCAGGCTGCTGATACTTCCGGCGATACATTTAATCGGCCCCTGATAAGTCCGATGTGGCCCTCTTAACTCCATCGTGGCTCTTTTATTTTCTGAAACCCTGATTTGAACCGGTGACAGCAGGATATGTGGCCGGCCGGAACTCGCTCTCACACAACTGTACCAATTTCCTTCAATAGGCAGCATTGCTTCGAGGATATTGGGACTCTGCGACAACCTGAACTCTTCGATGCTTTTAAATCCGATGTAGTAGGCAACGGAGTCGAGACAAGATTGATCCAGCCGAACGTATTGATCTTTATTTCTTTTGGCCTTTTCGATGGTTAAAAAAATGGTATCGTACACATACCGTTCCCCAATCGCCCTGTAAGCAGACGACAATTTAGAGTTAATAGCGGATGGTAACTGGGTGAGTCCAAACCGATCGTAAGTACTTCCGGCTTTCTGTGTCGCCTGTTGAAGTGCCAATTCGACAATGTCCGTTGGTAGTTCCATGATAACCATTTCTTTTTACCCGATTACCTCTGGTGAGTTCTGGTAGAATCCAGAGTCGGGTGGTGATAATTTTGAAATCGTAATTCGATTTTTTAATTCGTCAGTAAGAGAAAGCGCTTTCCATGACATTCAACCTTTTTGTTATGGAAATTTCAACCTGGGCCTTCGTATTATTCCTATCGTTGGCCGCAAATTCCTCTTCACCTGAAATTTTACAGGAAGAATTGGTTTCAATCGGTGTTACAAATGCTCCTACCCCGGCTGAAGAAGTTGTCATCGGTTCTATTGTCGTAGAAGACATCATTGCCATTGTTGACACGGGCAACTCTTCAAACCATGTGACCGGATTTACTGTCTACAATTCGATAACTCATGCAGCAGTATATTCTTCCGGATCGTGTGGTGGATCTTGTTGTAGTTATGACCTGGGGAGTTTATCTTCAGACACCTATTATGCGATTGCTACAACCTCTCAAGGTGGAAATATTCAAGACTCAGTGATTATCCCATAGGGTTTAATCCAATAAATTTTAGAGTGGGGGAATGCGGTTTCATGGCTGCATTCCTCCTTTTTGCTTTTCCAACCATTGGTAATCCAGAATCAGGTAATCATTCCGGATGATGTTCTTTGAATTCAGTTTCCTTTTCTTTAAAAGCCGAATAGCCTCGATAAAATTCAGATTCTTCGTTTTTCGACCGGCAGGCAACTTTTCGCTCCGATTGAGGTATTGCTGAAAAGCCGCCAGTTTACTGTTGAGAATCCGGTTCATCCTTAGTTCGAAATATAACTTGATACAAAGTTTATCGTAGGCAATCTTGAAGTAGAGCTCTAATTTGGGTTGGTGCAATAGGCGTTCCAGGGCGGCCTCGCGTTGCCCCTTATGAAACAGAATGTTTGCTTCGTTCAATTGCTTAAGGGCCGTCGTTGACTCATGCTTGACCAAGGAGGAGTGCTCCCTAACAATTTGCTCTGCCCACGGGAGATCTCCGGTGATCAGTGCCATATAAATCCCATTGGAGTACTTCTGGATGGATAATCCTTTCTGAGGAGAATACAGCTTGGTTTTGAGCAAGAATTTAAGATGTTTGGTATACTCTTGTGCAAATTCCAATCGATCCGTATGACAGTATTGAATGCACTGATTCATCAAATACTCAATAACGGATAATTTATAGACATCGGCCAAAGTTTTTTCGTGCTCATAAAAGAGGTTCGCTGCATCGAAATAGTGACCGATCTCCATGGGGGCTTTCATCATCTGGATTAGGTGGTAAAACAGCTGGATTCTAATGCTTTTTCCGGAGACTTCGCCTGAGTCAATTTGCCGAATGAGCGTTTCGTCGGGTTGGGGCGAACCAATAATGCGATGCAAACTGTATTTTTCCACCAACAACCTTAGCTTGTTCTCGTAATAGAAATGGTCTAATGCCTGCTCCATCATCCTGGTCCCTTCCCCCACTTTTTTCCATTCTCCTTGCTGCTGAAACTGTAATAACTCCTCAAGCTTATATTGATGGTAAGCCTGATCGTAATCGTGGGGGCGACGCTCCAGGTTCTTTTTGGCTTTTTTAAAAATGCCGTTTAAATTTTTATCCAGTTGTTTATTGTGATAATAGGTCAGGAGAAAGCGATCTCTAATGGTTGGATGGTTTTCCATTTGGATCATAGCAATATAACGGTTGATGGAGCTCGTCAGACGACTCTTGGTATGATTCCAACTATTTTTGGTTCCATTAGCATGGAAACCATTGAAAAACCTGTCGGATATGCTTGTCACTAATTTTGATTCAGATTCATTCATTGGCTCTTCAGGGTTGATTGATTCCACCAAAAAATCTAAGATTTCCAAATCTATGTTCAACAAGTTGTTCATACTTAATCTCGCAAACTTTGCACAATCGTGCAGTTCCTTACGAGAGAGACTAAATAATAACTCAAACAATTTACTGGATTTCACGACGAATTATGATTTTTCTTTCGTGCTTGGTAGGGATTGTAATTGATTAATTTGCAGTAAAATGGTATCGCCGTTGGGGATTAACCCCTAAAAATCAATAAATTACAAAACAATTTAATGGCGATACAAAGCTGAGCGTTACTGATTATTACGTTTTTTTGTACTATTTAACGTATTGGATGGTAGAATGATAGTTCCTAATTTTACTGACATCGTTGGAGAGCAGAAGTTATGGAGACAATCTTGCACCTGTCCACTTGGTTAGGGTTTTCAATAAACCGCAAGTTATTGGTTATTGGTGTCTAGTGCGACACGTTAATTCCCCAAATTTTATAAATTAAATCACCAATCATTTAAAAAGGAGGAAGGTGTTTTCATGCCTTTCTTCTTTTTCGTATTGGCAAGTATTGAAAACTTGCTCCCGGTAAGTTAAGGAGAAATTTGCCTTCAAACGAACATCATTGTAAATAAACTTAGACAGGGGATCATTTAAGCTATAAAGGTCAGCTAGGATGTTGTTTCAGCAATGTCTTCTCTCCAACAATATCCCGAATCCCCGTTCTTACGGATAATTTCTCTTTATTTAACAGTTCCAATATTGAAAAATATAAAAGAATTTGTTAATTTGTATATAAAAGAGGAAGTCATCATTAATAAATCGCGGTAGTTCGATTATAACCAGTCCCTGAAAAGAATTTCGTCCACCCCTTCCTCTTGTCATTACATTCACCATAGGTCTAATCACACCAATACCAGGGAAGATGTGCCGTTGATACCTAGGATCCAATAAAGTATACTGATTTGGAGGGGATACTATTTTATCCAGATCAATTGCTGCAGTTTATACCGTTTGCAAAGTATGACTTGAAGTGAGGAAACGCTCTTCACTCATAAAATGATTGGTGAATTTTACTGATAGCGGAGCTACTTGCAGCTTTTTTTGGCGTGCGTGCCCATTTTGAACTAATGGCTTTTTAGTCGCAAGAATGAGTTGCACGTAAGGTGTCCCCAAGCTTGGGTCGAATAGCTGTGTTCTGCAGGTTCGACCCTTTTTACAATGAGTGATTCGGAAATAGGCCTTGAAATACGTACTCATTGATTCAAATCGGTATAAACAAGAATTGACACCAATGCAGACAAAAGCTGCATCGGTGTCCGCGAATTTGCCAGCTACCGGTGATCAGGCGGGTTTTATGTCTTTTCATAGAGCGCAGAAGCAGCAGCTTGTAATACGCAATCATTAATTCAAATTGGCATTAATTACTCCTTGATGATGGTCGAGCCTCCGGAAAGGTCCTGGGAATTGACCACGCCGGTGCCCCGGTATCGTACTGAAGAGCCTCCGTTGGCCTTGACATTCAACTCATCATTCACTGTTAGGGTCAGGTGGCAGGCGCCTTGCAGATCGGCCGAAAGCTTTTCGGTCACAAAATCGAAGCCGGTCATTTCCGAACCGCCTTTCGCTTCGATGTCAAAAGTCAGGGCGCTTCCTTCGATGGTGAGTATCGAAGCTCCGGTCAGATCGGCCACCAGCCGGTTGGTGATCACCGTTCCCTCGCAGGAGCTGGCACCGGTCAGTTCGACCTCAGCCAGTTCTGTCTGCCAGTGATCTTCAAGAATGACCCGGGCGGCGCCGCGCGCTTCGATGGTTTCGATATTGGGCACGGAAAGATAGACGTCCAATACCGAAGTACCCGGAGCCAGCGTAACGTCGTCATCCAATTCAATGGACAGCTCATCATCATCCTGCTTTATCTCAATAAAGCTGTGTAGATTGCTATTGGCTTCAATCTGCATGGCAGGCCTTGCACTGGAAAAACGGATGTATACCTGAAAAACATCCGAGATCAAGAGGTCACTAAATTCGGTAATGGAATGCTCCACCGTTGTAACCTGATTGGATGGCGTAATACGAATGTCGTCATTGTCGCATCCCATTATTGAGATGCTCATCAAAATGAGGGTCGCCCCCCAGAGAATAGCTTTCATGTCGGGTAATTTTTTGGTTAAACAGATGTGGCAATATGTCCGGAATAGCGGCACCAAATCGACCGAATAAAAAAGTCGAACGTTTTATTATCGACGGGAGGCGTTCGACTTTTTTCTAAGCACCTCATTATCATTGCTTTTCCTCGTGGAGTCCCAAAAAAACAAATCGGCATAGTGGATAGTAACTACAAAGAGATATTTTTATTGAATGGAAAAGATAATTTCAACGCTGGTCTGGGCAGCTCTTATTCAGGGGGTGCTATTGGCTGTTTTGTACCTTTTTTCCAAGAAGTACAGAAGCCTGGCCAATCGCCTGCTTGGTCTTTTCCTACTGATCATCGTTTATGAAGGCACCATCAATTTTTTGCCTTTTACAGAAATCTTCGGGTACCGGATGTACTATTTTGCGCTGCCTGAGGTCAAGCTGCTCTATCCACTCCTCTTCTTCCATTTCATCCTGGAGAAGGTGGGCAGAACCCGACATTACCGGAAATATCTTCGATTCCATTATTGGTTGGCAGCAGCCATTGCCGGAGTAACCCTGATCAATGTCTTTCTTTTTGTCCGATCCGGTGATAAGATCGAGACGCTGCTGGGAATGAAGACAGTCGAGCAGTTTTACATGGTTCATCAATACTATGCCTACCTGCTGATTTGGGTCGCTTTCATCCTTTCGATTATCGAAGTACTCCGCTATAAAAGAATAGTCAAAGAAGCGTATTCCGACTTCGAAATGCTCAACATTGGCTGGCTCTGGCGCTTTACTTTTGCCCTCCTTCCGATCATTATCGCTTGGGGTGCCGATCTGACGAGAATCGCCTTGGGCTGGACAAACATGTTTGGTTTTGAATTGGTCACGTGGTTTTTCGTCGTCATCTTCATTTACGGATTCAGTTTCGAGGCCTTTCAGCATCAAAATCTCTTCGAAAGAGCAGCAGCAGACCGTAGATCGGCAGGCACCAATGGCCGGGATGCCGACGCGATCGGATCAAAGCCTGGCAAACACGTAATCGGACTGCCCGAAGACCAAAACTTGATCCGGAAAATCCAGGCCTTCATGGAAACGGAAGAACCCTACCTGGATGCCTCGCTCAGTATTCACCAACTGGCTCGAAAACTGGGTATACCCGTTCGGGAGTTGTCCCTCATCATCAATCTAAAGCTCCAGAAACACTTCTTCGATTTTATCAATGAATATCGCATCAAAAAAGCAATGGAATTGTTGCGGGATCCGGGGAACAGGAAAGTGACGATACTTGAAATTTTGTACGAAGTTGGGTTCAATTCAAAGTCTTCCTTTAATACCGCATTTAAAAAATATACGGGAAAAACTCCAACCCAGTATCGCGAAGCCAGTCTAGTCGGCTCTCAGTGAGGACCGATCTCTCTTCCAGCCATCACTCAAGTTGAAGAACCAATTGCCACTACCGATTCAGCAGCCCCAAATCTATCTCAACTATAAAAAGTCAAGACGAGAAAGGCCATAAAGATACCTCCGTTCCAAACTGTCCGAACAGCATGTAGTCCTCCCCAGTTTTTTAAGTCGGAAATTGTTTGTTGTGAATCAGGGTCAACATCATCCGCCATTAAGCGGTTGTTAGTAGGCATCATAAATTTTAACGTATAAGGACCATTTAAGTGCATCAGCAAAGCTACTCCAATCCACCACCAGTTACTCGTAAAACAGGACAGTCCCAATGCCAACACCGTCACGATAATTGACATTGTTATCATGCTGTTATGCGTTTTGTGAAAAAACGGTTTGAACACTTCAATTGCAGCGGTTCTGCTTATTTTAGCTAGAATTGGATGTACAATGATGGAAGATGCCAATGCAATGCCAAATTGAGTGCCCATTACAAGCACTAAGGCGAAATTAAGGATATCAGTCATTTTTTAATGGATTGGAAATTTGAAAATGATTATCTGAAAGCAAATTCTTCGTCATAGATATTCCCTCTGTTCACACCCGCTTGAATGAGCTGTTTTGTTAGGTTTTCTTTCAAAGGTTTCGGACCACAGATTAAAAATCCTTTGTTTTCGAAATGGTCGATGTTTAACCTGTCAATCGTCAAGTACCCGGATTTTTCCGATGACCAGACGGTAAATTGGAAGTTAGGATTATGATCAGCCAGTTCTTGAAGCTCATCGGTATAGACAGCTACTTCTTTTTTGTTTACACACCAGTAAAGGTGAACATGATTTGGGTGCATATCCTTTGCAAGGGATAAAAATGGGGTAATGCCAATACCTCCGGCAATCCATACTTGGTCGGATTCTTTGATGTAGCTGGAGGAAAAGTGGCCATATGCACCTTCAACCTTTACGGTGTCGCCGGTTTTTAATTTGCTGCTGAAATTATCTGTATAATCCCCCAAGCCTTTGACGGTAATCCGAAGAACACGATCATGTGGATGGCTGCTTAAAGTAAATGGATGTTGCTCCCTCTTGTCAATGACTGAAAATTGGAAAAAAGCAAACTGACCTGCCAAATAGTGCAATTCCTTTGTTAACGGCTTCATCAAAACTTCCGTGATTCGATGTCCCAGATTATTAACTTGTACGATCTCGTAATCTAATTTTTCATTGAATAAACTAAATAGGAATGCTCTGTAAATCCAGGCAGCAATACCGATAAATGCCATTCCGAAAACGTATACTCTGGTGATTGGTAATTCTTTGATCAGACTGTTAACTATGAGTCCGTGTGCTACCCCCATGACGTAAAACACGCCCATCAACTTGTGTATATTTATCCACTTGTGATAGGGGATTCTTCTTTTGAAAACCGGAGCGGCTGAAAGTAAAACCCCTATTAAGATGAGTGCAAAAGCATAAAAGCCCAAGGGCTTGCCCGGATTAAATTCGGTGAGATCCCTTGGCACGATAATGAAGTGAGCTAAAAGCAGAAAAACAGCTATTATTCCCGATCTTCTATGAATAAGATACATTTTGTCTAATCCGCCAAATATCCGCTCAACCCACTTAGCACGGGTTGCCATCAAAAAATTAAAAGCAAATACGGTGACGACCCAGGATGAGAATACTTCTCCCAAAATGCGATGAACATTTTTCCAGGATTCATTGGTCATTTCTCCGAATAGCAGGGTGTCAGCAGACACCTCCATAAAGGAGCCTTTGTAGAAATACAAGTCTATCGCCCAGAAGAGAAAATGGATAGCAACGATTATTGGGAAATAGATTTCCTGTTTAAGAAAACGCATATCGATAG
>JANQRV010000325.1 GCA_028284395.1 Saprospiraceae bacterium
TGGACAACACCTTTCCCGATCCAGCGGAAAAGGAACGGGAAAGGTGTTGTCCAGCCATTTGCGGTAGAGCGGTGTCATTACTTCCGCTGGTAAAACGGCATTTACCCGAATGGAATAGGGTAGGAGCTCGGCAGCCCACTCTCTGGTCAGGGCCAACTGAGCACCTTTGGAAGCAGCATAGCCGGAAGTCCCTCCCTGGCCGGTTAAGGCTACTTTAGAGCTGACATTGACAATAGCTCCTTTGGCCTTCTTTAGCCACGGTAACGCAAAATGGACGAGGTCGTAATAGTGGTAGAGATTCAACTGTATTGACCGCCGGAAGGCTTCCGGACCACTCTCCAGGCCAGCGCCGTCGTTCACACCGGCATTGTTGACAATGCCGTCGATCCGTCCGTACTTGCTCGCGGTCTCTTCTACAACTTTTTTGCAGTTTTCCAGTTCTTGCAGGTCGCCGAAAATGGCGTGCGCCTCCGTTCCGTTAGCCTTAAATTCGGCGACTAAATCGGTTGTGACGGGACCCTCCGAACGAGTTGCAATGACAACGATGCCGCCTTCACTGGCAATTGCCCGGCTTATGCCTTCGCCGATGCCCTTGGAACCGCCGGTTACAATGTATACTTTGTCTTTTAGTTTTAAATCCATGACCTATCTGTGGTTGTTTAGAGGAATGATGAGTAATTGTCCTAAAGGTCAGAAATTTTATGGATGCGGAACGATAATTTTAGGTTGAGTTATGGCACATATTGTTTCCGGTTAATGGTTCCCTATTCAGGGTTTCGGCCAAAATGATTAACTTTTACCCTCTATTCTTGAATTCATCACTGCTGTATATTGCATGGATAAAAAATCGGAAGTTTATATTATAATGGGCGTCAGTGGTTGTGGTAAAACTTGTATCGGGGGGCTTTTAGCTGCTGCCTTGAATCTCCCATTCTACGACGGTGACGATTTTCATCCGGCATCCAATATTCAGAAAATGGAAAATGGGATGCCCTTGAATGACTCGGATCGCAAGCCCTGGCTTGAACTACTCAACAACTATATCCAACAGTGGAATGTCGAAGGCGGAGCAGTTTTGGCGTGTTCGGCCCTAAAGGCAAAATACCGATACCTCCTTTCGCAAAATGCGCGGGTGGTTTTCATTTATTTGCAATCTACCAAAGAGCGAATTTTGGATCGATTGAATAAACGGCAGAATCATTTCATGCCCTCGTCTTTGTTGGATTCCCAGTTTGCGACACTCGAAGAACCCCGTGATGCTCTATATGTTGACAACTCACCACCCCCTACAGAAGTGATTGAAACTCTGTTGCTCCAGCTGAATGCCGGTGGTTAAGAACCAAAAGTTGCCTGGCCGTTCCTTTAATACCCGCTTTCAGTGTCGCGGTTTCCGTTGATCTTGGGGATTCCCGGTAGAAAATGTATTCAGGGTCGCGGGCATAGGGTGGGGTTAGATTGTCAAAACCTAATTTAGTGTCATTCGGAATGTTCCACTTCAAAAACATGGGAATGAAGGTTGGCGATCCATTGTTTTCCCTCCTGGGTGACCCGTAGGTAGCGCAAGGCATCCTGAATGTAAGGCCGAATGGTGCTCCAATAGAAGCTGGCATAGGTTTTTCTCATATCGCCAGGGTGTTCATACCCCAATTTTTCGGCAAGACCAATTTCACTAAACTCGTAGAACAAAGCCGGTTGCTTTCTCAAGTAATGAGGGTCTCCCAACTGCCCAATTAGATCGGAGGCCCTTACCAAGCCTCCATAACTTAGGGTTTCCTGATGAAATGGATCTTTGGGAATCGGAAACCTCGTCATTTCAATGTGATTGCAAATCAATTCTACGTCGATTCGAGTAAAGGAAGTCTGGCTGAATCGTTCCTTTACGAAGAGTTTGCTTCGATCAACATGGTAGGGCGACAGTAAAGCATCCGTTCCCTTTCTGGAGATTTTTGTCGTCTCGCCCGTAATGCCGGTTGCGCAAATCTCTCCTCGATCATCCTTGCAGATCCCGCGAACATATCCAATATCGTGGCAGAGAAGTGCAATCATAAAATGCAACCAATCGTCAGCAGTCACGCCGCCCTCCGTCAGGTGTTTTCCTTTAAGGATTTCCTGCCCCACCAAAGTGACCATAATTGTGTGTTCCACATTGTGGTAAAGTATGTCGCTGTTGGCGATGTTTTCGAGTGCCAGTCGACCAAACCAAGACAGAATATAACTGTTCTCTGGTTCCAAAATGCCAAAGGTTTGCCGGTAGGATTCGCTCAGTTCTTTGACGAAGGCTTCAATGAGTATTTTTTGAATGTTCAGCATTTTATTCTAAATTGATACTGTTGATACTGTTGATACTGTTGATACTGTTGATACTGTTGATTCTTTGGTTGCTCTGGATGCGGGGATGCTTTGATGCTCCGTGGGCCTTGACGACCCACTTGATCCTGTGATGGCCAAAACATTTCCTCGGCGAACGAGAGCATCCGTACCGTCACAGCGGTCGAAGAAACCATTATCTAAATCACATCAAATATGTCAGCAATCATTCAATTAACCAAAGGAGTTTTAAACTTTCATGAAGATCACATCGAGATCAATGACGGTGCAAAGTTATTGCGATGGTTGTATTTGTTGCAAGGAGGCATCTTTGTTTTTGCTTCTTATTACTTTATTCGGCGCTCTCTGACCGAAGGCGGTAGTAACTTTCAGTGGTACCTTGGAACTGCAATGGCCCTTACGGCCATGCTTATCTTGGGCTATGCATTTAGTCAGAATGCCACGAAGTGGATCAGTTATGCTTCCATGGCACGCATTGAGATAAAGAAAAACCACTCAGGTGATCGTCTTGCCATTATTAGAACCAGGCTGGGACAAAAAAGATGCATTAATTTCAATATTCACCGGGATAAGATCGCACTGTTTGCCGGTCAAGCAGAACAGCGAAATATCCCCATCGAGGTAGGGCCAGAGGTCTTGTGACCGAACACGCCTCGAGAATTGATACGCTATTTCACTATGAATCGTCAGCATTTGACCTTTGGCAGCTTACTGATTTTACTTTGCTTGCTGTTAATCAATGTGGGCTACGCTCAAATAAGCAAAGCTGTTTTTGTCAAGCCCCGCATCATCGTTACTACCGATATTACGAATGAACCCGACGATCAGGAATCTTTAATCCGGCTCCTGCTGTATGCCAATGACTTGGACATCGAGGGCCTAATTGGCTCGACGGGCGTGTGGAAATTGTCGGATCCGGCTACGGATGTCATTCACGAATGCATCGATGGCTACGCCAAAGTCCACGAAAATCTGCTGCTTCACGATAGGGATTATCCAACTGCAGCATACTTGCATAAAATAACGGTGACCGGCAATCGGGGATATGGCATGAGTCATGTCAGCGGCAGGGGTTCTGCCGGAGCGAGATTGATCATAGATGCCGCTGACCGGGACGATCCGCGGCCATTGTGGTTGTTGGCGTGGGGTGGTGCCAATACCATTGCCCAGGCCATTTGGACGGTTAGTCAAACCCGGTCAGAGGAAGAATTGAACGTTTTTTTGAAGAAGATCCGGGTTTACGATCTGGCGGCACAGGACGATGCCGGAGCGTGGATGGCGAAAACCTACCCTCAGCTGTTTTTATTGCGAAATGTGTTGGCTTTTAAAGGCATGTCTTTTCGATTTAGCAGCAAAGTCTGGGATCATACGCGCGGCGGTGACGAAACCGTGGTGACCCGACAATGGGTCCGGGAGCATATTCAGGACAACCACGGACCACTGGGCAAACTCTATCCGGATGCTTTGCACATCTGGGAAGGCGATACGCCGACCTATTTCTACGTTATGCCAAACGGGCTGAACGACCCGGAACAACATTGGCAGGGCAGTTGGGGAGGGCGCTTTCGACGCGACAAGCAGAAAAACGTCAACATCATGGTCCAGGAATATGCCGGAGCGGATTGCTCCAAAGGCTGTTTTGTCAATGAATCTTTATTTTTGGACTATTGGCTCTATGCCGATGCTGAAGATACTTGGACTTATCAGGGTCATACTTATGCCAATCGATGGGCACCGATCTTTCGGTGGCGTACCGACTTCCAACATGATTTTGCCGCTCGAATGGATTGGTGTATAAAACCGCCGAACCAGGCCAATCACCCACCGATTGTTGTATTGGACAACGATTCGACAGCGGCCGTGAAGTACCTGGAAGCCAAACCGGGAGACCGCCTTTCTTTTTCAGTAGCAGCCAGTTTCGATCCGGACGGTGATGAATTAAACTATCAATGGTGGGTCTACCCCGAGGCGGGAACCTATGCCGGAGCGATTTCGCTTCCGAAAGCAACCGAAAGTGAAATCGAACTCTCGATACCCAAGGATCTTGGCGACAACACGTTACACCTGATCGTAACGGTCAGAGATGATGGGACGCCAAGTCTTACCCGATATCGAAGAGTCGTGATACAGGGCAGGTAAAGCCTTTTTATTACAAAATGAAAAAAAATGACGACACATTCCACTGCTAACAGAAGGAATTTTCTCCGCAAATTCACCACTGGTCTTGCCGCTACTCTGACGACTTCGATGGTGTCCTCCGCTACCACCACTATAAAGCCGGTATCGACAATTCCATCTCCAGGTGTAGGCCCTGATGAAAAGTATTGGGAGATGGTCAAACGACAATTTTTGGTTGCGGATGAAATGCTGATGGTGAATTCGGCCAATCTCTGTCCGAGTCCGCACTTCATCTATGAAAAGGTGGAGCAGTACAGCAGAAATCTGGCCCGAGACGTGTCCTTTCAAAACCGGGCCATCTTCGCTGAAGTTCGATCGGGTGCGCTGAAAATGCTGGCTGATTATTTGGGGGTATCTGCCGCACAGGTAGCGATTACCCGCAATACGAGCGAAAGCAACAACATTATTGTTAACGGCATTGACTTCAAAGCGACGGATGAAGTACTCCTTTGGGAGCAAAATCACCCAACCAACCTCATCGCCTGGCAAAACCGAGCCCGCCGAGAAGGCTTTCGGGTAAAGGTTTTTGCTGTTCCCGTGCAACCTCAATCCAAAGAGGAGTTACTGCAGGTCTTTGAAAGGGCCATTACCTCCAATACCAAATTGATCGCTTTTTCTCATATTTCAAATGTGAGCGGCCTGGCCATGCCGGCCTCCGAAATCTGTGCAATGGCGCGGAACCGGGGAATTTTAACACTTGTGGACGGTGCACAATCCTTTGGTTTCATGGATTTGAATCTCCAAAAACTGGGTTGTTCTTTTTACAGCGGTAGTGCGCATAAGTGGTTAATGGGCCCCTTGGAAAATGGTGTACTGTACGTGGACAAGGAGCAGTTGCCCAACCTCTGGCCCAACATCATTGCCGCTGGCTGGAGTGAAGATCACCAAACCCTGGATGAAAAAGTTGCCGTTCTAGGACAGCGAAATACGCCATCGACCAGTGCAATGACTGATATTCTTGAATTTCATCGGACTATTGGTAAGGCAAACATCGAGCTTAGAGTCCGGCAGTTGAATACTTATTTAAAAGAGCAAATTCGGGAGCAGATTCCGCAGGCAGTGTTCACGACGCCCATGTCTGAAGCGCTGAGCGGCGGGGTTACCATTTTGCAAATTCCGGATCGGGATTCCCGTGCCATTTTTCAGAAACTATACGAGGAGTATGGGATTGCCGGGGCCCCGACGGGAGGATTGCGTATTTCTCCGAATATCTATTGTACTTTGGCAGATATTGACCGGATCGTAGCGGCATTGCTTGCTTTGACGCGCTAAATGAAAGACGTTCCGACGGGAGTCATTTTTTAATTCATCGGCAGTAAGAAAATGCAGGCAACTACTTTATCTTTAATCTTGTTGACTTTGATCTTGACTGGCTGTAATCATTTCAATACCATCGACAAAAATAACATTCATTTAATCCAGGAGCGGACCTTCGTCGAAGCTAATATTGTCTATAAGGTAGTCGATTCGACAAAACTGCACCTGGATGTAGATGCCCCGGCCAACATCCTGGGAGAAGAGCCTTGGGCCATTTTTTCAGGCTCCCTCAAACCAACATTGGTATATTTTCATGGTGGCGGTTGGATCAGTGGTGATCGGGTTTCTCGGTCTTTGGCACTGCTGCCGTATCTGGAAAAGGGCTGGTGTGTGGTCAATGTCGATTATCGGTTGTTGCAGCAGACGAATCTAGCGGGCTGTATCAACGACTGCCTAGATGCGCTAAGTTGGGTGTTTGAGAAATGTACCAATCCGTCAGGCAATAAAGTTGCACCAACTACTGGATAAGCACCAGGTCAAAAACCGGTTGATTCAGGTGGCAGGCAAAAAGCACGGCAACTTTTCCGCGGCCGAACTGGGGGATATCCATCAACAAATTTGGTCCTTCTTCGATTGGAGACTTTAGCTATTTGATCCGTCGATGAGGAGTTTGTAACCCACACCGCGCACATTTACAATTTTCACGGAGGGATCTCCTTCCAGTTTCTTCCGCAGTTTAGAAATGAACACATCCAGTGTTCTCCCGACGTAATCTCCTTCGTCTTCCCAAACTCTTTGTAGAATGACTTCCCGCCGAACAATCCCATTGGCCGAACTGTAGAGCAAAGCGAGTAACTCCGATTCTTTGTTGGACAATTCAACCTGTTGGTCTCCCCGGGAGAGCATGCCCGTTCTTTTGTCAAAAGAAAAACTTCCGATTGAGTGCAAATTCGGGTCGGACACCGTACGATGCTTTTTCTGGAGAAAGTAGCCGGTAAAGCCGATCAGTAGCAGTAGTGGAATGATGGAAAAAGCCGTAAAGTTCAGTTCCGGAAAACTCAATGGGGAATCGTCGGAGGATTGGGTTACAACCGGAGTTTGACGGACTAAGTTGTAATGATCCAAAATGTTAACCAAGATATTGTAACAGTCCTGGGGTTGCACTCTGCCGGAACAAGCCAGTAACTGAGGATTGTGCCAAATCCCAACCTCAAAACTATGGACCACTTCCTTCGTTGCACATTGTTCTACTTCGACCAGATAGTGATTGACAGCCTTAGATTCCTCCATAATAGGCCTGATGATAGCAGCCAGATCTCCGGGATCAAATCCGAATTCAGCTTCAAATGAAATCTTGTATTGTTTATCCAGGTGTTGAATTGGCAGCACGCGGGATTCACAATCGCCCAAATGCATCAAAACTTCATGTCCAATCTTTCTCATCGCTACCCGCATGCGTTTTTCCTGGATTTCTGCCTCCGTGGCATATAAGGTTGCTGATGAAAAAATTAAAATGGATCCCAAAACCAAAAAGAAGTGTCTAACAGTCATATTGCAAATCTATTGGATTCTCACGCTTAATAGAAGTGATTTACACTCATTTTACACTAATTTACATTTGTTCGCGCTGAAAAAGGATATTCTAGCTTACCTTTAGGTAAATGATATTTAAGTTAGGGTATGAAAGTTTATTTACTGGCGACCATTTTTCTATTCATTGCGCTATCCGGATCTTCCCAGGAAATAGGATACGAAATTTTTGGAACTCAAACCAATCCACATGTAGGTCCCTATCCCTTGGTGACCTTGGATACGTTGAGTGAAGCGAAGACACTTGCCGACATTCATGCCAGGTATCGAGCTTCTTGGGTCGCCGATTACCGGTCGGTCACCATTGCTACGGTTTGCAATGACGAAGTCAAATCTGCTGCCGGTCCCAACGCTACTTTGACCCGGGCGCAAATGGACATTTTGAGAGCGGCGACAACTGATTGTCGAATCGAAGTGGAAGTAGACTACATACCGGCAAACACACTAAGGGACAATCCACCCCGTAAGATGAAGTTTTCTTTAACGCCAATACCCATATTCGAAGCCAAATTCCCTGGGGGTAATGAGCACCTAAATGCCTATCTGGAACAAAACATCGTCGATCAGATATCGGAAGAAACCAAATGTCAAATCGAATTGGCCAAGATCAAATTCAGCCTGAGTACGACGGGGCAGGTGTTGGATGTACAAATATTCAAGACATCGGGTGATCCTAAAGTTGATCAATTGATCCTGAACGCCTTTTGTAATATGCCCCGTTGGCAACCGGCGGAAAATGCGGCAGGTGAAAAATTTGCCCAGGAATTTGAATTCAACATGGGTACCGCATTATTGCGATGCGACTACCCATTTTGATCAGTGGCTTACTTGAAAGTGTATCCATATTTTTTATAGTGTTTGTTGTAAACCACATCTCTTTGACGAACACCATTAAGCACCAGTGAAGGTCGTACCAGTTTTTCTTTCTCGAAGAGGTCTTTGACATCTTTGAGGATACTCATTTTGGTATGTCCGGACCGGACGACGTAAAGCGAGTCGGTGACATGCTCATGTAGCAATAAGGCATCCGCAATCAATCCCACCGGAGGAGAATCGATTACCACTATTTGATAATACTCTTTCAAATACGCAAATAGCTGATCCAGTTTTTCGCGGGCGATGAATTCTGCCGAGTCCACGATGAATCGTCCGCTATTGATATAGTCGAGGTTCTCCACGGAGGATGGATGAATGATTTCGGTCAACTCTGCTTCGTCGGACAAAAAATTGATCAAACCCTTGTCTGGTTTTGGAGTGAAGAAGGGAATGGAATCGGGTTTTCGCAGATCAAAATCGACAAAGATCGTTCTCTTTTTAGTCAGTGCAAAACTGATGGCTAAATTGGAAGCGACGAAGGTTTTGCCTTCTTCGGGGGTGGTGGAGGTGACCAATAAACTTTTGTAATCGTCTTTGTGCAGAAATTGTATGCTCGTCCTCAGTGATCGAAACCGTTCTGCAGTAATGTGCCGACGGGCTCCCAACAGGACCTCTTGTTTGTCGGCACCACCGAAGTGGCTAATGACGCCCATGATCCGCGTATCAGGGAACAGCTGCCGCAGCTCCTTTTCAGTGGTCACGGAATCCTTTAACAAGTCGAGAATGAGCAAGAGCATGAAGGGCAAACCCAGTCCAGCGGCAGCACCCCCCAGATAAAAGACCATTTTTTTGGGAGACACCGGTTCCAGGCTACTGTGAGGTTGATCTATCACCTGGAAATTCAGATTCTTGCTGGCCATGGCGAGACCGGATTCTTCCCTTTTTTGCAGGAGATATAGATACAGGTTTTCGGTAATGGATTGTCGACGCACTTTTTCGGATAACCCCCGTTCTTTTGCCGGAACGCTTTGCAGTCGCTCCATGGCACTTTGATATTGGTTTTCAACCTTAGTTTTTTCATTGCTCAATTCGGCAATGGCGTTGTCGACTGCCGTGCGTATGGACTGGCGCAAAATCGTCAGGCGTTGGTTGGCGGATTGGATAACTGGATTGGACGGCTGACCGGTTTCCAACAATAAATTGCGTTCCAATACCAGGTCATTGTAGGGCTTGATAAGGGTTGGAAGTTCGCCCTTCACCATGAAAATATTAGAAGGGATCAATTGGAAATCTTCACTTGAAAAATCGAAGCCTCCTTTCAGTGAATTCAGCATGCTGAGTTGAAAATCCAATTCTTTCTGTTCTTCGGCCGAACTATTGACTTGCTGCAGTACAAAGTCGAGATCGGTTGTCGCTTCCGACAAGATGCTGTTACTTGATTTAAATCGTTCGAGGTCGCTTTCCATCGATCGAAGTTCATTTCCAACTTCGGTCAACCGGTCGTCAATGAAGGCCAGTCTGCTTTGGGTCTGTTCAACGTTCGCTTCTATTTTTTGATTCTCATAGGTAACGACCAATTCATTCAATAGATCGACTCCCCTTTGCGGGATGGCATCGACGATTTCGAGGAGCAATGTGGAAGATTGCACTTTTGTATCGGAGATGTTGACCTTTAGGTTTTTCAGGTATTGACTTGCAACTGCTTCCGTACTCATCAAATCGATCTGCATCGTGGAGTCGGTGTTTAGAGGTACTTGTCCATTCCTTCGAAATAGAAAATCACCCAGTTCGGTAGAGGCTACCTCGCTAAAGCCAAATGTGCCGAGATCTTTTTCTTTGGTCGACAAGCGGAAAGCGAACTGATCGATTGGAGTCACTTTCAGCGATACCTCATTGAAAACGCGTAGCGTAAAACTATCGACGAGTATGGGGAAGTCGTTGTACGCTTCGATGGTTGACAGTCGATCTTTCCAGAAATACTGTTTTTGCAATCCCAACTTTCTGACAACCGCATTCATCAACCAAAAAGAAGTGAGTGTTTCAATCTCATTGGCGACGTATTCGGACCCACCTGAAACACCAATGCTGCGGTTGAGTTCCATATCGGGGGAGTCGCTCTGCATGCCTTCGGGAGGGCGAATGAGGAGTTTTCCCTCAATTTGATATTGGGGGGAAACGGTTTGCAGGTACAATTGGGCTAATCCGATGCATACCGCCAAGCAGATCACGTAGAGGTACCACTTATTTAGAAAGTATTTATCGAGCAGTCCCCTATAGTCCGTCTGTTCTTCTTTCTGAGTATCAATACCGCTGATTAAAATTGATTTCTTTGGGTTTGTCATCGACAGTTGGATTTATCTTGAAATTTCTGTTTTGCGAGTGCCATTATTACCGCCACGAAATTCGAATCCCGGTCAATTGTCTTGTTTCCACTTTCCTCACAAGGTAATCATAAAATTAGGTAAAACGATATAGATCGTACAACAAAACACATATGAAGAAGAATGATAATTTCTTTGTTTTTTAACGTAAGAATATTGTTGCGGGATTTAGCTTCGTCCTAAATCAGACCAAGAGGTATCTTTCCGGGTATCTACTCCTCTGTGAGACGATGCATGGTATCGGCATAAGCCGCTTCGATCAGGCTAATTAATGCCTGTTCATCGATTTTGCGATTGGGTTTTAATTTGACATGACGCATGTATTTTCCTTTTCCTTCAAGCAAACCACTGGGGTCGGGAAGCTCAGCGCCCAGGAAGAAACCGACGTTTACATGAGCTTTGAATACGTTGACATAAGCGAAGGCTGCGTCGTCGACGCAAGCGGTTGGATGATTGTCGTGCAGTAATTCGTGGACTTCTGCTCCACAATTGCGAATGATGTCGAACCAATGTTGTGCCAGTGCACCCAGCTCGCCGTATTGATCGTTTAGCCAGGCCGTGACGTCCGGATCATGTCTTAGGGTGTTCGGAAAGCGAAAGAGTTGACTCATGGAAGTAACTTTGCAAGGCAAAAATATAAAAAACCGTGTTTTTAGATCGGCAAACGTTCCGTCCATACCATAATTACACGAGGTCAAATCCTAATTTGTTTCTTAGTGTTATATTGTGAGAAATTCTACTTTAAAGATGAGCGGGGATTTTGAACTAATGACAAAACTCCCCAAAAATTAACAGAGTATCGGGATCAATGCAAAGACCGAGGAAATCAGCTGTTCGCGATAAACAGATTGTAGATTTGATTCAAGGAGACCATGATTCGATGATTCAAGGGATGGAACTCCTGTACATGAGAAATGATCTTCAGCGTATTGCATTTCGGGTTTATGAGAAATACGGAGCCAGGTTAAACGATGTTTCCTGGCAAGATCTGTTTTGCGAGTCCATCGTCCGTTTGGTAAATTCCATTCAGCTGGGGCGCTTTCGCGGTACGAGCAAATTGTCTTCTTATTTTGCGAAAATATGCAGCAATTGTTGTTCGGAATTCGTTAGAAAAAGGCAGGGCCTTTCCAGTGTGAAGTACGAGGAGGTCATTCACCCGGATAAAGGATTTGCTTCCGAGGAGTTAAAAGGCATTTTACAGGTAATTATGGATCAACAAGATAGTCGGTGCCGTAAGATTTTTGAATTGCTATTTTTCGCGTCGGAACCATGGCAAATGGAAGACATTGCCAGGGAAACCGGTCTTAACGGCTCAAGATCTGCCATCACCACTTATTATCGTTGCAAAAAGAAATTAATCGCATTCATTGAAAAACAGCCGGAGCTTGCTGCACTTATTAAATCGTATCTTTAAGAGATGGGAACCGACTCTGACATAGAAAAGATTGAAAGTTATTTGAACCGGGAAATGTCGACGAAAGACGAACGTCTTTTTCTCGAAGAAGTGCAACAAAATTCTACCCTGAAAGAAAAATTGATCAAATATGCACTAGCCTCCAAAGCGATAGATTTGTCGCGTCTTGAGCAACTCAGAGGCTACTTTATGGGGGTGCAGACTTCGCTTGGAACACTACCGGACGACCCTTTTAAGTCTAAATCACGTCTGTCATTGTTGAGATTTTTGGCGATGGCTGCCTCGGTTATTATTGTCATTATTTTCTGTTTCTGGTGGGCCAATCAAAAATACAGCGACCGGGCCTTGGCCAAACATTTTTATCAAATTGCCTCCACGGCCAATACGGCATCTCCCTCTTCTGAATTTTCCAACGATTTGCTGCGCCAAGGGTTAAACGCCTACTATTTGGACCAAAATTATACTGCTGCAGTTGCTCTGTTCTCTAACATACCATCAACGAACGAACATCATCTGCTTTCTTCTTATTATCTGGGACATTGTTTATTCAGGCTGGATCGGTATGCAGAAGCACTGGTACATTTTCAGCGATTCCTGGATTCCAGGGCCTTACCGCCTTTTATCGAAAAAGAGGAAGTGGAATGGAATCTATTGCTAGCCCGCCTAAACAGCGGTGCGATGGCTTCCGATGTGGTTGAGCAATTGAAAGAGAAAATTGCACAACCGGGTTATTCATCCGAATACCGACTTAGAGCCGAACAATTGCTCGACAAGTTAGAGAGCAGTTGGCGAATGATGGTTACCAAAACCAGGACTTCTTCTTAAATTGCAAGGGTTCCATGTTGCCAATCGGAATATATGTGCCCCAAAAGGCGGGATTCGCCTTAGTAGCTGTGCTGTTGATGAAATTCAATTGGGCGGTCTGCATTGCAATGTCTTTCGGCATGCCCTTTTTGAGGTAGCGGTAGAATAAGGCCATTAACTCAGTTGATCTTTGATCGTTTATTTTCCATAATGTAGGAATGACGCTTTTGGCACCGGCATACAGGAAACCACGAGCCAGGCTTATGACGCCTTCTCCCCGATATCCCTCTCCGACGGCAGTTTCGCAAGCACTCAGGATGACCATTTCGGCATTTAGTCGCATACTGTAGAGCTCATTTACAAAAAGCAGTTCCTCCAACTCTATGGAATCTCCCGATTGACTAAAAGACAAGTAGGAATACTTAGGGTTTTCATCGTTCACAACTCCATGGGTAGCCATGTGCAGTATCTTGTAGTTCGGGGCTAGTTTTTGAAAACGCAACTTAGTCGCCTTGGAGCCATAAAGTGTTTTGGCTTCGAGTACTTGCCCAATTTGCTCAACCTCTTTCTCATTGAAGTACAAAGGTGGGAGTTTGTCAGCGGCTCCGTAGCGACTGACCACTTCCAATGCCGCTTCGTAATCGGCATTTTGATTAAAGGAAGGGGCAATCGCTAAGATCTGTTCCGGTATTACTTTTTCATCAGCCGAAGACTGCAAAACCCGTAAGAGACTCGCCGAATGACAATAGCTAAAAGCATGTTTTCGAATTAGAAATGGAAATTCGGAAAGTTCCCGGCAATCTGGATCGGTCCCTTCGTCCGTTAATAGGCAGGCGAAGGGAATCAGGGCAATCTCTTGGTCCGGAACGACGATGACTCGCTCTTTGAGCTGATCGGCAAAGGGTAGAATCAACTGTCGGTGCAACGTCCGGGCATTGACGCGAAAATCCTCGCAGTTTTGTTGGGTTTCGTGGTTAAAAGCATGGAGGCTTCTATTAAATTGTAATACCTGTTCTTTGAAATGCTCATCCAGGTCCAGGATTTGGAAAT
>JANQRV010000357.1 GCA_028284395.1 Saprospiraceae bacterium
GGTCGATGATTTGAATGATTGTATCGAGGGAATGGGAGGCCACCCCCAGGCACTAACACCTCATATGACTCGTCTGGCACAGTCAGGCGTCTCCTTTAAGCGCGCCTACACCAATGCTCCCATGTGCGGCCCTTCCCGGTCCAGTCTTTTTACGGGGGTTTATCCACACCATTCGCGAAATTTTTTCCAGGCTCCCTGGTACCAAAACGAGGTTCTTCGCAATACGCGCACCATAATGGAGCATTTTAAGGCAGCTGGATACCTAGTTATCGGAACCGGCAAAATTCTCCATCACAACCAAGACGAACTTTGGACGGAATTTGGGAATCCAGCCGACTATGGTCCGTCGCCCTTTAATGGGGAAGAGCGGGTACCACATCCGGATGTACCACCACCTTTTTCGGAAATTGGCTGGGTCGATGGTTCGCTAGGCCCATTTGTTAATTTAAATGGTAGAACCACTGCAGATGGAAAACCACTTTCTTGGACTATTGGCAACGGCAACAATCTACCCTATACAACCATGCGCTATAAAAACGACGAGGATCGAGACCCTACCCCGGATGAGCAAAATGCAACCTGGGCCGCCAAAAAGATCAGGGCACTGGCCGATGCTTCCGGCCAACCACCTTTCTTCCTGGCGGTAGGTTTTCTTCGCCCACACACACCTTTAGTCGCTCCACAAAAGTACTTCGACCGCTTCCCCCTTGACCAATTAGAGCTATCGGTGATCAGTCCGTCTGACCAGGAAGACACACACCTCAAAGTATCCTACCGAGGAGATGTGTTCACTTTGAAAATGGGACAACGCATGTTTGAATCCATTCGTGCATCCTATGGCAATAGAGAGGATGGTTTAAAGATTTGGACCCAGGCCTATCTGGCTTGTGTCTCCGCAGTCGATGACAATATCGGGCAAGTTCTGGATGCCCTGGACCAGACCTCCCTGAAGGATAATACCATTGTCGTCCTGGCAAGTGACCATGGCTTCCACATGGGGGAAAAAGACTATCTGTACAAAAATTCCCTATGGGAAGAAAGCACCCGCATTCCACTAATGATCCGGGTGCCGGGCCTGGTAAAGCCTGGCAAAGAGGTCGAACATCCGGTCTCCTTGATCGACCTCTACCCTACTCTTCTGAGTTATTGCGGCCTATCTACTCAAACGACAAAAACCGACAAGGGACACCCATTGGACGGGCACAGTCTGATCCCGTTAATGGAACGTCCAAAAGCGAAGAAATGGGGCGGAGCCAAAGCAGCATTGACCGTTGTCTATGCCGGGCCCTCTTACCAGAACGAGCCGGCACGTCAACACTATGCAATCCGGACTCGTCGCTTCCGCTACATTCGGTACAATAATGGAAAAGAAGAGTTGTACGATCATAGAAAAGACCCCTTCGAATGGCGTAACATTGCAGCCCGGAAAAACCGGAAGCGAAAACAAATGCGTTCTCTCATGGAAGAGCTTGTAGATTTACCGGATTTCAAAAATTTGGCAAATCTGCCAAAACGAAAACAACAGAAACAATGATGATCAGATATTCACTAATCTTGCTTCTTGCAATGATTCAACACCGGACAATCCAGGCACAATCTGCAATATCACTTAACGGAGAATGGGAAATTATTTTTGATGATAAAAACGAAGGTAGGCAGGCTAAATGGATGCAAGCTGAAGTATTCGCTACCCACCCAAACCGACAAACAATAGAAGTACCCGCTGCTTGGGAGCGCTCCCGAAAAGACTATGAGGGTGTCGCCTTCTACTACAAGAACTTTGAGGTGCCGGCAGCCTGGAAAGACCAAGTCATCCGCTTGCAATTCGGAGCGGTGAATTACCTTGCCGAGGTCTGGTTGAATGATGAAGTGGTCGGCTTTCACGAAGGCGGCTTTACACCTTTTGAATTCCGCGTTGACGAGATGATCAAGGCCGGCGAAACCAACGTCTTGACATTAAGAGTAGTGGGCCCCATCGTTCTTACGCAAAAAGTAATCGACGGCGTTGGCCCAATGGAGACTCCTCAATGGCGCGGAGGTATAACAGGAGGAATCTGGCAGGAGGTCCAGCTCATCGCTACCGGCCCAACCTACATTGACGATGTCTACATCGAGCCTAAGATCAGCGATCATACGGCCACCTTTTACGTCGAACTGGACCATACAGCCATCCAAGCCGTAACATCCTGGATTTCAATCGATGTTACGGAGGCAGCCGATTCCAGCAAAAAAGTCGCCGCTATCACCGAGAAATGGGAACTTCGCCCCGGCCAAAACAAACAACAATGGACGCTGACCATTCCAGATGCACAATACTGGTCGCCGACCAACCCGTATCTTTATCAGGCTACCATCAAGATCACTTCCGAAAACCAAAATATTTCCGATCAATGGAGTCAACGCTTTGGCCTGAGAGAGTTGACGATCAAGAACAAAGACTTTTATCTGAATAATAAAAAGATTTACATTAAGGCGACTTTCTTTGAAGGCCTATATCCCAACGGCATCGCCTATCCAGATTCAAAAGAGATGGCACGCAAAGAAATTCAATTGGCCAAAGATGCAGGTTTTAATATGATCCGGCCTTGGCGTCGACCACCCGTTCCAATGTGGCTAGATTTAGCGGATGAGATGGGAGTGCTCGTCGTTGGCAGCCCCGCTTTGGAGTGTATGACTTTGCCCCGCTCCACACCCTACTTGCCCAAACGGGTCGAAAATGAGATTCGAGAAGCCATCGTGCGGGACCGTAATCGTGCTTGTATCGTTCAATGGGAACTATTCAATGAATTGCATCGGCCCGTTCTAAAACAGTTGATGCGGCCAATGGCCATGTTGGCCCGCAACATTGACCCTAGCCGTCTGATCCTGGATGAATCCGGCGGGTGGGCATTTGGGGCCAACATATACTTGCCTTATGAGTATGAGCCGACCAAATTCAATGATATTCACAATTACCCCGGCCCGTTCATCAATGAACAACGATACGATGGTTTCTTGACTATCGGTATGACGGAAGAAGAAAAGGAAGCCTTTGGTTTTCGGGGTCGAACACCAGGTCGAAATGTGGTACCCGGTCTGATGTCTTTTGTTTCTGAACTGGGATATGGCAGCCTTCCCGACCTGGTGATCAATAACCGGCTTTTCACAACGCAAGGAAATGTCATGACCCCTGCCTTCCGATACCACCAACGGATAGCCGAACAGCAGCGAGCTACTTTGGACGAAAGTGGATTTGGAAAGATGTATCCAAATCTCCAAAAATTCTGCCTCGATCAACAAGAGATCCATGGCACAGCCAATAAACGTATGATCGAGGCTGTGCGTTCCAATCCAGCTGTTGACGGCTATTGCATCCATGCCTTAGTCGCAGGTGATTGGATTCTCGGAGCGGGGTTACTCGACCTCTGGCGCAATCCCAAGACCTATGCCTATGAGGGCACTAAAGCTGCTAATCAACCTCGTATCATCTCCATCCGTACCCGACCACGCAACATATATGCTGAAAAAGGAGGAAGCATGGAGATCATTGGCATCAATGAAATGGAAACAGAAGATGTCCAACTCCATGTCGACATCATTTCTAATGCGGGTAAACGCGTCTTTCAAAGGCAGATGAGCACCAAATTATCCAGCGGTGTTTCCCAACTGCTTCAGGAACAACTGAAAACTTCGAGCTGGCAAGGCAGTTACAATATACAAGTGAAAGTCGTTGGCCAAGAAAAAGAGGTCCTTACCGAAAATACGGCATCGTTTGATGTATTTAACAGGAAGACATTGCGCCCTCCTAAAAAGCAAGTTGCTGTTTTAGATAAAAAGGGAACGCTGACCACTTTCTTGAAGCAAAATGGCATACCAGTGATCAATTTTGATCCAGCAATCGATTCTTCCATTCCCGTCTTCGTCACCGGCAGTCAATCGGTCGAAGAAGGGGACAACCAGGCATTCTCCTCCTTGCAACCGTATATGCAAGCCGGCGGAACAGTAGTATACATAGAAGGGGTCAATCAGACCAGTCTTGAAGACGGAAGTCTTTTCCCTTTTCAAGGACGCGTACATCCAGTGGTGGGCCTATGGACCTGTATACCTCACCTCGTACACGACCACCCGATTTTTGCAGGATTACCAGTCAACACGATGATGCGTGATGTCTACGAAAATGTCTGGGCGAGAAGCGCCATCCGAGACCTTCAACTGGAAGGGAATGCTCAGTTTGAAACGATCGTTGGTTCTATCGGCTTTGATTGGTTTTCGCGCGAACACAAAATGCATTATTCCGGCCCTGGCGATTCCTGGTGGGGATCAGACGTGGCTATCATCCCTGTGGGCAAAGGGCGCTGTTTCGTATCACAATTGCACCTCGTCGAAAACCTGGGTAAAGACCCGGTAGCCGACCAGATTATGTATAACATCATACGATATGCTAGTAAGTAGGCCCCAAATGGCTGTGGTTATTATTGATGCTATAGCAGTCTCTTCAACAAATCAATTAAAAAGCGAAAAATGAGAATTCCCTTTTCCTTAGTGTTTTCTGCATTGATTGTTTCGATAAGCATGGCCCAAGAAATGAAAGTCAGGGAGGGGGTATCGGGCAATTGGATCTTACCCGGTGACACTGGCAGTCGTTTCAACAATTGGCAGGCACATTGGATTTGGCTACCGGCTGGCCGCGAATCTGATAAAATGTTGGCTCGCAAAACTTTTGATGCTCCAGCAACTATTTCCAAAGCGCAATTGCGAATCGCAGCTTCTTCGCAGTACAAACTCTACATTAATGGAGAATACATCTGCCATGGCCCTTCAAGAAGTGCGCCACATCATCAGTCCTTCGACATACTCGACGTGACTTCTTTAATACGAAACGGGCTCAATACCATAGCGATCGAAGTTCATTACCAAGCAGGGAAATTCTCTTATCACCATCACGGCCGTGCCGGTTTGTTGGTTCAGTTGGACGGAGTGGCTGACCGGAATGGGGCACCGATTATTTCCGATAATTCCTGGAAAGTAATAGGGGACCCCTCCTGGGATAATACGGCTCCGAAGATCAGTCGGTTCCAATTGGTTGTCAACGACCGAGTCGATCTTCGAAAAGCCATCCCAAATTGGCTTACGACTGAATTCGACGATTCACAATGGTTCAACGCCGAATCCTTAATGAGAAACGTTGGTTGGCCTTCGCCGCAAAAGAATGCCCGTCCACAGGCACTGACCCCGCCATGGATCTCACTGGTTCCGAGAGACCTGCCCTATCTTCGGGAAACCATCGAGATGCCGTTAGAATTCGTTTTGCTGAACGAGGGTAGTCAAAAGCCTACTTCATTGATCATCTCCCGCTCCGATACTGCCGACAGCCGCATCATTCTATATGACCTGGGAAGAGTCATCAACGGTTTCCCCATGCTGGATATTGAAGGGCCACGTGGTACGGTCGTAGAGATTCTTTCCGCCCCCTTCATGGTAGACAATCAATTTACCCATCAGGTGGTAGACTCTGATTTCAGAGATGTGATTACCCTGTCCGGTAATCGAGATCATTGGGAATCAACTTATTTCAAACCCATACGCCACCTTGGACTGATCATTCACAATAAGAAAAAATCAGTTCGATTACACTCGGTAGCCATTCGCGGCCTGGACTACCCATTTGAGAGGAGAGGCAAGATCCACTCGACGGATGCGGACTGGGTAGGGCGCTATATGGAAGCTTCGGAGAAGACGATTCTAGCTTGCACCACCGACGCCTATACCGACAACTACCGGGAACGGCGGCAATACGCACAGACCGGTTTCTATGCGGCTCTTGGCAATTACTGGACCTTCGGCGATTGGGCTCTTCAGCGGCGTTATTTGGTACAAGTTGCACTGGAGCAACAAGCCAACGGCATCATGCCGGCTTACGCCCCACTAGCCAGCGACGACTATATGATCATTCTCGATTCCAACTGCCTCTGGATTCGCAGTCTGAGGAATTACTTTCTCTTTTCAGGCGATGTTATTACCATAAGACAATTGTTGCCGGCCGCTACCCGACTCATGGCATTATTGCACGGTTTTACCAACAGCCTTGGATTGCTCGACGATCCACCTTACGCCTACTGGATGGACCATGCTTTAAATGACCGAAGAGGTGCCAACTTTTGTCTAAACGGCCATTATTTGGGGGCATTGGAAGATTTCGCGCAAACTCTCGATTGGCTGGAGGTACCGGGACAGGAACGCTATCGCGATCGTGCAGATCTACTTAGACAATCACTTGCCAAAAACTTCTGGAATCCACAAAGGCGACTCTTCGCAGATGCCCTGATCGATCGTGATCAGTCGGACCAATTCAGTGAACACGCCAATGCCATGGCACTTGCTTTAGGAATAGCGACCGCAGAACAAGCTGATCAAATTGCGGACCAATTATTGGTCAATGATCATCACAATTTCATAAAGAGAGCCTCGGGCACGACTGTTGTCACGCCGGCCATGTCCTATTTTCTCCATAAGGGATTGTGCGACTACGGCTACGTCCGGGAGTCTTTGCAAATGTTCAGGGATCGGTTCGATCAGATGTTAACGCCCGAATCCAACGGTACGCTGTGGGAAGAATGGTGGCTGAATGGTACTGGACGAAGTGGGGAGTTCAAGGGCGGAAGAACACGCAGCGACGCTCAAACCGAAAGCGCTTTTCCGCCAGATTTGTTTGCGACCTATTTGTTGGGCATCGAGCCGGTACAGCCCGGTTTAAAGGAAGTACGCATTCACCGGATCGAGTCCGGTGTCCGGGAAATAAGAGGGCTGGTCCCGACTTTGGAAGGCGACTTAATTGTGGAGTGGAAAAAAGAACCGGATGGATCGGGTTCATTATTGCTGGACGTACCCGGTGATATGGTGGTTAAGATAGATCGTGAAATGGTTGGACTTTCCATGGACACCAGCGAAGAAAACATTGTGATCTTGAAAAGAGGCCGTCATCAACTGGAATTTAAATCAGTACGATAATGCGCATTCAGGAAACACCAAAAAGTTGCAAAATGAACACACCCAACAGACCCGACAATCCCATTACCAATGACTGAGTAGTAAAAGTTTGGTACAAAATGGGCACCGGCACCTCGTGCAATCTATTCAGTAGCCAGAAAAAGCTGGAATTGGCGTGAAATACACAAAAGGAACCACAGCCGATTAAAGCAGCAATCATTTCGGGCGAATAAGACATATTTGCTACCATTGGACCGACAATCGAAGCCGCCCCAATCAATGAAACCGTGACCGATCCGGTAGCAGTAGTCAGAACAGCTGCTACCAGGAAAGGCAACAAAAAACCCAGAAATGGCATTGTAGCGAAATAATCCGCCAATGAATTTTGAATGCCGCTTTCTCTAATGACAAAACCGAAAGCACCTCCCGCCCCAGTAATCATAATAACCAGTGCAGATTTGACAATGGCCTGTTCCACCAACCGATTACCACCGCCCTTCTCTTTGGCACTCCTAAATTGTAACCAGGCGATACCCGCTCCGATCAGTACAGCTACCATGGGCGTGCTGATCAAGGACAACAATTCTCCCACTGAACCCTGGGAACCTCCTTTCAAACCAGTGCCTACTGCCATCAAAACAATGGGAACGATAATCGGTAATAGGTCCAGTAAAACCATTTGCTTTCTGTCGGCGACCAGATCTTCTTCCAAGGCTTCCGCTCGGTGAATCTCCAATTTACGGTCATAGTCGAGCCAGGCATTTTTACAGAAATAGGTCGCCCAAAGAATGCCGCCCGCCATTGCGAAAATGGCGACCGCTCCGTTGATAAGAATCAGGCGTCCGATATCCGCATTCAACAAAGATGCAACTGCCAGTGGTCCCGGTGTTGGAGGTATGAGCGTATGCGAAACAGTAAGTCCAGCCGCTAAAGCCAAACCGAGTACTAGAACTGGTCGCTTACTCCGGCCAGCCAGGGCCTCCGTTACCGGCTGAAGGACAATATATGCCACGTCGACAAAAACCGGAATGGAAACAAGGTACCCGGTAACTCCCATGGCCCAAGGCAATTTCTTGGGTCCGGTTCTTTTTACCACTGCCTTCGAAATTCGCAACGCACCACCGGTTTCATGTAGGACTTCGCCAATGAAGGCCCCTAAAATCACTACCACACCGATCCACTTCAAAGTATTACCGAAGCCGGTAAGCAATACATCCACCGTATTGGCGCCTCCTAATCCCATGAATAACCCCAATGACAATGCCGCTAATAGAAGCGCGAGGAATGGATGTATCTTCCACCTCGATACGGCAAGGATCAATAAAAGCAGAATGAGGAGCAGTCCGGACAGGTTCCATATCATGTTTGAAAAAGTATGTTCTTAGCTGGTTTGTGAAAAATTAACACTATTTATAACAATTGACAAGAATTTATAGCGTTTGTAGAAAATAGTAAGCACAGCAACCATCACAAAACTTCTATTCTAGATACACGCTTTTTCTCAAGAATCCTCTGAACATTTATTTTCAAAGACATTTTTAGAGGCAGTTTAAATTCTGAATTTAAACTGCCCCTTAGACGGCATCAAATTGCCACTATTGGCAATTATTGACCGACAAAGTGATTTTTTTATAAATTGTTTCTATCTTTAATAGTATTACATAGTACTCATATGTAATACACTGATCATCAACCACCTCGATTTCCCCCTACGGAGATGATCAAAAGTAAAGAAATAGCTTATGACACGACTTCTTTTGTTCTTTTTATCATTGGGACTCACTCTAAATGCCTCGGCACAAACGACTTACCTCCCAATTAAAGTAAAACACCAATGGGGCCTTTTGGCGGTTACAGACCAAGATGCTCATTTTGACTCCACTCGTCTATACGACCAACTTGGAGACACCAACCTGCCCTGGTTTGGGCAGCCCGGAAGCCAATCCGGTTACTACCTCGTAGAACAAGACGGCAAATTAGGACTGGTAACTGAAGCCTTCGAACCCGTGATCAGTACTTCCTGGGAAGGCATTCAACCAATTAGCCATGATCATTTTCTCGTCGCAATTGATGGACGATACACCATTGTCGACAGCAAGGAAAAATCGTTGCTGGGAGGAAATACCTATGAAGCCATCCGACTTCCTAAAGACAATAGCCTTGCCTTCCTGATCCTCAAGGAAAAGGGCAAATGGGGTGTCCGAAAAATGAAGGAGAAAAGTTGGTTGATCCAACCTGAATACCTGGACCTGGCCATGGTCGACGTCGGAACGGAAGGTTTCTTCAAGGTCAAAACCAGCAAAGAAGATGGCAACAAATGGCGACTCATCGACTGGTCCGGGAAAACGCCAAACGGGTTTAGCGGTACTTTTGAAAACCTGGAAGCAGCTAGTAGCCGGCATTTCGCGATTCAGGAAATCAGTGGTAAAACCAATTGGAGTATTCGGGATTTAAGTGGAAAGGAAATGTTGGTACTAGGGCCCCAAACTACTATTATTCCGCTCAACAAACATTTGTTTGGCTATCGAGAAGGAGGAAGCAATACCTACACAGTGTTGGTAATGAGAGAGGAAATCAGCCCTTTGGTTGAAAAATTCCGTCATCTGGAATATGTCAATGAAAAAGTGGCTTATTATAAACTCGGTAGAAAAGCGGGTTTTGTTTACGGTAATGGAACGCTGGCAGAATTAGACTTGGAAAAAACGCCGGATGTCGTTGCAGATACCGGAGATCTCATTCGCTTAAAGAAAGATGACAAATGGGGATTATATTCTTTGAAGGAGGAAAAAATATTACAGCAATTCCAGTTTGACTCCATAGCTCCCTTTGATGGGCTGGTGGCTGCCGTTCACCAAAACGGAAAAATAGGACTGATTGATCAGACTGGAACTTTGATCGCTCCTCCCCGCTTCGAAGAAGTTTCAGACATCAAAGTCAACACGGGATCCATCTATGGGTACTGGAAAGATAGCATGCAAGTCTTCAAGCTCGCTCAAAATGGAACACTTTCTGGAAATCCTCCAATGGGAAAAAACGCAATGACCAATAGTCGAACCAGCTACCGGTGGAACCATTATCAAAGAATGACCGAGGAAGCGCCAATGACTTTTGCCGCTAGCCCCGCCATCAAAGTTTCCGACAAGAAGATGGCTTACTGGAAGAAAGTCATACCTCAAAGTCCCGAAGATACACTCTGGATCCAACCTGCCGAAAGTTTCTGGCAAATGATCGGAGAGAGCTACCAGATGATGCAACACGAAGAGGTAGAGGTAGTAGTTCGTGAAAAATCCGCTTCGGCCAAGAAAAAGAAAAAGAAAAAAAAGAAAGGTAAAAAGCCAAGTACTCCCGCTCCCAAGAAGACCAAAATGGTGATGAAATGGGTCAAAAAGGGAGCTCCTTTCCAATTTCTAAGAAAAGCAGTGGGAATTGACTGGACATTGGCTTATCACGACAATACGGACTTAGTTTCAAATGAACTTACTTACAAAGGAAGACAGCGGTTCAGTGTTCGAAAGATCAGTATCTTCCAAAATGAAAACAACACCTTGATTCCCGACCTGGAAATGACCGGGATTCGTCTTTCTGATTTTGCCCAGGGTCAATCTTATGCGGCCTTTATAGACCTGGATGGCAAGGTTGGATTGATCGACAAATCCGGACAACAGGCCCTTGATGAAGAGGGACAACCACTTCGTTTTACCTACATTAGCCAACCTGCTGAAGAACGAATGCAGGCCTGTTTGCCGACGACAGCTTTCAATCAAACCGGTATTAAACTTGCGCAATTCTTCAGCGATTTCAACGTAGAAGTCATCAACCGCACCGGACATCATATCAGCGAGCTAAAATCAGATCAGCCAGCAGCTTGGGGTTACATCGATCTTCAGGGCAATAAAAAAGGAGCATTTGAATATGAGTTGGCAACCCCCTTTAAGCAAAACTTCGCCATCAATAAAAAAGGTGGCAAATGGGGCGCCATAAATACAGATAATGAAATCGTCATTCCCTTTGAATTCGATGCCATATCTTTTGAAAATGGTTACTGGAAAGTAGTCAAAGGGAAAGAGGAGATGGAAGACTTGTTTTTTGACCACCAAGGCCGCCGATTTAAAGATGCCGAACAGGCAAAATTAATCGCTAAAGGCACGGACATCGTCAAAGTGCACAATGGTGACAATCCGGCAAAATATGGTTTTGCCAATGCCAATGGCGAACTGATCATCCCTTTCCAATTTGATCAGGCATCCAATTTCATGGATGGTCTCGCCACCGTGCGCCAAGGTAGAAAGTGGTTTTTCATCGATGAATCCGGGAAGGAGGCCATCAGTATGGATCCGGAGCTTATCGGTATCATGGAAGTCGGGAGCTTTAACGAGGGGCTTTGTCCAATCCGCAAAACCATTATTCTCAATAAGAAGCCCACAACAAAATACGGTTACATCAATACGGAAGGTAAGTTAGCCATTCCAGCACAGTTTGACCAAGCTGGGATCTTCCAAGATGGATTGGCCATCGTTGATTCCGTCAACATCGCCGATTACAAACCCGGCCGTGGCGAGGGTGTTCCGAGAGACCGGGGCCTGATCGACAAGACCGGAAAAATGATTACCAATTACGAATACCGCCGTATTCTGCCCTTTAATAAAGCGGGTTTTGCAGAAGTCGTACACTCCAGGACCGGCAAACAAGGAGTCATTGGTAAAGATGGGCAAGTAGTGACGAATGACTACCATACCCGGGTAAAAAGTTTTCTGGACGGAATGGCAGCATCAGATGGAACTTCCTGGCAACTATATGACTACTCGGGCAACCCAATCGATCTACCAGTTGCCAATGTAGCCTCGATTACCCATTTTGCCGATGGTGATCTCATCGTTAAGGATAAGTCCAACAAGTTTCATCACCTCGTGATCAGGGATGGAAATGCCGAAATCAAACAACGGGACCTCCACGCATTACTGCCTTTTGAACACGATTATGCTTTTGCCAAAACCGATAAGAAAGGAGCTCTGTATGGCCGCAACCAGAGTTGGATCCAGGCAGAGAAGGGACAAAACATCAAATTTTGGTCTGATAAGTTTATCGGAATCAAGTCACGATCCGGAGAGTACTATGCTAATTTGGGGCTCCAAAATATTTTTAACCGAAATTTTGATGCCATCGATAAATTCCGTGACGGAGCCGCCATCGTTAGTTACAGCAACAAAAAAGGAGTGATCAATAGAAATGGCATGTTTGTCATCCCTCCCAAATTTCACGCAATCAGCCACGAAAAAGAAGGATTCTTCAAAGTGCAATCACCGGGCCTCCGCTATGGACTGCATTCCAAGGATGGAAAGGCAATTGTTCCGGCCCAATACGATACCATCGAATTTCTGGATAACGGCATCATTAAGGTGGAATACGCTGACTTTGTAGGTTATTACCGGGAAAATGGCGAAGCCCTTTGGGCGTTGCCCTAACGATACAAGTGTTGAGAACAAAGTGGTTCGTAGTAAACCTTACTACGAATCGCTTTGTCCTTAGGAGCGCTCGATCAAACGATCTCCAATGATGCACTCGTAAACAGCTTCCCTTAAATTCCGACTCATCGGTATCCTGTTGCCCGCGATGTGCAATCTATTGCCTTCTATTTTTTCAACGTGTTGAAAAGCAATTAGGTAAGAACGATGAACTCGCATGAATTGAGATTTCGGCAAGGTGCTCTCCAGCTGACGCATAGACACCAGCGTCATATATTTGGCATGAACGGTATGAATAAAGACATAATCCTTAGCCGTTTCTACGTAGAGAATATCCTTCAATGGAATTTTGACGATCATTCCATCACATTTCACAAAAATGTGATCCGTTGTTGAATCGCTGGTCGGCGCGACTTGGATTTTATGAACTGCTTTGAGGAATCGATCATAGGAAATGGGCTTCAACAGGTAGTCGACCGCATTCAATTCGAAGCCATCCACAGCAAATTCACGATAAGCGGTAGTGAAAATTACGTGAGGAGGCCGGACTAGTACATTCATCATTTCCAGCCCGGTCATATCCGGCATCTCTATATCTAAGAACATGAGATCGACTTTTGTACCCTGAAGATATTCGATGGCCTTAAGAGCGGAGGCAAAAGAACCAGCGTGGGCCAAGGAGGAAGTTTGCCGGATAAATCCTTCAATTCCTTCCCTTGCCAGAGGTTCATCATCGACAACAATACAATGGCTAATCATTTAAATCCAAATTTAGGTTGACCTTGAAAATCCCATTCTCTTTTTCTACCTGCAACTGAAAGCGCTCTGGATAAATCAGATCCAGTCTACGTCGTAGATTGGGGAGCCCGATTCCTTCAAGTGCTCTTTTCTTTCGCTCATTATAACTATTTTCGACTTTGAACTTCAGACTTTGGTCAGGGGAAATGCTCAAAGCGATATCAATCCAGTATCCATTGCTACTCTGTCCATGTTTAAAGGCATTTTCAACGATGGGCATCAAAAGCATGGGAGCAATTTTTTGCCCATTCAATTGATTTGGAAGGTCTAGATTCACTTTTCCCAAATCATCGTGGCGAATCCTTTCAATTCCTATGTAGTTTTTGAGATTTTCGAGTTCCTTCTTAAGGGATACCCGATCCTGTTGGGTTTCGTAGAGTTGGTGGCTAAGGATATCGGAAAATTTTAACAACAGATGGCGACCAGCATTCTGGTCTTTCCCAAGCATTACGTAAATGCTGTTCAGAGAATTGAAAAGAAAATGCGGATTGATCTGGCTTTTGAGCAGGTGCAATTCGGTTTCCAATCTTTTCTGCTCCACTTCCCGGGCATAGCGTTCTTTTTGATACCACTCCCTCAACAGATAAAGCGTCATGGAAATACCTACCAGAACCAGGATGTCGGTCATGAGTATGATTTTACCCTGATTGCTCAGAAATAATTTTGCCGAAGAAGGCTCGGGACGCAGCACGGTAAAATAAAAGCCATAATTCCAAGAAGAAGCGAAAGTGGCCAACACAATCATACTACCGATTGCAATGAGATAGGCCGTTTGTCGTTTTTTCAGCAACAAATTAGGAACCAGATAGTAAAGATTAAAGTAGACCAGCGGTATATACAGTATGGTCGTATAGGCATTGCTGTACAACAAATCCAGGTAATCGTGGTGAAAAACCAGATCGTGAGCGCTCCATAAAAGGATAAATAGTATCCAGAAGAGCAAGTGCTGTATAACAACTTTATTCAACATACTTTTCATTTTCTGATCGAAACGGATAATCCCGCAAAGAAAGACCAATCGCTCGCAGGCCCAATCGGCGTCCTGCTGGCTCCATCTTCAGCATAACGATAACCAAAGATTTGCTTAAACCGAAACGGATTTTTTAAAGACAGATAAATTACCGTGAAGTTGCTAAAAAGAGAAGTCAGATAACTACCACTGAAATTGACATTGTGATAATCAAGCACCCGATCTGAAAGAAAATTGGGGTTATTCGGATTGAAATAGGGTCGCCCGGATGCAAAAGAGTATGCCGCACCAATTCTTGTCCGGGCGGTTATATTGTAGTTGGCAATAATGCTCAAGGTATGCTTCGACACAAAAGTTGGCCGTGCCGGATTGGGAAAGTCGCGGTAGAAACGCTCGGCATCGATAAAAGAATAAGATACCCAATAAGTTAGATTGCGGATGGTTTGTTGATCTCTCCAAAAAAAATCGATCCCCCTCGAAAAACCAGAACCGTCGTTGTTGAACATCCCGTCACTGTTAAATCGTATCAGATCTGCATAATCCTTGTAGTAGGCCTCTACCCTAAGTATTCGCTGTTCGGTCTGCCACTGATAATTCACGATGTAGTGAGTTGCTTGTTCAAAACCTATTTGTGTGGACTGCCTCAGGAAATCGGGTTCCGGAGTTTGGTAGAACCGACCATAAGCAAGAGAAAACATGGATTGAGGGCCGGCTTTGTAAGTAAGGGATAACCGGGGCATGAAGTTAAGGGCGTTAATTATGCTGGCAAACTCACTACGTAAGCCAACTCTTCCAGCCAGTCGCTTACTGATCTTAATATCCGATTCGGCATAAAATGCCGTAAACTGATTATGCAGGGAAGTGCTGAATTCATTGAAGGAATAATCTGCTTGAGATGCCTGAATTTCGCTTCCGAAACGAGTAAAAAATCTCCCAAACTCCCTGCTTAGGGTAACTCGCCCCTGAGATAACCACTCTTTGGTTCCAATTTCATCAGCCCCCAAAAAGTCCCGATTTCGATCATAGCTCATGGAGGCTACTGCAAAAAGTCCCCATTTTTTTCCCAGCAGGCCATTGTACGAATTGTTCCAAAACAGATTTTGATTGCGGTTTTCAAACTGTAATGCTGGTGTTTGTAATCCATTGTTGGCAAAATCTATGGCAATATTTCCATTTTGATACTGTAGATACGATTTGTACATCCCCCCATTTTGATCCCGATGTCGAAACCCGAAAGCGCTCCCCACTCCATTGGGAGGCTTAATCCAGTTTCGGTTTTGGGGTACTACCTCGAATAGTGCAGCGAGGTTGGTGTATTCAAGGTTTGCCAGGACCGCTGTTCGATCATTCCAAACTTTGGTGTAAGTCCCTCCAACTCCAGCCATATTGAGACTGAGGCTATACTCATCTTCATCGGGTAAATCTTCCGTATTTAAAATCAAAACGGAAGAAAGGGCTTGTCCATATTCTGCCGAATAGCCTCCGGTACTGAACAAAGTACCCTTGAAAAGAAATGGATCGAACCGCCCACGGGATGGTATATCTGGCACCTCGCCAAAGAAAGGCTTGGCAACGAGAGCACCGTCAATGATGGTTTTCGTTTCGGAAGCCTCTCCGCCCCGGACAAACAATCCCGTTTGATCTCCAACGGGTGTCACGCCCGGCAATGTCTGCAATGCACCAAATAGGTCAGCACTGGCAGCTGGGTTGGTCACGATGTCCAGGGGTTTGAGAATGGTTCCTTTTTTTTCGTCGCTCGCCTCGAACGCCCCTGCCGTCACTACGACCTCGGCAAGTTGATCACCGCTGATCTTCAATCTAACGTTCACCACGACCGGTTTTCCCTCCAGTTTGACGACCGTTTCATTGGTCTCATACCCGACAGTGCTTACGATCAGAATTGCAGCTCCCGTAGCCATCGTTTCAAAAGAAAAATTGCCGTCAGCGTCTGCCGATCCCCCGTCAAAGATTTCCTTAAGGTAGACATTGGCAAATGGTAGTGGTTCGTCCTTTTGATCAGTGACAAGGCCACTCAACTGTGTTTGTGCATTCAAACATATAGGTAACAAAAATAGGAAGCAACAATAAACCCTCACCGACTTCATAGCTTGGTTTTCAGGGTTTGCAACAAATAGTGATCGGGGTAGGCACGGAGCCCTTTATTGCAGTACAACTTCGCCTCATCCAGTCGACCTTCCCTCTTATAGAAACTAGCGAGATAGTAAAATGCATCATCCTTCCCCCAAGTCGGTTTATGAGGGGAATTACTGTTTTGATCTGGCTTCATTAACGCCTGCTTCAGGTAAGATTCTACTTTAAGGCCACCTCCATATTCTTTTGGTTTGTAGAAATCACTGCGACCAACCCCGAGAAATGCCCTGAGATTTTGATCGCTCAATTGTATGGCCTTTTCGTAGAAATTATTTGCCTTAGCGGATAATATAGCCGCAAGATCCGGTTGAAAGTTGATGGATAAACTAAGCATTGAACCCAATAAAGCCAGATCCTCGGAATCGGGATTCTCCAGTTTTTCCAATCTCTTCATTCCTCGGTTGAGTAATTCCAAAGCGTGTTTTTCATCGTTGCCATTCATATGTAAGATGGCTGCTCTATATTCTGCAAATGCAAGCCAATAATGGACGTCAGCGTTTGGATTCTCCTGATAAGCTGACTCCAACTGAGCAATGATGGGTATAAATTCATCAGTTTGAGATGCTACAGACTGCCCATAGGCTGCCATTATTCTCTGTTCTATAGCATTGAGCACCTCTTGTCCAACCAGATTATCCTGGTAAATCAGCAATAGAATAACTACTACAATTTTTGCCTTCATAACATTTTTTTGTGTCGGTGAAATACATTTACACTCAAATAACTGTTTCTTTATAGATCTTGAAAATCAAATCGCCGAGTGGAAGACATGCGTAGCTGAGCAGTCATTTTGAATAGAAATTGCTTTCACCCACAAGACTACCTCATTTAAGAAGTAAGAATAATACATTTGATTTGCAAAAGTGAATTATATGCATTACATTCACTTTTGCAAACTAAATAATATGCAACGGATCAACCTGGGAGAATTTGAAGAACTAGTCCTTTTGGTCGTCGCGATTTTGGATGGCAAGGCTTACGGTGTTTCAGTAATGCAGGAGATCGAAAATCAAAGCGGTCGGTCGATCAATATTAGTGCAGTACATGCTGCATTGCGCCGATTGGAATCAAAAGGCTTTGTAACATCTGACTGGAGCGAAGCTACGAATGAGCGGGGCGGTCGTAGGAAGCGGATTTTCAAAATTTCGGCATCGGGAGTCCGCAGTCTCGAGCAAATCCGGGAGTTGCGCAACAACCTATGGAATCAGATCCCCAAGTTGAGCTTTAAACTGGCCTGATGCACGAACCCAAAACACCACCACGTTGGGCCGATCGCTTTTTGGAGTGGTATTGCCGCCCCGAATTATTGGAGGAAATTCAAGGTGATCTACACGAGATCTTCCATACAAAATTGGATCAGGGTAAGGAAGACTCCGCACGTCTCTTCTTCATTTGGAATGTCTTTCGCTCCTTTCGTTTATCGACCATTCGTTCATTTAACCCCTACAACAGTATGATGATCAAAAGTAATTTCAAAATTACGTTGCGGCAAATGTCGCGGCAAAAAGGCCTTTCCGCAATCAAAATCGGGGGGTTCTCATTAGGAGTGGCAGCTTGTCTGTTGATTGGACTCTTTGTCCAGGATGAGCTCAGTTTTGATCGTTATCATCCGGATGTCGACCAAATCCATAGAATGTACATCGAATACACCATGGAAGATGGACGCACCGCGAATGGCACCAGTCTACCAGCTCCCATAAGCCGGACATTGGAGGCCGAATTTCCGGAAGTCGAGATCAGTGGCCGCTTCAATTTATATGGAGCCGGTAGCAACGAGGTACGACGCAGCGATCAATTACAGAATCACCATGAAAGCAGGATGGCCTATGCCGATCAGGAAGTGCTCGATATCTTTCAGTACCCAATGGTTGCCGGTAATCCGAAGACGGCTTTAGCCAAACCTAATTCCATCATTCTTTCAAGAACGAAGGCCCAAAAGTATTTCCCGGCAACGGACCCCATCGGGCAAACCCTAATTCTAAACAACAATATTGAAAACCCCTTTAAAATCACCGGGGTTTTTGAGGACTGGCCTTCCAATTCTCATATGCAACAAGACTTTCTGCTTTCCCTGGCCGGCAAGGAATTCTTCCGGAACGAACAAGACCTTTGGTACGTCTACAATTACGATGCCTATTTGAAGCTTCGTAAAGGAACGGATGTAGCAACTTTTGAAAAAAAACTGGAACACATATTGGTCAATTTTCTTGGCCCAGCCGAGGTTAAGGAGGGATATTATGAAAAAGTGGAAGATGTATTGAGTGAGATGACTTTGCGCCTCCAGCCCGTCAAAGACATCCATTTGTATTCAGCAGATATGCATGGAGCCGGTGGCAGCAGAGGCGATATCCGGATCGTGCGGATGTTCAGCCTGGTCGCCTTTTTCATCTTATTACTGGCCGGTATCAACTTCATCAATTTAACGACCGCCAAATCTACCCAACGGATGAAAGAAGTCGGTATTCGGAAAGTGATGGGTTCGCAAAGGATTAGTATGATTTATCAATTCCTTACCGAATCTACCGTGTACAGTTTCATCTCGATCGTACTGGGCCTGGTAATTGCCCAGTTTTCTTTGCCATTTTTCAATCAACTATCCGGGAAAACACTTGAGTTTCCATGGACGAGTTTTTACTTTTTTCCCTTCTTGACAGCAGTAGCATTGGCCATTGGCGTGTTAGCTGGTTCTTATCCCGCTTTTCATTTGTCTCGTTTCCTACCAATAGATGCGTTCCGAGCCAGGAGCGGGAAGGGTAAGAAAGGACAATTTTTACAAAACTCTTTGGTTGTCTTTCAATTCAGCACAGCCATTGTTTTGATCGTCGGCACGTTGGTGATCTACCGACAAATGCAATTCATTCTCAACAAGGATTTGGGGTTCGACAAGGAACAAGTTATTCTGATTCAGGGGGCTCATACACTAGGGAACAGCTTGCCGGTTTTCAAGGAAAGAATATCGCAGCTGCCAATGGTCCGGGACATCTCGGTCAGCAATTATTTGCCGGTTTCCAATTCCCGACGTAACACCAATGCTTTTTGGCTCGATGGCCAACAGGAAACAGCCAATACCGTCTCCGCTCAACGATGGGAAGTCGATCACAATTATGTGACGACCATGGGGATGAAAATAATCGAAGGACGCGACTTCGACCTCAAGATGGCTACCGATTCGCATGCGATCATCATCAATCGAGCCATGGCAGATCAACTCAACACCGATCAGCCCCTTGGCTCCCGTATTACCAACGGATACTTTGCCTATCCCCGCCCCATTATCGGCATCGTCGAAAATTTCCACTTTGAATCGTTGAAAGAAAAGATCACACCGCTTTGTTTATCGATCGGCCAGAGTACGCAGACCATTGCCGTCAAGATATCCAACGAAAACTTAACCACTACTGTGCCCAATATCAAAGAAATATGGGATGAATTCGCTCCCCACCAAGCACTCCGATATAGCTTCCTGGACGAACGTTTCACCCAAATGTACGAAGCTGAAAAGCGTACCCGATTGGTTTTCAGTAGTTTCACGATCATTGCCATTGTGGTGGCTTGTATGGGACTTTTTGCCTTGGCCACTTTCATGGCAGACCAACGGAGTAAAGAAATCAGCATTCGCAAAATACTGGGTGCAACTGTTGTCAATTTATTCCGGTTGCTGACCCAAAATTTCCTTATGCTCATTCTTATCTCTTGTGCGATTGCAATTCCAGTAGCCTGGTACCTTTCGCGACTTTGGCTGAGAGACTATACCTACAGCATTGAATTAGGCTTCGATTTGTTTGTTTACGCGGCACTCGCCGTAGTACTCATTGCTCTAGCCACGATCAGCCGCCAAGCAATAAAGGTTGCCACCACCAATCCGATTGATGCCATTAGGAGTGATTAATCAGCCTTCATTCAAAGCTCAGGGTAGGCGTTCGCCTCGAATTCTTCGAAAGGCTTTTGCTTTAGGTAATGATCCCAGAAATTAAGTACTGCCCGGTCGATCATAGGCAGGAGGTGCTCAGGAGGTATTTCCCCGGATTGGCCGTACATCTTCAAAATTGGCCAAACGAGCGCCAGGTCGGTAAAGTCCGAATGGCGCGTACCAACAATGTGGTATTCGAAAAAATCGTCCTTACTCCTCAATTCCACAAAATCGCTAAATCCGAATCCGTCATCACTGGATATCACCAGAAAAGGTACCGGCATGCTATCTTGCAGCATGGTACCGTATTGTATTCCGTCGATGCTTAATCCAGCTTTAATACGAGGGTCTGTTTTACAAAGTTGACCAGCAGTAGCTCCCCCGATCGACATTCCCATAATGCCTATTTTTGTAGAATCAACCAAGCTCAAAAAGGGGAAGTCGGGGATTGCCGAGGAGAATAGGTGATCCAATACACTGAGGTTATCCGCTGTCCATTCCGCTACAATATGATTCGTTGATGCATCTCGAATGGCCTCCAACACCAAGGCACTTCGCTTTTCCTTATCCCCAATCGATGCAAGGTTCGCCTTGACTTCTTCGATGGGAGCAGATGCCTTTTCAATCCACACCATGGCCTCTCTTAATTTTTCCAGACTTGTGATAAATTCCGGTATTACTGTTCCTTGTTCGGGCAAATTCACCCGTAAGCATTCGTAGGGATGCGCAATGCTAACAATCACATAACCATTGCTAGCAAGATGCTCCATCAAGTGAGTGTTTTGTGCAGGGAACATTTGCAGACCGTGGTTGAATAACAAAAGCGGAAATTGCTTTCCCCCTCCTACCGGGATCAGTTCGGGGAAAGAGTGGACCTTGACTTGACTCAGGTATTTAAGGAAAAAGGAAACACGATCCATTGGGCCTTTGTACAATTCTGACCAAAGTGATCCCGAATTCGCTTTGCCAATCGCATTACCGGGATACCAAACCTCAACGAAAATCTCTCGTTTATCGTAGGGGGCGGTCGTATGTACCTCCGGGCGATTGGGATCGACGAAAGAAAAACTGGTGGTACCAACGGGGTACGGTCCGCCGGGAAGTGGCCAATTTAGTATTGGCATTCCGATCGCATATAAAACGGAACTTCCCATCAATAGTAACAGCATTGCAAATCCAAAGCAACGGAGACCAAACCCCGCGACTGATTTTTTCAAGATCAACATCCCCGACACTATGAAGGCCAGGTAAACAAAGATTAGCTGCCACCGGATCACTTCAAAATTTTCGTGAAGTACTAGAAATAAACCTGCAATTAAGAAATTGATGATCAGTAGCCGGCGGGCATACCAGAAGAAGAAAACCGTCACTAGGAGAACCGTAGTCGTTAGGGTTAACAGGATTTCAAAAGGCTGCATCTAAAAGTTCATTGTCACCTTAATGATGTCCTTGAATGACCGATACCCCTAGCCCTACAATAGCTTTTACCTCAAACAGTCTAAGACGAGGAGGCCGAATACCTAAACTGCCGGGGAATAGGCATTGAAAGCCAGTCAGATCGCTTCCGAGTCCGGTTAGGAAACAATCGAAACCTTGGCAATCTTAGAATTGCTACTTTTGTATTAAGCACCAAACCACAATTATCTATAGGAAATTTCAGTTTCTTTTTTCCTTCAATTTCGTTAAAAATCCTCGCCAGAACGTAGGCTATGCCTGCGTT
>JANQRV010000358.1 GCA_028284395.1 Saprospiraceae bacterium
GGCCTTTTGCTGGTCGGCCGTTTGTCCATTGGGGGAAAAATGAGCGGGTCCGTTTTCTTCGCCCAAATTCCAGATCAATGCATTGTGATGGCCAAACCGGGCAATCAATTCCCGGTGGTATAGTTTTCGTTGTGGACCCGTGTCTCCGTCGTCCAGCAGTCTTTCGTTTTCCGTCTCCTGCAATACGACGTGCATAAGGATGCCCAACGATTCCATGTGACTGAAAATGACTTCCCATTGATCCAATTTACTGCAATCGAACCGGGACCGCTCTTCGTAGGAGGTGTAGGGCCAAACGTCTTTGCCATCTCCATTGATATTCATGGTGAGGAAGTAGATGGAGTTCATGCCGGTACTGGCCAGGTAGTTGATGGCACCAATGATGCCCTTGCCCTTTCCATTTTGCCAGGTGGGGCTGTCTTCACTCCAATCCGCAACGTGAGCCGCGTACTGATGGATCTCCTCGGCCGCCGCCGCCTCTCCCTCCCTTGCTTCCGCGAGAAAGCGACTGGTCTGGTCAATTTCGTGATAGGCCAGAAAATTTTCGGGGCTATCGGCACCACCCTTTAAAAAGTAGGAGCCATCCGATGAGTACTGCAGGTACTTGCCAGCTGGGTCCACACCAATTCGCCCTTTACCGCGAAAATCAACTCCCGCTTTGTCAGAGGCCGCAATTTCAAAGGTGCCAAGAATCCCATCGGGCTTCAAAGCCTGACCGGCTTCCGGGTCTCCCGATACCGCGATCCCATCCCCGCGACGAAAGGAAACCTCAAAATCCCAGGTCCCAATTTCATCCGGACTAAAATGCACTCGCCATTGATTACCGGAGGTAGCGCTGGTTTCCCCGGCATTGCCATCGGCCGCAAAATAACCGGGTACAGCATAAGTTTTATCTCCATTGGAAAATCGAACGAGCAGTCGATAATCCGTAAATGGGTTCGGATCGGCATCTTCACTAGATGCCGGTCCATTAAAAGTCAAAGTGACCCGATGCCATTGTTTTAGTTCTCCCGTAATGGCATAATCAGCTGATTGCTCACAAGAAAAGATCAGGAGGGTCAATGCAGCGAAAGGTATGATAAATCCAAATCGGCGATCCATTTGTCGTTCTGTTTTGTTTTGTATACAAAACTAATAATATTGAGCACCTAAATCACTAAACCAATACAAAATGAGCGCATCGGCCGAAATGCCCTATTTCATCAAACCTTCCGTCAATTTGAGCAGTACCGAAAAGGAATCGCTCTACCGGGAAGCGACCCAAGCCATCAACGCCAATATCGACGATGAAAGCGATATCGTCCTCAAAATGGTGACGATCAATTGTCTACTCAAGACTTTTCTTCCCTATTACTACTGGGTTGGATTCTATCTGGTTAAGAACAATAGATTGACCGTTGGGCCTTACCAGGGAACACTTGGTTGTCTTCACATCGATTTTGGCCGTGGCGTCTGTGGTAAAGCTGCCAGCACCCGACAAACCCAAATTGTCGGCGAAGTACATGCTTTAGCCCAGGGAACCGACCACATCGCCTGCGACCCCAATTCCCAATCGGAAATCGTTGTCCCCGTTTTGGATGAAGCCGGCGAATTGATTGCGGTCTTCGATGTCGACAGCACTTTGACCTATTCCTTTGACGAGATCGATCAAAGATTTTTGGAAGAGATCCTAAATCGGCATTTTGCCCATAAGAAATAGGGATGTGGAGCATCAGCCAGCGGCAGCTTGCAACCAGCGGGTAAAATGCTCCGGCAGAATATCGCGTTCAGTTTTGATTTTTACGTGTCGCAACTCCTTGCCGGTGCCTTCCAAGATGCCCTCGGGATCCTCCAGTCGCTCCGGATGGTAAAAACCAAGCGTAATGTGCTTTTTGTTCATCCGCAGGTAGGCGAAGTTTTTCTCTTTGCTAAAAACCGGCATGCGCCACTTAATGGCTTCCGTTACCCCGGGAACACTTTCGTGCACCATGCCCCTGAGTACTTCCAATATTTCCATAAATTCCTCCGGTGCGTTGGAGATGTATTCGGATACTTTTTCGTCTAGATTCATTTTTGTCATGGTTGTTGCTATGGTTACTGTTGCTACTCTTGTTGCTATGGTTACTTGATGCTTTGATATTACTTTTACTGATTATTTTCGTCCTCTTCCAGGAATTGCCCCAGCCGATCCAGCCTTGTCGACCAGAATTTCTCGAGCTGTTGGAGGTAGTTTTCCACTTCTTTCAGGGCCTCCAACTGGGCAAAACAATTTCGTTGTCTTCCATCGAATCCATCCGTCTGCATACTGACCAGCTTGCAGTCTTTAAGAATCTTAATGTGTTTGGAAATAGCGGGCCGGGAAATATTGAACTGATCCGAAATCGTATTCACACTACACGGCTGTTCTGCGATCATCAGGAGGATCTCCCGTCGGGTTGGATCCGCTAAGGCTTTAAATACATCATTCATTTTCTGCAAGGTATTTAGGTAGTAAAACGGTCAATATCCTCGACCGCCATCCACTAGCCAATATATTACGAACAATTAGGCGATCCATCAACCTTTCAAATCCATCGTGTTCAAAATCAAGTTGGGTACGTTGTCCCTCCGGGGTTAATTTGAAGGTGACTTTCGTGCGGAGTTTACCCGAACTCCAACTGAAAGACAACAACTCATGTTCCTTGACCTCCAGCACTTCACAGTGCACAATTCCATCAAACTTGCCTTGCGGTTTAGTCTTGAATTTGAATCGATGCCCCACCTCGGGCTTAATATCACAAGGCATCAACCACTGACTCATAGCCTCCGCATCGGTGAGGGCATGCCAGAGCTTCTGCACTGGATATGGATACGTTCTGGTTAACCGGATGTTCTTCTTCATAGATTTATGTAACTTTTTGATTACATAAAATTAAGTAACTTTTTAGTTACGTAAAAGTTTTTGGTAAAATTTTTCTCATTTTCCTTTTAGTCTTCAAATTCTGGTCGAACCACCTTACCTGAGGCGGGATTCTTTTCGAGGTAGGTTGCATAGATTTTATTTAACTGAAGCTGGGTAACACCGAAGCGGCATTGGTCCAGAAATTGCTTTATATTAAGGACAAAAATGACGGATTGCATCTTTTGTCGGGTAGGGCGCGGAGCATCGCCTTCCTGGAAGGTCTACGAAAACGATAAGGTATACGCCTTTTTGGACATTAATCCAGCTACCCGGTACCATACTCTGGTCATCCCCAAGGCTCATTATACCAACATTTTTGACATTGCTGAAGAGGACTTAAAAGAGGTCATCACAGTCGTACAAAAAATAGCTCGGCTATACCGGGAGAAACTCGGCATGGAAGACATTCAAATCATCAGCAATACCGGTGCAGCTGCCCAGCAGACGGTCTTTCACATTCATTTCCACATTGTGCCGCGCAGTACGACGGATGGCCAGGATATACATTGGGTAACTCATCGGGAATGGCGCGGCGAATTCAATGATATGCTGGAAAAATTGCGTTAAGGATATCGATGAAAAATGCGCAGCAGCTCGTTTCCGTTTTTTTGAAATTCGTAGTCTACCTGCTCGATCCGAAGGTGATACGAATCGCTAAAATGATGTATGATCGGTTTGAGAAAAACCGATCGCTCTGCGTTCAAATTAAGGATGGGAAAGACCCTGACTTCCCGGCAAACCCGGAGCATCTCCGTCAGGGATGCAAGATGAAAATCCAATCCGAGGTTTTCGTACAGCAATAGAAAATGAGAACTCAAACCAAGGTCGAAATGTCGATCGCTAAAGGGCAGGCGCTGTGGCAATTCATGGTATATGTAACGGCCGGCCTTCTTCCCCTGCTCAAAATCCAGAAGAAAATCCCGCATTGCTGCCGATCGGACTTCCAACAATTCATCGGGATCCTTGATGTTCTTCCACGTGAAATTGTCCAAATTCTGTCGCACCTGCACCATCACTTCTTCCTTAACGGCTTCAAAACGTTCGGAGAGTTGATCACTCGAAAACGCATAAATCGGATCGATGGATCGATGGTACCTGCCCGTGGCAGATAACTCGGCGTTGACACTGGCCGGACCGTCTCCGAATCCAATCAACTTTTGATCCAGATCTGCTTCGCTCAAATCGAACATAGCCCGGTACTCCTCCAGGTTCCTGCCCCAGGGCACAACACTCGTTAGTTCAAATGCCATGATCAGATTTTATTTGCGCCTACTTACATTAAGGCAGTTCAATAATGCCCACAAGTTTTAAAAATAAATTTAATATCTTGACGGCTTATTCACAAAGAGCGATGTATTTACAGCAGTATGGAAGACCCGAATAACTTGGGCGCACAAGCGTCTCAACCAATGAGCCCTCCCCTGGGCGAAAGCAAAAGTCCAACCGAACTGGGCGACAAATCGGTCTATGAAGACAACGAAGAACTCTATCAGGAGCATTTTCTGGAGCAATACAAAATGTATGTGGCCAGTTCCGACAAGATCAGCGAACGAAGAGGCCGGGCCAACGTTTTTTTCCTAACACTTCAGACTTCGATTTTTACCGTCATTGGTTTTTTGGTCGAAGATTGGGACCAAAGTCTCGCCGACGGCGTGCGCTATACACCAGAAATTGCCTTCCTCGCCATCACCGGTGTACTATCTTGTTACACCTGGTTTCGACTCATTAACTCTTACAAACAATTAAATACCGCAAAATTCAAGGTCATCGAAAGGATGGAAGAATCGTTGCCTTGCGGCCCTTACGTCAAAGAAGAATGGAGAGAATTGGGCGAGGGCAAAGACCCCAAAATATATCGGCCTTTAACCAATGTGGAACGTGCATTACCCCTGATATTCATTGGTATGTACTGCATTTTCATATTTCTTTTCCTAATGGGAAAGTGACCGACATTTTTTAAGTAGCGACTTCGACAATAATTAACTATATTAGAACTTATTATAATTCAAAAACGACATACAACCTTACACTTTCCAATTCTACCACACTTTACCCAGAACCCTGAACCTCGAACCCTAAACCCCGAACCTAAAACAACAAACCCAAAACCAAAATCCACCACAACTCTCTATGGACCACAAACCACGACTACCCTGGCAATACGATAGCGGAAAAATCAGATACTCCGCTGAATTGATCAACGACATCTACGTAAACCGGCTCATTAAAAACTATCTTCGAACCGGCAACCACGATCACAATTTTGTTCTGGTAGGCCCCAAGGGTATTGGCAAGACCTTGTTCCTAAACCTTAAGTCCTACCTGTATCGCAATGATTCTCACGACAAAGGACTCCTCTTCTACCCTTCTTCCGGACAGCTCTGCGAAAATTTGATGTTGGATAACAACCAACTTTCCAAAAAGGATTTGCTCCGTTTTTCCGGTTACTCCATTTGGGCAAAAATATGGAGGCTGGTCCTGTCCATCATCGCCTGCCAGGTCAACCACGTAAGAGAGGAAGAAGACAAACTGCTCATCGATCTGATGGAAAACAATCGGAGTCTTTCGACCCTCATCACAACCATTCTAATGAATCGCAACATGCTCGACAAATACCTCGAGCGTCTTCGCACCCTGACCCAGAAGATCGAACGGATTAACAATGGCATCTGTATTTTCATCGACAACATCGATCAGGCCCTTGGCCAATTCTTAACCGACTACGATAAGACGGACTTTGACGACATGAGAGTGCCGCCGGCCGTGGAAGTTTGGACCGGAGCACAAATGGGCCTGTTGGCAGCTATTTACGAGATCAACCGCCACAACAGTCACATCAAGATCTTCAGTACCATACGGTCGGAAGCCTTTATTTGTCTGGACGATCAAATGAAACTGAATTATAAAAATTATACTACTTCTTTAAAATACACCAAGGACGAAGTAAAGCTCATTTTTGAAAAGAACATCGACTTGATGGATCCGGAAGAGTATGTTTGTCCGGAGGCCGATGACAAGGTGGAGCGTTTTCTGGGCGTCAAAAAAGTAGGGCACACGGCCGCTAAATTCCCCAGCGGCACCTATCGGGTGGAAAAGCCGTTTGATTTTCTGTATCGCCACTCTTTTGGTAGGCCCCGAGAAATGGTCCTGATGGGGTCCTCTTTGTACAACTACGTGGTGGGCAGCCCCGGTTACGATTTGGACAAACCCAAGGACCGCGTCAGCAAAATCCGCTCGGAAGTCAATAAAGTCAGTGATGAGATCCTGGACAACTATCTCAATGAAATCATTCCGAAATTCGACCGCAGTCAGTTGAACCAATTCATCAAGGTCATTCAGAGTAATGTGATTCCGTCCGATTACATTCTAAAGGAACAACGAGACCTGGCGGAGCATTACTTTTCCATCGGACTTTTGGGCTTCACCCAAAAAACCCTGAATGGCAAAGACAATCTACTGCAAAAGTTTCTACCCGCAGCGGAATACAGCTACAAGGAGAATGTAACCTTACCGAATACTAAATTCTTCGTTACCCACCCTTGTTTGGACAAAACGCTAGCAAAAGTACTGGATCTTCGCTACTACAATAGTTTCAACATCATCGGACCGAACAAAAAGTTCGTAGATCATCCCGAATACGCCAAAATTTATGACGTAGCGTTTTCTTACGCCAATGAAGAAAGGGCTTATGTGGAAGAAGTAGCCAAGCATTTGAACCAAAGAGATGTCAAGGTATTTTACGACCACTTCAACAAGCGCAAGACCTGGGGAATGGATCTCAACCAATTTCTGGGAGATGTCTATAATTCGTATTCAAAATTTTGCGTCATCTTCGTATCCGAAAACTATACGAAAAAGAAATGGACCCTGGTAGAGCTCAATCATGCCATCCGGCGTCATAACGAAACCAAAAACCGGGAACGGTATTTATTGCCGGTTCGCTTCGACGAATCCCCCATCGATGGCATCGACGGATTGGGTTACATGGATACCCAGGAGAACACACCCGCCGAATTGGCGGAACTAATCTACGATCTGATTTACGAGAGAAGGTAACGCCCTCTTACTCTTGCCGCAGAGACTCAACTGGATTCGCCAAAGCCGCCCGGATCGTCTGAGAAGTTATGATGAGAAAAGCCAGGGCTAAAACGACGACACCGGTCAGTATCGGCACCCACCAGGGAAAGGCAATGCGAAAAGCAAAATCTTCCATCCAGGTCTGAATGCCGTACCAGGTAATCGGAGTAGCCAGCAGCAATGCCAATCCAATCAATTTTAAAAAGTCATTGGCCAGAATGTGGAGAATCTGCGAGGTCGTCGCTCCCAGGATTTTACGAATGCCAATCTCTTTGAAGCGATGCCGGGTGGTCAATGCTGCCAATCCGAGCAGTCCAAAGCAGGCAATGAATACCGCAATCAGCGAGAAGTATCCAATCATTCCGGACAACCGTTCTTCCGATTGATAGAGTTCGTCGATGCTTTGATCTAAAAATCGATACTCAAAAGCTTTTCCGGGAAAAAACTCCGACCATTTTTCTTCAATGAAGGCCAGGGTTTCCGGAACATTGGCGTTGCCGAGCCGCATGCCAAAGGAAGAGAATGCCCCCGGCCTTACTTCCAATAGGAGCGGCTCGATGGCATTGTACAGGCTTTGAAAATGGAAATTCCGCACAACACCGATCACCTGACCTTCTTTGCCTTCCAGGACCAGGGACTGGCCCACGGCCTGCTCCGGGCTTTCCCACCCCAGGGCAGGTATCGCTGCCTCATTTACCACGAAACTACTGAGGTGATCGGTCCCAAAAGAAAGATCGAATTCCCGGCCGGCGACTACCTCCAGGCCAAAGGTCTCGGAAAAGTCGTAGTCGACCGACAAGACACTGGCGGAAAAATTTTCTTCTTGCGGCACTTGTTCGCTCCAGACGTTGCGACCGACTGCCCCCAGCCCCGGTTCGTGCGAACATTGGGTAACCGCATGGATATTGGCATTGTTTAGCAATACCTCATCGAGCGTATTCATTTTTTTGCGCAAATTGGCATCGCCGGGTCGAAACAGTGCATTGATGTTCCCGCGGCTGTCGATCGGTACGCAAAGGGTCAACTCTTCTTCAAAACCCAGCGGTTGGTTACGGAGGAAACGCAACTGCAGGAAGACAATGATGGCTCCGCTGATGAAGGTGATTGCAGCAACAAATTGCAAGGTGATCAAGATCTTTCGCACATTTAATCCACCGGACTGTTTGTTCGTCACCCCTCCCTCCCCTTTCAAGGCGTGTATGGCCTGAAACCTGCTCACATAAAAAGCGGGATAACTACCGGCTAAAATTCCAGCTAGCACAAAGATGCCAATGAAAGACAAGAGCATCCCGGGCTGGAGAAAAGGTGCAAACGGCAAAGCAAGGCCCGTCAAATTGTTTAAATGAGGCAAAGCAAGCCGAACCAGCAATAGAGAAAGGACAAAAGCAAAAAAGCTCAGCAACATCGATTCTGACAAAAATTGGCTGATCAAAGCTTCCCGTTGGGCTCCCATCACTTTTCTCACACCTACTTCTTTGGCGCGGCCAAGGGAGCCGGCCATAGTCAAATTGATAAAATTGATACAGGCAATCAGTAAGGTAATGCCGCCGATGCCCAAAAACAGATACAGCATACTGAGGTTGGCCGTCGGAACGGGTTCTGATGAAGCCTCGGAATACAGGTGGATATCCGACACCGGAAACAGGCTTAAGCTTTGCTTGTCGCGGAATCGTTCGTCGCCGAATTCATTCATGAATTGGGCAAATTTTTCGTTAACCGCCTCCACATTTTGGTTTTCCTTTAGCAAAACGTAGGTATAAGAATGAGTAGCCGTCTTGTTGCTTTCGAGGACCAATTTCAGCCGTTCCTGGGCGTGTACCGGTTCCACATCCACCATATTCTGATAGGGAACCAAGACGTTGATCGGCAGATGGGATTTTTCTGGCCAATCCCGGATAACGCCCGTAATTTGAAAATTTTCTGCTTCCGCCAGTTTTAATTGCTCTCCCAACACATCCGTCCTCCCAAATAAGGTTTGGGCCATCTCTTCCGTGACGACGACCGAGAATGGCTGATTCAAAGCACTCTCTGCTCGGCCTTGTATAAAATCAAAATCAAAAACGCGGGTAACGGATGAATCCGCAAAATAGACATCTTCTACTTCAAAATGGCGTTCCGTACCGGATACTTTAACGCTGAGTTCGCGTGGATACATTCTCGCTGCCGCCTCCATTTCGGGAAAGTAATCCGTCAGTTTGGGCCCCAAAGTAGGAAACACACGTGCGGAATTGACCTCATTCCCGAACCGAACCTGGTAATTGACCCGGTACAACCGATCGGCATGGGTGTGAAAATCATCGTAGCTGGATTCATGCCAGGCGTATTGCACCACTAAGAAACAACAGGCCATCCCCAGGGCAAGCCCCAGAACATTGATGGCGAAGAAAATCTTTTGTTTTCCAATGTTTCTAAATGCAATTTTCAAGTAATTTTGCCACATATCTAGAATTTGAAATTCGGGAATGAAAAAAATAAGTTTAAAACAGGCACGGCAATTGGCGATTCACCAACAAGGACTATATGCAAAGACAAGCAATAAGGGAAAAAGTGGCTTACTGCAGGTAATCGAACAAATTGGCTACGTTCAAATCGATACTATTTCCGTCATTGCCAGGGCACATCATCACATCTTGTGGAACCGGGTACATCGTTATGACCCGGCCTGGTTAAGTCGGCTCGAAGAAGACCGCTCCGTTTTCGAATACTGGGCCCACGCCGCCAGTTATCTACCCATGAAGGATTTTCGTTACTCCCTCATCATGAAAGAGTCTTTCCGCAATGAAACCGCCTCCATGTTGCGCTACTTCAAGAAGGATCCCAAACGCAAGGCCTACGTGTTGGACCGCATCAAAGCAGAAGGGCCGCTGATGTCAAAGGACTTTAAAAATACAGAAAAACCCAAGAAGCCCAGCAATGGAATGGATTGGACCCGCAATCCCTTTAATGTGGCGCTCCGTCTCCTGTTCATGGAGGGCCGCATCATGGTGGCCCATCGCAAGGGCTTTCAGAAGGCCTATGACCTGACCGAACGCGTGCTTCCTTCCTTCGTCGACCCATCTCTGCCCAGCCGGGAGGAATTCATCCGCCACTTAATTTTGCGCGACATCCATGCGCACGGGCTGGTCAGACCAACCGAGATCGGCTATCTGCTGAGCGGCACCAACAAAGACATTGAGACCATTCTTAAGAAAATGCTGAGCGAAGGGGACATACTGGAAATGCAGGTGGAAAAACTGGGGCCCAAACCGTATTACACGACTGGCCGTCTTTACGACGAACTGGAAAATCTAAAAAATCGGCGGACCCTCACCATTCTTTCGCCTTTCGACAACCTCATTATTCAGAGAAAGCGAGCGGAAGAGCTGTTTGATTTCAAATACATTTTGGAGTGTTACGTTCCAGCGGCCAAGCGCAAATTCGGATACTTCTGTCTACCCATCCTAAAAGGCCATCAGCTTTTGGGGCAAATCGACCTAAAGGCCGACCGAAAAACAAAAGTACTATACATCCAAAATCTGATCTGGGAACAAAAAATAAAAAACCCCGATCGATATGAAGCTGATTTACAGAGAAGTTTGCTTAATTTCGCTGCGTTCAATGATTGTGAAAAAGTGCTCTAAACTCATCATTCGTTAAATCCATGGCAACCTTCAACTTACACGTCAACGGAAAGGCATATCAGGTAGAAGCAGACCCCACTACTCCACTGCTTTATGTACTTCGAAACCAATTGGGGCTCAATGGTCCGAAATACGGATGCGGACAGGGACACTGCGGCTCCTGTATGGTCATCATGGATCGCCGGGTGGGCATTACTTGCCGGGTTCCGGTCAGGGTCGCTACCGACAAAGAGATCATTACCTTATCTGGATTGAAAGATGATGAAGGGAATCTCCATCCCGTCCAGCAAGCTTTTATCGACGAACAGGCCGCCCAATGTGGATATTGTACCAATGGTATGATCGTATCGGCCGTGGCTTTGCTCAATATCAACAAAAACCCAACCGACCAAGAGATACAACAAAGCCTTCAACCCAATTTGTGCCGCTGCGGCAGTCAACCCAGAGTGTTCAAAGCCGTTAGGCGAGCAGCAGAGAACCTTTAAATAGCCCTTGCCATGAATACCATCGATAGAAGATCTTTTCTCAAGACCTCCGGTTCGCTGACTGTTGGCTTTTTGCTGTTCGGTTGCGCTAAGGACTCCAAGGTCGGAGTCAATGCAAACCCTCCATTTACGGCAGATCAGGCAGATGCCTGGCTCCAGGTTCTGGCGGACGGAACCGTCCAGGTTTTAACCGGAAAACTGGAATTGGGGCAAGGGCTCAAGATTGTCATGCAACAAGTGGCCGGTGAGGAACTAAACATCAACCCTCGTCAAATAAAGGTGATCTATGCCGATACCGGTATCACACAAAACGAGGGATATACCGCCGGCAGCAGATCGGTCGAACGAAGTTCGATGATCATTCGTCGCGCTGCTGCCACTGCACGTCAGCGGGTGCTCCGGTTGGCCGCAGAACGATGGCAGGTCGATGTCAAAGATTTGGAGCTTCGGGATGGCCAGGTCACACGACGAGGATCGAACGACCACCTTGAAATAGCAGCACTGTTGACCGAAAATCAATTCATTGGAAACATTGTGGATGATGCTCCCCTTAAGCCAAAAGATCGATATCAATGGGTTGGTCAGCCACTACCCCACCCTGACATCGAACAACTGGTACAGGGAGCACCCATTTTCATTCAAGACTTGCGGCTGGAAAACATGGTCCACGCAAGAGTCTTGCACCCTCCCGTTCCCGGTGTGCAACTGGTTGGCACCAGTCAATCACTGGAGTCCATGCCGGGCGTACTTAAAGTGGTCAGGAACGGGTCTTTTGCCGCGGTGATTACCGAGCGGGAGTTCCAGGCAGTGAAGGCGCTGGAAGAATTGGAGCAAAGTGCCCGCTGGTTGCCAACGGGCCAGGCTCCGAACACCGAACAATGGCCGTCGTTGTTTCAGAGGGGAAGTATCAAGCGAAGTGCAAGTCCGGTCCAAAGCTTGGAAGCCAGCTACAGCAAACCCTATGTCATGCATGGATCCATCGGACCTTCCTGTGCGCTTGCTCAGTATAAAGATGGTCAGTTACAGATATGGTCGCATAGCCAGGGTGCTTATCCGCTGCGGGCAACCGTCAGTGATCTCCTCGATATGCCCGAAGATCGCATTCGGGTGACTGGCATCCGCGGTGCCGGATGCTATGGTCACAATGGCGCCGATGACGTGGCAGCTGAAGCAGCCCTACTGGCCGTAGCCCTTCCCGGACGCCCCATTCGGCTGATGTGGCAGCGCAAAGATGAGCACACCGTTGAACCTTACGGTTCCGCGATGTTCATGAAATTGAAGGCCTCCCTTTCACCGGAAGGGCAAATAACTAACTGGCGATACGATTTTTGGTCGGACGCTCATAGCAGTCGCCCGCGAGGTAAGGCTTCTTACTTTGTCTCCGCCAGAATGCTGGCTGAAGCTTTTCCTTACGAAGGAACCAATCGAGTGGGCGGCGGCAGTAGAAATTCCGAACCGTACTATAAAATCCCTGAGGCAATCACGGAAGATCATCACGTCGCTGGCCCGTTGCGTGTTTCCGCTTTGCGGAGCCTGGGCGCCTACGCCAATATTTTTGCCATCGAAAGTTTTATGGATGAACTGGCCGGAGAGGCAGGGCTGGATCCTATCCGCTTTCGCCTCAACCATCTGGACGATGAAAGGGCCATCGCAATCCTACAAAACTTAGAAGCACTCATCAAGGACGTCAAAACCAGCGAAAACCAGGGGTTGGGCATTGGTTTTTCGCGCTATAAAAACACGGCTGCCTACTGCGCGGTAGCGGCCTTGATAACGGTTGACCCGGAGCAGAAAGTCGTCACGCCAATAAAGATGTGGGCAGTCATTGAAGCCGGAGAAGTAATCAATCCAGATGGTCTCATCAATCAGACCGAAGGCGGAATGGTTCAGGCTGCCTCCTGGACGCTAAAAGAAGCAGTGAAATTTGAGGGACAACAAGTCACCAGCGAAAATTGGAATACCTATCGGATCCTCAGAATGGACCAGGTGCCGGAGACTGAAGTACGCATTCTCAATCGTCCGGAGTTGCCGCCAATGGGCGCTGGCGAAGCTGCTCAGGGGCCCGCCGCGGCAGCGATTGCCAATGCCGTCTTTCGGGCGACGGGAAAACGGGTCAGAGACCTGCCGATCGAATCCAATTTATGGACTTAACTTTCTAACCTCCCCCAGCACGATCAATCATGAAATCACTACCCATAGAAATAATCCAAACCCGCTACTGGGCCCTCATTGCATTCCTGTTAGGCCTCTTGTTTACCGCATTAGGAGGGCTGCTACTGTATGCAGTATACGCTGGACTCACCACTGCGAATGTTGAACAAACACTTGGCGTCGGTTACATGGCCGTTGTATTTTTCGGCTCGATCGCACTGATCGCTGGTATTGCATTCCTAAAAAGGAAAACCGGTCTTAGGATTGACGAGGAGGGCATCACAGTCCTGGTGGGGATTGCCAATGGCATGCCGACCGTCAAATGGAGAGATATTAAACGGATCCGTACGCAACATTTACCGGCAGCTAAACTAGTATTGATCGACCTTGAGAACCCGGAATGGTACCTGGAGCATACCGCCACCCAAAATCTGAAGGCATTGAGAAGTGCTAATATTCGGCACGGTACCCCAATCCTATTCAATGCCCGAAGCCTGAAGACCAATTTTTGGGAATTGGAAAGGATGCTTTCCAAAGAAGTAGCGGAACGAAAAATGCTGGATTAGCTGCTCCGTGGGGCCGGGTTTTTCAAGAAGGCAAATCATTGGTTCTAGATCCTTGGCTTAAATCAGTTCCAACGCCAACTGACGTAAATGTTCAAAAGTAAAATCCAAATGCCGCTGCTGCGCCCGGTGATTGACAAAACAGGACCGAAGCGATAATTTCCCCCAAACACGGGTAGCGGTGATAAAGACCTTTCCCGCTTCCTCGATGCGATCCAATAGCTGCTGATTGAGCGCCTCCAGCCGTTCTTCAGAGAAGTCATTTCCCCTGGGGTTGAATCGATAGCAAACAATGGAAAGCGGACCGGTAGCCACTACTTCAAACAGATCGGAAGCTTCCATGCTCGCTCCCAGATACCGCGCCTTTTCAATATCCTGGTCGATGGCAGATTTGAGTTTTTCGGCCCCCAGCACCTTAAATGTCATCCAAATCTTTAATGCCTTATCACTGCGGGATAGTTGAAAACCGTATTCCATAAAATCACGGCGTTCCTCCTTAGTCCGATCGGCCACCAGGTAATCCGGGAGATGGCTGTAAGTTGCCGGCATTTGAGCTTCCTTTTTGAAAAGGGCGCAACCCGCTTCAAAGGGTACGTACAACCATTTGTGGGGATCGACCGCAATCGAATCGGCCCTGGAAAGCCCTTGGTAATGTGCAGCAACGTTCGGTACACCAGCTGCCAAACCACCGTATGCTCCGTCGATGTGGAGCCATAACTCCTCCCGATCACAGATGTCGGCAAGGGCATCGATGGGGTCGATGGCTCCAGTGTTTACGGTTCCGGCACTAGCTACAATGCAAAATGGTCGCAACCCCGCCGCTTTATCTTCTTCTATTTTTTGTTGTAAAGCGATGAGGTCTATGGTGAGATCTTTTTCAACCGCGATCTTGCGGACGTAATCACTACCCAGTCCCAGCATTTCTGCTGCCTTTACCACACAATAGTGCACTTCCGTCGAAGTGTAAAGTACCAGCGGTTTTTGTCCGTACAGGCCTTCCTTTTTTACCCGCAAACCCAGGAATTCATTGCGAGCCACCGTCAAGCAAGTCAAATTGGCCGCCGATCCCCCACTGACCAGGACGCCGGCACTATCCGCCGGCAATTCCATAAATGCCTTTATCCAGCGTACAACCAATTGTTCCAACTCAGCCGAAACGGACCCCAAATGCCATTTGGTAGCATTCTGATTAAAAAAGGTACTGATGATCTGCCCCATGAATCCAGCGTGATTGCTGCAACTCATGACGTAAGACTGGTAATACGGTCCAATGTTTAGGGTGGAATGGGGAACGATTTTGTCTTTTACTTCATTCAGAACGGCGGCAATTGGCTCACCTCTCTCCGGCAATTCCCGAGCAAATAGCTCGTAAATCTCTCGCTGGGTTTTACCGTGGTATACCGGCATTTCTTCCAGGCTCGTTTCTACTTCATTCAATAGCTCCATCATTTTCTGGAAGGCCTTCTCCTTCTCCTTTTCCGGCAAATCAAGGGTAAAGCCGTCCATTAAATTGATCATGGTTTCTTTCATGAAGCAAAGATAAGAACCGGCCACTTTATCCAAAACCTGAATCTTGCCCAAACTTCGAAACAAAACGCCTACCAACGAACGAGTTCAAAACGCCAGCTTGGCTCGATCTTTTGCATCTCTGCCTCGTCGTCCCGCTCGGTCAAGCCGCAATCCAAGTAGTTTTGATGCAGTCGGCTCAGCGCATCCGGATCGATTTCCACACCGAGTCCAGGCCCTTCGGGAACCCTCACCGCTCCATCTTCAATGGGTATTTTGCCCCCCTTGATGACCTCTTCTGCCTGCCACGGGTAATGGGTATCCAATGCGTAATCCAGTGTGGGAAGTGCGGCCCCTAAATGAGTCATGGCCGCCATGGAAATCCCGAGATGACTGTTGGAATGCATGGAAAAGCCCCGACCGAAAGTGTTGCAAATGCGATGCAGCTCCATAGAAGCCTTTAGTCCACCCCAAAAATGATGGTCGGAAAGAATGATGTGTTCGGATCCAAGGCGGATACTTTCCGGCAGATCGGCAAAGGAAGTCGTACACATATTGGTAGCTAGCGGAATGGAAACCGACTGGGAGAGTTTGGCCATCTGCTCCTGCCCTCTTACCGGATCTTCGTAGTATTCCAGAACGCCTTCCAATCTCTTGCCGCAGGAAATAGCGGTTTCCAGCGACCAGATGGCGTTGGGATCCAAGCGCAGCGGCACATCCGGGCCAAAGGCTTCCTGTAGTGCGATCATGCTATCGCATTCCGTAGTTGGATCCAAGGCACCACCTTTTAGTTTAATGGATTGGAATCCGAATTCGTTGCACATAGCTTGGGCCTGGTTCACGATCTGTTGTGGGTCGAGAGCGGCCGCCTGGCGGGCTTGTGCCCAGCCCGTGGCCGCAGGATCAGTCCCGTATCCAAGCGTACCACCAGCTCCTTCGCGTTTGTAAAACAGGTAGGCTGCAAAAGGAACCGATTCGCGGGCTGCACCACCCAATAAATCTACGACCGGCCGGTCCAACAGCTTGCCCATAATGTCAAGGGATGCGACCTCCAAGGCGCTAAAAACATGGACGAGGCGACGTTGATCCCAGGGATTCGCTCCCCGCTCATCGGAGGTGTCGTTACCGAAGTTTTCGCTGAGCAGTTGCCGAATCTCATTGAGTTGAAAAGGGTCGCGGCCGATCAAAAGCTCTTTAACCTTTAGAAAGGCCCGATGAATCTTTTCTCCACCGGGAATCTCACTCAGGCCGACGATGCCCCGGTTGGTCACCATTTCCAGGATGATTCTCAAGGCATAGGGAGCGTGGATCCCCGCCGCGTTAAGCAGTGGCGGATCCCCCATTGCAATGGGCGTGATTTTCAGATCTTCAATCCATAAAGACGGTTGCTTGGCATTCATATTCAAGATTGTTTTTTGAGGAATTTAATGCATTGAGGAGCTCCCAGGTCTTCAACACTGCCGATTGGCGTTGTTGACCCATCCACGGGATTTATCCGAAAGATGGCAATGTTATGGGTTTGCTTATTGGCCACTAAAATGAACTGCCCCGATGGGTCGATGGCAAAGGCTCTCGGCCATTCTCCACCACAGGGAAACGTGCCCCTCGATTCCAGGGTGCCGTTCGAAGCGTCTACTTTAAAAACCGCGATGCTATTATGGCCCCGGTTCGAGGCGTACAGATAGGCGCCATCCGGAGTCAGGTGAATATCTGCTGATTTGTTGAATTCCTTGAAATCGGCCGGCAGAGTCGATACGGTTTCAATCGGAGTCAGTCGACCGCCATCAGCATCAAACCGAAAGGCGGTCACCGAACCGTCCAATTCATTCAACGAATAGCCGAATTGACCGTTCGGATGAAAAGCAAAATGTCGGGGTCCGCTTCCCGGTGGGGTTGCCGCCGTTTTCGCTCCAAAGGGAGCTAAAACTCCCTTGCGATTCAACTGGTAAATCAACACCTGATCCATTCCAAGATCCGGAACCAAAACGAGATCGTTTGCTACGGCAGGCAGTATCATGTGCGGGTGTGGCGCTTTTTGCCGATCCGTGACCTTACTGGCACCTTGGTGATAATGACTGGTTTGCACCCCTTTCAAAAGCCCTTTCCGGTTGATCTTAAAGCTGCAGATGTTCCCTTCGGAATAATTGGCAACCAGTACGGTTTTCCCGGTAGGCGCTACCGAAACGTAACAAGGACCTTTTCCAAAGTCCGTTTGTTCGTTCAGTAACTTGAGGCTACCATCTTTGCGATCGACGGAAAATCCAGATACATAGTGTTTGCCGTCGTCGCCAGCCCGCACCGTGTAGAGCTTCCGACCGTCTTCACTGAGGTTCAGGTATCCGGTACGTTTGAAGGGACCTGCTTTTCGCGGATTGGTCAGGGCTCCTTCTGCCGAATCAAAATCCAGTAAAATAATCCCCGAATCATTGTCCGGTTCGGCGGAGGAAACGTACACAAAATAGTCTCCGGCGGAAGTCGTTTGTGCATGAACCGCACCAGCCATAAAAATGAATAAAATAACAAGTAGCATTATTGTTGTTTTTCGTTTCTTTGCGATTGTATACATAACACGTATCTAACCAATAATTACCATGAAATGAGTTCCAATTTTTTTGGATCTTCTTCAAAAAATCAACGCACATGAAGAGTATTACGACTTTGGGTGAATTCATCATCCAACGACAAAAGGACTTCCCTTACGCCAAAGGAGAACTAAGCCGCTTATTCAGCGCCATTCGATTGGCGGCCAAAGTTGTCAACAGCCAAATCAACAAAGCGGGATTGGTAGACAATATCATGGGCAGCATGGGGCAAGAAAATGTACAGGGCGAAGAACAAAAGAAACTCGATGTCTACGCCAATGACCTCTTCATTAAATCACTCATGGCCCGAAATGAAGTCTGTGGCATTGCTTCCGAAGAAGAGGACAGCTATATTTCCTTTTCCGATGAAGTTGGTCGAAGTGGGAAATACATCATCCTTATGGATCCGCTGGACGGGTCCTCTAACATCGATGTCAATGTTTCCATCGGAACTATTTTCGCCATTTACCGGCGCATATCCCCGGTAGGCACCGAAGCGACATTGGACGATTTTCTCCAGCCGGGTACGGAGCAGGTGGCCGCCGGATACGTTATCTTCGGTTCATCGACCATGTTGGTTTACTCCACCGGTAATGGGGTCAACGGCTTTACTTTCGATCCCACCGTGGGCGTCTTCTACTTGTCTCATCCCGACATGACCATTCCGGATGAAGGAAAAATATACAGTATCAACGAAGGAAATTATTCCTATTTTTCGGAAGAAGTCAAAGCCTACATCGATTATTGTAAACAACCCGATCCAGCCACCAACCGGCCTTATTCCGGCCGATACATCGGATCGTTAGTGGCCGATTTCCATCGCAACCTCCTCAAGGGCGGCATCTATATGTATCCCGGTTCTTCGAAGGCTCCAAACGGCAAGCTCAGGTTGCTGTATGAATCCAATCCGTTGGCGTTGCTGGTAGAACAGGCGGGAGGAAAGGCTTCCGATGGGCATCAACGAATTCTGGAGATCGTCCCAACCGAGTTGCACCAGCGGGCTCCTTTGTTCATTGGTTCAACCTCAATGGTCGAGCAAGTGGAACGGCTTCTGAAGGGGGATCGCGGTCAGACGGCTTGAAGCCGGCAGACCGCTAAGCCCATCCAAAGAAGCAATAGTATCCACAGCAACAATAGTATCCATAGAAGCAACAGCAACAATAGTAACCATAGTATCCACCAAGCCGGCAGACCGCTAAGCAAAAACCAACCATCATGAGACTAGTACAATTAAAAGATCCACAAAACAAACGAAGAATTGCCTTGGTAGAAGAGCCCAACCTCCTACTAATCCATACCTTCCCGTCCATTTACGATGCAGCGATGCTGACGGCAAAAGGCAATGGCCAACTTCAGGAGACCATCCTTCGCCATCGTTCTACAGACTACTTGAATTATGACGAAGTTTACCATCGTCACTCTGATTGGCAGTTGCTGCCCGCTTTCGACCATCCGAAAGATCCCAACGCTTGCTTTGTCGCCGGAACCGGGCTCACGCATAAAGCCAGCGCCGAAAACCGGCAGAACATGCACGATGTCGCCGCAGAGAAAGAATTGACAGACAGTATGAAGATGTACCTCTGGGGCGTTGAAGGAGGACATCCCACATCCGGACGGATCGGCGTTCAACCGGAATGGTTTTACAAGGGGAACGGTTCGGTTCTTCGGGCCCACGGAGAGGCGCTTTCCATCCCTCCCTATGGAGAAGATGGTGGTGAAGAGCCCGAGGTGGCGGGCATCTACATCGTGGATTTCAATGGAGTCCCACGCCGGGTCGGTTTTGCGACCAGCAATGAATTCTCGGATCACGTGATGGAAAAACGCAATTATCTTTACCTGGCCCCGTCCAAAATACGTCAGTGCTCCATTGGGCCAGAGCTTTGTCTGACAACAGATTTCCAAGACATTAGAGGCAAGGTAGCCATTTCCCGGGGCCGGGAGGTCATTTGGCGACAAGACATCAAATCCGGAGAGGAGAACATGGCCCACAGCTTGAGTAATCTCGAATACCATCATTTCAAATACGAAAACCATCGGTTGCCGGGACAAGCACACGTGCATTTCTTCGGCGCAGATGCCTTTAGTTTTGGAGAGCAAATCTCTCTCGAGGAAAACGATGTCATGGAGGTTCATTGGCATGCTTTGGGACGGCCCTTGCGGAATACCTTGCAGATCTCAACTGAAGAGGAGGAGATGTTCACCATTGATTCACTCTAGTAAAATATCATCCATGGAAAGAGATTTTAATCAAGAATTTGAAGCCATCAAACCCCAATTGAAATCCTATATTCTGAGAATGACGGCTCATGCCCAGGACACAGAAGACATTCTTCAGGATACCTGGATCAAGGCGAGTAGCAACATTCAATCCTTCAAAGGGACATCCTCGCTCAAAACCTGGATTTTTGCCATTGCCTCCAACCTGGCCATCGACAACCTCAAAAAGAAAAAAAGATGGCCGGAAAACGTAACGGACATCTGCAAGGAAGCTGCTAAAAAAGATATGTCGCATTTTCAATCTACCATGAAGTTGATTGAAACCTCCGAGTACGCCAAGTTTGAAATTCGCGAGCACATTGCTTTTTGCTTTACCTGCATTTCCAAATCACTACCGTTGGAGCAACACCTTTGTCTCTTATTAAAAGAGATTTACGACTTTAAGATCAAGGAGATTGCCACCATCCTAAAGACCACCGAACCTTTGGTGAAGTACCACCTGCACACCGCCCGGCAAAAAATGATCGAGGTATTTGACGGCAGATGCGCTTTGATCAACCAAGAGGGAATCTGCCATCAATGCTCCGAGATCAACGGCATCTTTAATCCGAAGCAAAACACTCAGGAGGAACTCATGAAGATCAAGATGGTGAAAGAAGCGAGCAAGGCTGACAAACAACGCCTTTTTGATCTTCGCATGGAAGTTTTAAAGGGAATCGACCCCTATAGCTCCAATGCTCACGAATTGCAACTGCATCATTTAGAGCACAATAGAAGAGTCATGGAAAATTATTTGAAAGAAAGTGATTAAAATCCTATCCTTTTGTGAGTCGGGGCAGTCAAAGCAATAAAATTTGCTTTAATGAAACCATTCATCACAATTTTTCTAATTATGACTACCTTATCCGCCGCCGCTCAAAACGGAAAAGCGAAAACCGTTAAAAAGACTTTTAGCCGGACCACCTCGATAAGCACCGAGATCAAGGCAGATGCCTCCATCGTCTGGGCGTTATTGACCAATGCCGCTGATTTTGCCCGGTGGAATTCCACCATCGTTTCCATCGAAGGGGAGATCCAACCGGGTCAAAAAATCAAATTGAAAAGCACTTTGGATCCCAGCCGAACCTTCAAGCTGAAGGTCAAAGAAATGATCCCGGATCAAAAACTGATTTGGGGAGACGGTCTTGGACAACGGACTTATTCGCTGGATCAATCCGCCAATGGCCTCACCCGTTTTTCGATGGTCGAGAAAATTGGTGGGATAATGTTCCCTCTCTTTGCCAACAAGATCCCGTCGTTTGACGATGCTTTTGAACAATTCACTGCCGACCTGAAAAAAGAGGCCGAAACCATTGCTAAATCAAAATAATACGCCCATGAACTACCGAGAAACAATTGGTACGAAAGAAAAACCACTGAAATTGAAAACCCCTCCCTTGTCTTCGGAATACACCATGCACGTCGACGAAAAAGACGGACGGGACATTCTGGTTTGCACCGTCGGAAAGACGGTTTTACACTACGACATCCGTTGCATCAAAGATTTACACGATATGTTACAAAAACATGGCGACTGGATGTTACTTGGAAGCAAAGATGAAAAAGTACAGGCCAAAGAAGGCACCGTAGAGTTTTGGGGACGTTCAGGAGACAATCCCGTAGGTGGGTGGTACGGCCTGAAGAAAAACTACCGCGGTAGATTCGGCATGTACATCCCGCCCCTGATGGAGCATTTGGGGCTGGCAGAAGTAGAACACAATAAGCGCAACAACCGGATGCGGGCAAGCTGATAGGTAAAAACACTCATTCAAGAGCAATTCCCTGAATTCGCTTCCCTGAATCTGCAATTTCTGGCTTCCGGTTGGGACAACGAAAACTTCCAACTGGGATCTGAAATGGTTGTCCGTTTACCCAGAAGAAAGATCGCCATTCCACTTTTGCAAAACGAAATGGATTGGTTGCCAAAACTGAAGCATAAACTGCCAACCAACAATTGCCGGCTTCAACCGAGGCCATACGTATGGCCGGCTTTTTACGGGCACTACACGCTCACCAACCGATGACGGCACCGATCAACCCGCACCGAGGGGTACCACTGGAATCCAAAGCCCCCGACATACAAAAACGGATCGAACGGTTGAGATTGGTCAGCGATCTGGTCAATCCTAAAATTGAGCATTTATGGGAGGTGGCGCTGGGGGAAGCCCATTCTTCCCAACGCTGCCTGCTACACGGGGATCTCCACCCCAAGAATGTAATTGTTCGCCAACAGAAATTGACCGCCGTCATCGATTGGGGAGACCTGACTTCCGGTGATCCAGCCACCGATGTAGCCTGCCTCTGGATGCTATTCGGAGACAAAAACGCCAGGAATGCCGCCTTGGACCGGTACGGTGCTGACCAGCCTCTGATCAACCGCTCCATTGGATGGGCCATTTACTTTGGAACGATTCTTTTGGATACCGGTCTTCCGTCTAATCCCGTCCATGCCGATATGGGCCGGCAGATTCTACGTCACGTATACACGGCATAAACTTGATGAGGATTTACCGTCCGATCAATTTCAATACCTGATCTGGTATTGACAAAAGGCGATTATAAGTAAATATTTTAAGTATGCTTTTTTCTTCAAGGAACTGTGATGTGTTGAAGTCATAATCAACAAATTTTATCTCATCGTAGAATTTAGTTTCCTTGTCTATGGTTAAATGTCCGGAGTAACTTCTCATCCACCACCACTTTCTGGGAGGTGATCGGAGGTATTTTTTAAGCCTTTTCCTCCATTGTCTGGGACTATAGAGCTCCCTCGGCATACTATTTAACTCCCTTACCAAAAGGACCTTAGTTATATCAAACACGATAGAATCTTTTGAGCCATTGATTTCGCCAACAGCTTCCAATTGTATCACATCCCAATAATCGACAATACTCCTAGTTCTTATAAAAGTATCAAAAGAGTCATCTTTATACTCTTTACCCTCCTCGGTAAAAGCGGGATCAAGCTGCCTCATCGGAAAGGATATATTCCCCAGGCGGTCAAACAAGAAAATTAGCCTTGCCAGTTTTGGGAATCTCCAGAAATCACGCGAGTTGTAAAAGGAGAGCTGATTTTCTTCGAGTCGAAATTTGAATTCGCGGACGGATAAGTCGGCCTCCCCTTCCTTCCAGCTTTTTATTTCCGTATAAAACATGGTGTCTGCTACACGATCCACCAAAACGTACTGTCGACTATGAACTCGATCAGATTTCCTAAATTTTCCACCATCAAATTTAAAAACCTCTACTTCACCTTCCATTAGAACGGGAAAGGTAAGCGCATCAAAGTCTATCACACAAGCATTGGAATCTTGGGATTTCAGGGCTACCGTGATTGCCGCCCCAATGAACAAGAGACAAAGCTTTGTTTTCATGGGTAGGATTTTCTTTAAGTTGTACGCATACTGTATACATACCAAAAGGCCTGTTCAAAAACTGACTTTCCCAGCTACATCGATGAACTTTGGTAAAGTTAGTCACTCAAAAACGAAATTTTATGAAGTACTTGAATTTATTCCCGATCGTCTTAATGATCGCTTTCGGAAGCTCCCTATTGGCCCAAAACAGCATTACGGAGGTC
>JANQRV010000361.1 GCA_028284395.1 Saprospiraceae bacterium
TGTGAAAGCAAATCCCGCGAGCGCAAATACAACGGCCAGACCTAGAAGTTTAAATGACTTTTTCATGTTTGAACTTTAAATTGATTGATTGTTATTGAATAATGTAAATTAAATTTAACCACGCATCTTGTCGAGCAATTCATTCAATTGTTTTGCTTCCTCCTCATTGATACCGCTATATGCCGTGTGAAATCGCTCCTCCATACATTTGGAAGCTTCTTTCAAAACCTCTAATCCTTTAGCAGTAATACTAATATTTACTCGACGTCGATCCTCTTCACACGCAATTCGTTCGACCAACCCTTTATTCTTTAGTTTTTCTACCAGCCTCGATGCATTGGACATCTTGTCAATCATTCGTTCGGTGAGCAATTTGACCGTTGCCGGCTCAGGGTTCATTCCCCGCAAGATCCTTAAGATGTTAAATTGCTGCCACGATATGTTAAACGGCTTTAGAAGGGTGCTCGATTGCTGACTCAAAAAGGTAGCAGTGAAAAGCACATTAATGTGTACCTTCTGCAATTCATTGACGAATTTTTTCTGTTGTATGGCATCTTCTATTCTCATGATGTTGCAAATGTATGTATAGACATTTAATGTCGCAACATTTTTTTTAAGAATGGTGAAACATTAAGACTTTTTTAACAATTGTGCCGAGTGGAAATATTCTTATCAGAAACTCTGTAAATAACTTATTATCAAGTATTTTGTTCATTTGAATGGCCGGAAGAAATATCGAAATTCCAGAAATTGTTTGTTTAAGAGAAAAGAAAACGTTTAATTTACACTAACTCCTCGCCGAAGATATTCCAAGTTATTGCAGTTGGGTTGTTTTAAAGATCATTTGTTTAAAGGATTATATTTTGGATATTCCTTTCTTATTACTATGTTTATGCGCTAAATAATTACAGATTTAGAGTAAAAAAGCAATAATTGTTTTGGAACCTACTAACATACATGATCCGGAATATTTTCATAAGGTCGTAGACTGTCAATATGCTTGTCCAGCTCATACGCCTGTTCCGGAGTACATCCGTCTCATTGCCGCTGAGAAATACACCGAAGCGTACATGGTCAACTGGGAATCTAATGTCTTCCCAGGAATCTTGGGAAGAACTTGTGACCGACCTTGTGAACCGGCTTGCCGTCGCGGTCGGTTGGAGGATGAAAAGCCCGTGGCAATATGTCGCCTCAAACGAGTAGCGGCAGATAATAAAGGTGAAGTGAAGTCTCTAATGCCTACCGCTCCTAAGGAAAAGAATGGGAAAAAGATTGCTTTGATTGGCGGTGGTCCTGCATCCTTGACCGTTGCACGTGATTTGGCTCCTTTGGGGTATGAGATACATCTCTATGATGAATGGCATAAAGGAGGGGGTATGATGCGTACGCAGATCCCTGCTTTTCGATTGCCGGAGTCTGTATTGGATGAAGAGGTCAATTATGTCTTGGATATGGGAATCCACACTCATTTTAATCATTACGTGTCTAGTATGAGGGAGATGTTGGAAAAGGATTACGATGCCATATTCGTTGGGACGGGAGCACCGAGTGGACGTAATTTAAAATTACCTGGTCGGGAAGAAGCGGATGCCAATATTCATATTGGAATCGAATTTCTGGCAAGTGTTGCCTTTGAGCACGTTGATAAAATTGGAAAAAAAGTAATCATATTAGGCGGGGGAAATACCGCTATGGACTGTTGTCGGACTTCAAGGAGACTCGGGGGAGAAGACGTTAAAGTGGTAGTCCGAAGTCCATTCAAAGATATGAAAGCCTCTCCCTGGGAAATTGAGGACGCGATGGCCGAAGATATTCCCATTATGAATAATATGCCCCCTAAGGAATTTGTGGTAGAGAATGGTAAATTGAAGGGAGTAATCTTTGGAAAAGTCAGGGCTGAATACGATGAAAATGGGAGGAGGAAGTTGATTCCTACCGGCGAACCTGACGAATTTATTGAGGCCGATGATGTCATCATTGCGATCGGTCAGGACAATGCCTTTCCCTGGATCGAACGAGATTTGGGGCTTGAATTAGGGAAATGGGACCTTCCTGTTTTAAATAAAACAACTTTCCAGTCAACTTTGCCAAATGTCTTTTTTGGTGGAGATTCGGCCTTTGGACCGGAAAATATAATCACTGCCGCTGCTCATGGTCATCAGGCAGCCATTTCGATTCATTTGTACTGTCAAGGTAAAGATGTCGAGAGGGATCGACCTGGCCCTACGACCAATTTGGTTCGTCAGAAGATGGGCATTCACGAATGGATCTACGACAGCCAGGTGGTAGATGATCCCCGTTATAAGGTACCGCATGAGCATAAAACGATAACACTGTCTGATCGCAAAATTGAAGTCGAGCTTGGGTTTAGCCAGGATTTGGGTTTCAAAGAAGCGCAGAGGTGTCTCAATTGTGATGCCCAGACCGTCTTTACCGAATCTAAATGCATCGAGTGTGATGCCTGTGTAGACATTTGTCCTACAACGTGCATTACTTTTACAACCAATGGAGATGAGGATGATTTACGCGGTCGATTGAATGCACCTGCCAACAATAAAACACAAGACCTATATGTTTCGGATGTTCTGCCCACGACCAGGGTTATGATTAAGGATGAAGACCTCTGTTTACATTGTGGTTTATGTGCCGAGCGCTGTCCTACGGCAGCATGGGATATGCAGAAGTATTTATACAATGTTACAAAAGCTGGTCAGATATGTTGAAAGTAAGCGCCGTAAATGATATGGTGATTCGATTCGCCAATGTCAATGGTACGGGGTCGGCAAGTGCCAATAATATGTTCGCCAAGTCCATATTCCGAATGGGGTTGCCCGTTTCACCAAAGAACATTTTTCCTTCTAATATTCAGGGACTTCCGACATGGTTCGAGGTTCGCATCAGTGAAAAAGGATACCTGGGGCGACGCGCTGGCATCGACTTGTTGGTGGGGGTCAATCCACAGAGCCTGAAAAAAGATATTGCCTCCATCAAGCCGGGCGGATATTTTGTTTATGATAGTACCCGCAAACTGCATGCGGATTTTATCCGGGAAGACATTAATTACATTGGTGTGCCAATGATGCAGTTAAGCATGGACCATTATACCGTTCCACGCCAGCAGCAATTGTTTAAAAATGTAATTTACCTGGGGGCCTTAGCGGGATTGCTCGATATTGAACTCGATGTAATCAAGCAAATTATCCAAGAACAGTTTGCCAAAAAAGCGAAGTTGATTCCACCGAACTTTCAAGCTTTAGAACTGGGCTACAATTATGTGAGAGATAATTTCGAATGCCCATTGGGCATTCGTCTTGAGAGGCGAGATAATATTGGCGACCAGATTTTGATCGAAGGTAATGAGGCTACAGCATTGGGGGCCATTTATGGAGGGGCTACGGTGATGGCTTGGTATCCAATTACACCTTCGACATCAGTGGCAAAAGCTTTTGAAACCTTTGCCAAGAAATTGCGGATCGACCCGGAGACGGGTAAAAAGAAATTTGCCAGCATCCAGGCAGAGGATGAACTCGCCGCTATGGGAATGGTCATTGGAGCGACCTGGAACGGGGCACGTGCCTTTACCTCTACCAGTGGTCCTGGTGTTTCTCTGATGAGCGAATTTATTGGATTGGCTTATTTTGCGGAAATTCCAGTAGTATTAGTAAATGTACAGCGTGGCGGCCCTTCGACGGGAATGCCGACCAGGACCCAGCAGCCCGACATCCTTTCGAGCGCTTATGCTTCCCATGGTGATACAAAACACGTTTTGCTGTTTCCCAGCACTCCGGCGGAGTGTTTCGAATTCACAGCCCTGTCTTTTGACCTAGCCGACCGCTTGCAAACCCCCGTAATTTTGATGTCCGATCTGGACTTGGGAATGAATAATCATTTATCACCACCTTTAAAGTGGGATGATAATAAGAAATACGACCTTGGGAAAGTATTGACAGCGGAAGATCTCGACAATATGGAAGAGTTCGGCCGCTACCTCGACGTTGATGACGATGGTATTTGTTATCGGACCATTCCTGGCACTCATCCAACAAAGGGTTCTTTTTTTACGCGCGGCACTTCTCGTGATGAATATGCACGTTATACGGAAGACGGATCGGTTTATGTGCGCGTTGTAGATCGATTGCAAAAAAAATGGGACACCGCTAAACGCTATGTCCCTGGACCGGAATTGTATCAAAATGAGAACGGTAGTTCGGATGGCCTGATTTTCTTTGGCACAACGACCTATGCTGCATTAGAAGCTATGGATCTTTTGAAAGAGGAAGGGATAAAGGCCGACTCCATGCGGGTCAAATCTTTTCCATTCACCGAGGAGGTAGAAGAGTTTATCAAGGCGCATGATCGAATTTTCGTCATTGAACAAAACCGGGATGCTCAATTCCGTAGCTTGTTGGTTAATGAGTTGGAAATCAACCCAAAGCGACTGATTAAGGTGTTGAACTACGATGGCTTCCCGATTACCGCAGATGCCATCCTGAAGCAAATTAGTCAGCACATTGTAGTTAATGTTTAACGAAGAAAGCAGCTAAAAATGACTTATATAAGACCTAATTTTCGGCACCATGGATTGGCAAAAAATGCCCTCGGCTTTGCAAAATCAGATTATGAGGGAGCAATATCGACTCTTTGTGCGGGCTGTGGACACGACTCCATCAGTGGGGCCATTGTACAAGCCTGCTACGAAATGTCGATCGAGCCTCATAAGTTAGCGAAGATCTCTGGAATCGGATGCTCTTCTAAAACGCCGACATATTTCCTCAGCAACTCCCACGGTTTTAATTCCGTTCACGGAAGAATGCCCTCCGTCACGACGGGAGCTAACATGGCCAATCGGGATTTAATCTACCTCGGAGTCTCGGGTGATGGCGATACGGCATCGATCGGTATGGGGCAGTTTGTCCATGCGATTCGCAGAAATCTAAATATGGTCTACATCGTCATGAACAACGGTTGCTACGGACTTACAAAGGGGCAAGATTCCGCCACGGCAGATTTTGGTTCGATCAGTAAGGCTCAGGGGGTAGAGAACCCCTATCAGGCCATTGACCTGGCTGGGATGGCTTTAGAGTTGGGGGCTACTTTCGTAGCCCGGAGTTTCTCCGGTGATAAAACCCAGCTGGTCCCATTGATTAAGGCCGGTATGTCCCATCCTGGGTTTGCCTTCATTGATGCTTTATCACCATGTGTGACTTTCAATAACAATAATGGATCCACTAAATCCTACGATTTTGTCCGCGACCATATGGAGGCAACTTCTACAATAGATTTCATTCCCCATCGAGACGAAATTGAAGTTGAATATGCGTCGGGAGATTCAACAAGCGTTGTATTGCACGATGAATCAGTTATCCAGCTGCAAAAGATCGCCTCAGATTTCGATCCCAGAGATCGACAGAGTGCTCTTCGTAGAATGCAGGCAGCAAAAAATGCGGGGGAGATTCTCACCGGACTTCTGTACATCGACCCCAAAAGCAGAGACCTGCATGACCTGGTGGAAACGATTGATCGGCCACTAAATTCGTTGAGAGAAGACGACCTCAATCCCGGAGAAGCCGCTCTTGAAGAGATCAATGCATCTCGCCGCTAGAAAGGGTGCCTACAAGAGCTGTCTACAACAGATCAGCAGTTCGCATTTGAACTTAATTCTCCATAACTTTTGATATCGTTCAAAAACTGATGTACTTTTGAGCCTGGGTTTTCCTAACCTCTTACCAAATTGCTTTTCTATTGCGTTGAATGCTTGCAACCGACACTATTTAAGTTTCAAAACTAGAAAGTTAGAACATCTATGAAAATACTCATTATCGGAGGTGGAAACATGGGGCAAACCTATGCCCGAAGCTTTTTGCGGTCACATATTACCAGTGAGAAAGATATGATGATTTTGGAAAAATCTCCTGAGAAGGCAAAAGAACTGTCGAAATACAACATCGGTACGGTTTATGGTCAACCTGAAGAGTGTATTGGAAGCGCCGACCTGATTATCTTAGCGGTTAAGCCACAGGATGTAAAAGCCTTGTTTGAATCCGTTCGTTCCATGGTTGATCCACAACAAGTGGTACTATCCATTATGGCTGGTGTGAAAATAAAGACGATAGCCGAAGCGCTCGATCTACAAAAGATAATCCGCGCCATGCCAAATTTGCCTGCACAAATTGGTTTGGGAATGACTGCCTTCACCTCTTCTGACGAAGTGACGAGGATTGAACTGGTGACCGTTCAAAACTTATTGAATACTACGGGGAAAACGGTGTATGTGGAAAATGAGTCTGCCATTGATGCTGCGACCGCTATCTCTGGAAGTGGCCCCGCCTATGTTTGGTTTTTTATGAACGCCATGATGAAAGCCGCTAATAATATGGGATTCAATCAGTCAGAGGCCGAATTACTCGTCAGTCAGACTTTCCGCGGTGCCATTGATTTATACAATAAATCGGATCTGTCTTTTGAAGAGTGGATTGCGAGAGTATGCTCAAGAGGAGGTACCACCGAAGCAGCGCTAAAGACCTATGAAGCGTCTCAACTGGAAAGTCAGGTGATTGCCGGAGCAGACGCTGCATTGAACCGCGCAATCGAACTGGGACAGAAACAGTGACAAAGAATTTCGGTATTATTTTGAACTTTATGCTGATATTCCGTAAAATTAGATATAGGTATCACTATTGATCGTTTCTGAAAATTGGACGGAACGAATATGCGCTCTTGTATAATAGGACCAATATTTAATCAAAAATGGAAAACTACACAAGCTTCAACCTGTTAGGGTTTGTGCTCTTGTGCAACGTCAGCGCAGCTTCAGCACAAGCGCTGCAGTTCTATCCTTCACTTCCGGTTCCGGGAGAACCAATTACGTTTTCTTATGATCTTGCTAAGGGCCCATTGCAAGGGACTGAAAACCTGGAAGTGGTGGTTTATCAATTAAACTTTAACCAAGAACCGGTTGCCCAAGAAGTGATCTTTGACGGTAATCGGCATGGCGTTTTTGAAGGCGATATGCAGGTGGCCGATAATACGAAGGCTCTATTTGTTCGGGTTTTTGACGCTGAATCTGGTGAAGAGGATAATAATAATAACCGGGGTTACTATACTTTTTTTTACGAAGAGGGAACAGCTCGGCCAATATCGATTGCTCAGATAACGTTAGCTCAGGCATTGTATACACATGCGAAAGAAGAGTTGCTCGGGATTCCAGCCAATGCCGAAGGGGCCATGAAGTTACTTAAGGGCGTCCTGGCCAACGACCCCGAACTACTACGAGACAATCAGTTTCTTCCTTTATTTGCCGACATAAGTTTAGCCTTAAATGACCAGGGAGCTTTAAAACAACTGAGAGAACAGTTAAAGATCTTCGCTGCTGAAGAGACGACATCGGAAGAAGTCGCCATTATGGTTCGACACCTCCTTCTCCAGGTCGGAGAGCAAAACCGAGCTTCCTCGCTTTCGAAGCGGCTCTTAAAGCAATTCCCAAAGGGAAAGCTGGCTTATCAGCTGGCTTTGGAGGATTTCAACAGGCGTGATAATTTTGATGACAAGGAAGCAGCATATGAAGATTTAGTAGATGATTTTTTTTCCGGCGACCTTTCTGAAGATGATCATGCTGAATTGCATCGTCTTGCTGAGTTGATGGCCCGTTCTTGTGACCTTGAGCAATTAGATGTGTTTTGGTACTATCAGAATCTAGTCGACCAAGAACGGATCGAATCGGGGAATGCCTATCGGGAAAGTGATTTTGCGTGGACACTCAACCAGATGGCGGTTAAATTGGCTGGTAAGGAACTTGAGCATACGGCTCCAGATCTGTCGGCGGCAAATAATGTTTCCCGACAATCGCTACAAGTTATACGCGATATCATTAATAAAGCAACCTATACCAAGCCGGCTTCTAAAACCCTGCGGCAATACCTCCAAGGCCTACATAAGGAATATGCCAAGTATGCCGATACTCATGCTATGATCCTCTACAAGATGGAGGAATTTGAAGATGCCTTGCGGTATCAGGAAATTGCGTTGGAGCATATTCATAACGACCCCAGCATGCTTGAGAAGAAGGCTGCTTATCTGGAAAAAGTAGAGGGCCCCACGGCAGCAAAAGCATTTATCGAGGGCCTGATTAAAGAGGGGTACTTTTCGGACCGGCTCAACCGCCAGCTTAAGGCAATATTTATGGATGAAATGGATGAAGCTTATGAAACTTATCTGAAGTCGCTTAAACAACTCAAGACCGGGCGCTTAGAAGAAAGGAGGGCGAATTCGAATCATGTTACCCGAAAAAATTACTGAAAATCGCGACTTTGACTTTCTGTTGAATAATAAAATACAGGCAAATTCTGTTAGACTTGTTACAAGCATTTACCCAAAAAAACCGACAGCCTATGCCCTCCATCTCATACCTGCCGGAAACCATAAACATCCTCCTCAAGTTTGAACTGAAAATATTTCGACTCTGATAATAGCATTGATAACTTGTTTGGATTTCCCATGCTGGCCTACAAAACGCGTACTTTAAGCCCAATTCTCTGCTATGCAGTAAAAATTTGACCGCAATTGGACTCAAGTTCTGGACCTTTTACCCTCAGCAGAAAACCTCCAACAAGTTCTGAGTAATTTCTAAATTCTCGTTCGATTTACCATCTAATGAAGTCTTGGCAATTGATGGGATTATTTGTTTAAATACCTCTAATTGTTTAGATTACACTATAGTAAATTCGCTTTGATTTTTCGAAAACATAAAACATGACACCGAAAGAACTTGGACAGTATGTCAACAATCTGATTGCCAATGCCGAAACAGAGGGCGCGATCAAACAATTGCTGAAATACTTCGGAGGCAAACCGCAATACAGGACCTTCAGGAGCCAGGTTCTGTACATTCAGTCCCAATACCAAAAGAATAAGAAGGATCAGGACAAGGGATTGATTAGCTTTGATAATGCCCAATTGGCACATAATCAGATTACAAATCAATTATTGAGTATCGCGGCTCAGCTTGAAACTGGTGAGTTAGAGCAGGAAGTTAAACAAAAGCGTCAAAATCGGCGATTGGGCCTGCTCATTGGTCTACCCGCCTTTGTTGCTGTCGCCTGGGGGCTCTATCTTTTTTCATTACAAAAGGGCATCATAGGCGTAGATGAATATGCCTGTCCGGTTTATGAGGACCAGGACAAATTTAACATCTTGGTGCTTCCTTTCCAGCCAATTGGCAATCAAGTCAAGAAAGTGAGCAATACCCATCGATCAATTATTAATCGATTGGAAGTCCTTAGTGAGCAAAATTCACTCCCAACGGAACAATTGTCGTTGCAAAGGAACACCTTTGCGTTAAGTGAAGGGCGTTACCCAAATACTGCTTCTGAAGCTGCTCAGATAGGTAAGCAGTGCGATTCGGATCTGATTATTTGGGGTACAACAGAAGAAGACCCAAATGGAGGGGAATTGACGGTCCGTCGCCAGTTTAAATTTTTGGGCCAAGGAGAAATGTTTGCGCTCGACCGAATCATGCAGGTGGACGGAGACACTGTTGAAACGGTGCGGAGGCAAACCAACATTGCCACTGGGAACCAGATTACCGGAAGGGTAGAGGAGCTCTTATTGGGGATATTTGCTTATTACCAGGGAGAAAACAGAAAAGCGGAGGAACTTCTAACACAAGTGATCCGGGATACGGTCGATCTCGACGCCGAAGCTATGGACGACACCAAATTATTGACGGGGGTTTTTCTGGCCAACGCCCAGGTTAATGCAGGTCATACTGAAGAAGCGTTGGAAACCTACGATGAAGTGCTAAAGGACCACCCGGAGTACAACCTTGGTCGAAATAATCGAGGTATGCTCAATTTCCTGAAAGGGGACTACATGACTGCAACCCAAGATTTTTCTGTCGTTTTAGAAATGTCGGAAAACGACACATCTGCACTCATCAAACGTGCCCAGGCCTATCAAAAGCAAGAGATGTTGAAAGAAGCGGAGGCAGATTATCGGGCTGCCCAAAAATTGGACAATAAAAACCCTAAAGTTAATCAAGGTCTTTCCGAAATCAAAAGAGATCTCCAATCAGCGGTGAAGGCCGAAAAGACTTCAAGAATAGAATCAGAGCGAAATCCTAGTAATACGGAGGCCTGGAAGGCGCGGGCGGTATCTAACTTCCAAATCGGAGAATATGCTAATGCCGAAAAATATGCTCGTCGGGTATTGGCTGCAGATCGTGAAGACGAGGAAGCTAATAAATGGTATCTCAAATCTTTATATGCACAGGATAAACAAAAGGAAGCACTAGAGTTTTTGCAAAAACCTTCGGTCATCGATCGTGTAGAGCTAAAGAAAGTAGTACCCCGCGGCGTACTCAAGGATCTATCGCAGAGTAAGAGGAACACCAAAGAAAAGAATTAAAGCCGTTGAAAACCAATTGCCACGTATTTAATCAACAAAAATTTGTTTAACAGGAAAAAAATAAACAAATTTGTTGTAAACCTTGTACCATGTTGGACAATCCCTCTGATCTGGCAATTGTTCTGCTTCTTCTCGGCCTACTTTGTGGAGGTCTGATTGGCTGGCTCATCGGAAAAATCTTCTTGACTAAAAGTCATCTTTCCAGAAGGTTTGTAAACATTAATTATGTTAAAAAAACAGATTTTGAGCGGCTACAGCAACAATCTCTCGACCTTAGGGATGAAGTAAAAGAAAAGGAAATTCAGCACCTACAGTTTGTGCGGGAGATTGCGATTGCAGACCAGGAAAATAAGCAACTGAAGGATAAATTAGCACAGCAGGAATGGGATGCTGCGGAATGGCATCGGAAGTCTATTGCCGAGTTTGAAAATCTTGCCAACCGGATTTTTGAGGAGAAAAGCCAAAGATTTTCCAACCATAACCTATCACAATTATCCGGCATTCTCTTACCGCTCAAAGAAAGAATCAATGCCTTTGAACAGCAGGCTGCAAAGCGCTACTTGGATGAAACTAAGGACCGGGTCTCCCTCAAAAAGGAAATCGAACAACTGCGCGAATTGAATATGAAATTAAGTCAGGATGCAAATAACCTGGTGACGGCTTTAAAAGGAGAATCTAAAGTGCAAGGGGACTGGGGCGAAATGCAATTAGAACTCCTACTGCAAAGAGCGGGGCTGTTAAAAGACATCCACTATCAAGCCCAGGTTAGTTTTAGAGATGCTAGCGGCCGTCAGAAAAGACCGGACTTTGTGATTAACCTGCCGGAAAGCAAACATCTGGTCATCGATTCAAAGGTTTCCCTGAGAGATTACGAAAAGTACTTCAATGCAGAGACCGATCCCCTCCGAAAACAGTATCTGAAAGCACATGTGACGGCCATTCGACAGCATATCAAGAACTTAGCGAGCAAGAATTATCAGCAATTGTATCAAATCAATAGTCCAGATTATTTACTGCTTTATATTCCCATGGAAGCTGCTTTTTCCGTTGCTCTACAAGAAGACTCCAAGCTTTTTCTGGATGCCCTCGATCTCAACATTGTGATGGTAACGAATTCGACTCTATTGGCAACCTTACGGACCGTATCTTATATATGGAAACAAGAAAAGCAAAAGAATAGTGTTCTTGAAATTGCCCGTCAAAGCGGATTGTTGTACGATAAATTCTGCTCTTTTGTGGAGGATTTACAAACTATTGGCCATCGTCTGGATCAGGCCAGTTCTTCTTTTCACAAAGCGATGAATAAATTGACGGAGGCCGAAAGAAAAGGGGATACACTGATCGGTAAAGCGGAAAAAATCCGGGAATTAGGCGCAAAAACTTCTAAAAATTTGCCCGATGGGCTGCTTAACAAAATGCCCGATTAGCATTTAATTATTGCTTTTTTCAAAATATTTATGAAATATTGCTCACAATTCTTTTGCGAATTGTATCGTTTCTTGCTTTTAGGCATCATATTTGCGCCTAATTGTGTAATACAAGAACTTCTTTTCCCCTTGCCTAGCACTTTATAAGAAATTTGTTTTGCGGACTTAAAGATACAATGTTGACTATTGCTGATCAGTATTAGAACTACGAATTGTATTTAGCCGAATTTGTCGGTTTCGATTTCTTAGAATCCTTTTTGACTATCTAAAAACATGCTATGAACACATCAACCCCCTCTTACTACGGAGTCTTTTTGATTTTTCTTTTCTCGTTACAATTGCAAGCACAACCCTATACCTGGCAGGATACTTTGAGGGGCTCAATTACTGCCGAGCGTTCTTGGTGGGATCTCGATTATTATCACCTCGATATTGAAGTGGATCCCGACTCCAGATCCATCATGGGAAGTAATACCATACAATATAGGGTCCTGGAAAGTAACCAGGTCATGCAGATAGATCTACAAGCTCCACTAAAGATAGATAAAGTGGTACAAGATGGACAGGAGCTGACTTTTGAACAAAAAGGAAGCGCATACCTGGTAAATTTGGATCAAACGCAGGAAATTGGCGTTTTAAACCGGGTCATCGTCTTCTACAGCGGTAAACCCAGAGTAGCAGCTCGACCTCCATGGGACGGCGGCGTAGCCTGGAAAAAAGACTTGAATGGCAATCCTTTTGTTGCCACCGCTTGCCAAGGGATTGGGGCTAGTATTTGGTGGCCTTGTAAGGACCATATGTACGATGAACCCGATAGCATGTTAATGTCCGTTACAGTGCCAAATCCATTGGTAGATGTTTCCAATGGACAACTCCGAAAAGTGACGCCAAACGACAATAATACAACGACTTACGATTGGTTTGTAGCGAACCCCATAAATAATTACGGAGTCAACATAAATATTGGTGATTATGTGCACTACGAAGAAAAATATGAAGGCGAAAATGGAATTTTAGATCTTGATTACTTTGTTTTAAGGGATAATTTGGAGAAGGCAAAAGAGCAATTTAAACAAGTTCCAATGATGCTGGATGCGTTTGAACATTGGTTTGGGCCATATCCCTTTTACGAAGATGGCTTTAAGTTGGTAGAAGTTCCCTACCTGGGTATGGAGCACCAGAGCAGTGTAACCTATGGCAATGGCTATCAAAATGGTTATCGAGGCATGGATCTCAGTAATTCTGGCTGGGGGATGAAATTTGATTTCATCATTATTCACGAATCCGGTCACGAATGGTTTGCCAATAGCATTACCTATCAAGATCGGGCAGACATGTGGATCCATGAGGGTTTTACCAATTATTCCGAGAGCCTTTACCTTGAGTATCATTACGGACCCAGGGCGGCAGCTGAATATATTTTAGGAACTCGTTCCCTGATCATGAATGATAAGCCAATCATTGCAGATTACAACGTCAACCAAAGAGGGTCCGGAGATATGTACTACAAAGGAGGAAATATGCTCCATACGTTGCGACAGATTATCAACGATGACCAACTATGGAAAGAGATTCTAAGAGGATTGAACAAAGAATTTTATCACAAAACCGTAAATTCTGCGGATATAGAGGGCTACATCAGTAGACTTGCTGCGAAAGATCTGGATTATTTCTTTGATCAGTACCTGAGAGATGAAAGAATTCCGATCTTGGAATACCGCATTACTGATGACGTAATTCGTTATAAATGGACGAATTGTGTTGAGAACTTTGCAATGCCGGTACGGGTCTTCATCAATGAAGAAGAAATGTGGCTAGATCCAGACCAGTCATGGAAAAAACTCAAATTACCCTCAGACATCGCCGACCTTAAAATTGACCCTAATTTTTACGTTGCCACTTTTAGCATTACGGCAATGGGATTGGACTAGCAAGAAATTTTTTTTATGAAAAAGCGGGGGGAAGAATGATTCGGCATAAATTTTGAGCTAGTAGAATCATAAAATCCTATTCAGGCCAGATAATTCTACTTTATCTAATGATTTCTTTCTATTGAGTATTCCTTAGGTATGCTTGCAACCAAAGCATTACTTAAGTAGATAGCATCTAATTTATTCATTCACATTCTTGGGGTTAGCTGATTACTGGACTTGCATTGACTGTGGCACAGTAAGTACTCGCTTTTGAGTGACGTGCTGTTTCGTGTCACCAATATATGTTTGAAAGCAGTTATGCTATTGCAAATCAAACGAGCATTTCAACTCTTGATCGCGAAGAGTCAGAAGATTTGTAGTAAAAGCGCTTGCGACTTTTCAACGGCGAAGCCGTGTCCTGCTTGAAACTTGCATCTCTAAGGACCGTTTGTAATTAAAACCGTTTTTGATTAACTTCCGTCGAGATTCACATAATACAACTTTTACATTTTGGATGGCACAAACTACATAGAAGACAACACTACGGCAGCCAGTGGAGGCGGTGCAGAAGGCAAAAACTTTAATGAATTTGCCTATCTTCTGTTACGGCAATGGTATTGGTTGTTACTAGCCGCAATTTTGGCGGTTTCGGTTACCTGGGTTTACTTAAAGTTTGTGACGCCGATCTATGAGATCAAAGGTACGATGTTTATTCGTAATGCTACTTCTAACGTAAATACTCAGCAGCTGCTGAGTATGAATTTGTTGCAGGGAGATCGTGGCAGTTACTTCAACCTGGAAACGGAAATGCAGTTGTTGAAGTCGCGTCGACTGATGCGTCAGGTGGTAGATTCTTTAGGCATTTACAAGCAATATTTTGTAGAAAGTGCTTTCAGGGATGCCGAAGAATTTGAAGATCTTCCGGTTGATCTGGTCAGTATTTATCCGCAGCAAAAGGCCTATAATACGGAGCTTAGTATTAAGATCATTGACACCACTAGGTTCTTGTTGATCAAAGAGGAAACAGACTCTTTGCGTCTATTTTTCAATGTCCCATTCACCCTTAGTGGGGTGACCTATGTGATTAATGCCGGAGAAGAATTGATAGATGAAACCATTCGAATAAAAATTGACAATCCGGAGGAAGTTGCACAAAAGTATGCAGACAAACTAACGGTTCTGCCGACTTCCCTCGGGAGGTTACCATCTGATGTATTGGAACTTCGCTTGGAAGATCCCAATCCCGCCAAGGCGATTGCTATTGTCAATACCTTAGTGTCGATCTACAATCGAACCGATCTGGAAAGAAAGAAACTCTCGGAAAGACGTGCTTTGGAGTTTATTGATGAACGATTGGCATATGTTACTGCGGAATTGTATTCCGTTGAACAGCAGGTGGAAGGGTACCGCCGTCGCCGACAGTTACCATCCGAAATATCATCTAGTGCTCAGGATGTATTGAGTCAACTAGGGGAAAGAGACAATGAATTAGCTAAGATCCAATCTCAGTTAAATTTACTGGAGCGCATTGATCGAGTGTATCAAGATGAAACCAATCTCTATCAGCCTCTACCAATGGTGCCTGGGGTGTTGGAAGGAGCTTTGGTTCAACTGGTGCCACAGTATAACAACTTGATCGTAGAACGTGAATTGCTTTTGCGTACTGCTACACCGGATAACCCGGCGGTCCGGGTAGTGAATGATAAGTTGAATCAGTTGACCCAAGCTATTCAAATTAATTTACGAAATACCAGGCAACAGCTTACGCAGGAAAAAAGGCAGCTAGAGCGTAGAATTGAACCAATCCAGGAACGGATTGAGGCTTTGCCGACGTATGAGCGGGAACTGTTGCAGATCATGCGTCAACAACAAATCAAGGAACAACTGTTTCTGTTTCTTTTACAGCGACGGGAAGAGACAGCAATTGCACTATCCAGACAAGTCAGCGACTCAGAAATGCTTGACCTTGCGAGAGAAGCCGGTCTACTGCACCCAAAGAAGTTGTTTATTTATATTTCTTCTCTACTCCTTGGGTTGATCCTACCGGGAGGAGTTATGTTTCTCAGATACATTCTGGACAATCGAGTACATTCGGAAAAAGAATTGCGAGGAGTGACCCAGGCACCACTTTTGAGTGCGATCAATCAGGCACCAAAAGGCAGCAATATTGTGGTTACAAAGGAAAGTAGATCGGCTGCTGCCGAAGCATTCCGATTGTTGAGAACCAACATACAATTTGTCAACCAAGGAGTTGATAAACCAATTTACCTGATGACTTCTTCCATGTCGGGCGAAGGCAAGACTTTTGTTTCGATCAATCTTGGATTGAGTATTGCGATCACCGGTAAAAAAACGTTGTTGATCGGAATGGACATGAGGAAACCCAAACTCGGGTCCTACATTTTTGGCGGCGGAAGGCCTCCGGTTGGACTGAGCAGTTATTTGGTGGGAGAGGCTTCTGTAGAAGACATTATTCACGGCAGCCAATTGGATGAAAATTTGGACGTCATTACGTCAGGTCCGGTTCCGCCCAATCCTGCAGAACTATTAATTGGCGATCGTCTGGAAAGCTTCATAGCGGAAGTAAAGAGAAGATATGATTTCATCATCATTGATGCACCTCCAGTAGGGCTCGTCGCTGATGCCTATCTTTTGTCGGACTATATCACCGGGGCGTTTTATGTAGTGCGTTCGGGGGTCACGCTGAAAAGAGACCTTCGGATTTTGGACGATATTTACCGGAAAAAGACCTTGCCGAAGGTCGGTGTCATCCTCAATGGAATTAAACTTCAAGGGGGCTACTACGGCCGCTACTATGGTGATAGCCGCCATTCTAGGTACTATAAAGACAATAGCAAAAAGAACTGGTTCGGTAAATAGTTTTTTACTTCACGAAACGCCTTCAGGAGTAACTTCAGTCATTATTCATGTCTTTAGCAATTAAAGCTGGAAATGCTGCTTTTCTGTTGATTAGCAAACGCATTTGGGGGGTACTGGTCAATATATTGGTCATGGGCGTACTTGGCCGCGAGTTGACAAAATCTGATTTTGGAATTCTGGCGGTCTCGGGACTCCTGATACAATTTATTGCCATCCTGGGAATCAGTGGTATCAGTGAATACATTATATTTTATAAGGGGGAGGATGAGAAAAAAGTTTTTCAGTCAGCATTTTGGCTGAATTTCATTATTACGGTTGTTCTTTCCGCTTTGATTTTGTTGGTTGCCGGCTATTGGGCAACGTGGTACGAAGATCCAAGGATTGCGAATATCATTTATCTGTTGGTGATTAGTTTCTTCTTCACAATGCTATCATCGATTCCAATGGCCCTCTTTAGAAAAAGCCTGAATTATCGCCCACTAGTTGCGGTACAAGTAATCTTCAATACAATTTCTAATATCGGAAAGGTGGTGTTAGCTCTAACGGGTTTTGGGGTTTATAGTCTTGCGTTGCCGATGGCCGTTGTTGCTCCGCTCAGTGCAATCAGCATGTTTGTAGTATCCGGGTTTCGACCTGGTATGAATTTGGGTATTCGTTACTGGAAAGCAATCTTTGGCTATACCAAGTTTGTCATCGGCTCGAGAATTATGAGTAAACTCGCTGGAGAGGGAGACACTCTTTTAATTGGTAAGTTGTTAGGCTTAAATACCTTGGGGATATACAATATTGCCTACCAAACCGCCGATCTTTTTCGCAGCTATGTCGTGCCAATTATATCGAATGTCAGTATGCCTGTTTTTGCAAAGAATGCGGAGGATCAGCAGTTGGTGAAGGATCATTTTTTCCGGATGCTGAAATTAATTTCTTTCCTTTCGTTCCCATCCTTGATTTGTTTGTTCGTACTGGCTGAACCCTTCTTGTTGGGATGGTATGGGGACAAATGGGTTGATGCGATTTTGCCATTCCAAATCCTCACCCTATTTGCCATTTTCCGAACAATTAGTAGTCCGACCGCTGGTTTGTACAACGCCCTGGGAAAACCCAATATTGGGTTTTACTACAATTTGATTTTTGCGCCCATTTTTCTTTTTACAGTTTGGCTGAGCGCCTCTAAGGGCCTGGTTGCGATTTGTATTGCGGTTACTATCCTGAGGATCATTGGTAGTTTTATTCACATCGTGATTACTTCTCGCATGCTAAACTTTTCTGTATTCAGCTATCTGCGCAATATCTCGGATAGCATGTTAGCGGCAACGGCAGCCGGAGTGTTCGTTCATTTGCTGTATTCGGGAACCCCTATTAATAACTATTATCTTCAGCTGGTACTTTTCGGAACAGTCTATGCTTTTAGTTTCTTAAGTATCTACTTTCTCTTTTTTAAAGCTGGTTTCCAGGAGGTAGTAAGTATTATTTCAAAGGTTATCCCTCCAGGTGTTAGGAAAACACTTGGATTTGTGCCCGGTTAGAAGATGAAAAGAGACCATCGATCGCATACTATGATAAAATACACCAAATTGCTGCAACGACGGATCAAAGGGCGGATGAAGTTTTATGCCAATGCGAGATTTAGAGAACCATTGTTACTCCTGGAGAGCGACGACTGGGGGATGGAGCGGGGACATGAGAATGTTACTGCAATTGAGTCTTTTGGTTCACCTAAAGAGTGGGCATACGATCAACCAGCTACTCGTGAGCAGCTGAACAACCTCTATGAGATGTTGGGAGAATACCGTGACCCTTTGGGAAACCCCTGGAGAATGGTTGCCAACTTCATTGTTCAAAATCCGGATTTCGAGAAGACAATTCAACATGGATACCAGAAATTGTTTTTCAAGTCGATCGGCGAAAACCAATCACTGGTTCAGACTTGGAAAGAAGGCCTTCGTAGAGGTGTCTTTTATCCACAGTATCATGGCCGTTTGCACTATAACTTACAGGTCATGGAGCAGGATCTAAAGGCAAATACAAACGGTGCAAGAGCATTTTTTGAAAATCGATTCCACGGTAGTTTCGACAATATTGATGGTGTATTTATCCATAACCACAGTGAATACTTCAACTGTCGTGATAGCCGTGACTACTCTCTTGAATATCTTAAGAATTGGATCGGGGAAGGTCTGGGGATTTTTCGAGAGATCTTTGGGTTTTCTTCTGAATCTACCATTGCTCCTCATTACATTTATACGCCTGTAACAGTGGAGGCTATGAAAACTTGTGGTATCAAATACATCCAGGCTGCCGATCGCCAAAGCTATTTCGACGATCATCAGGGGCAAATCCTGTTGAACCTACCACTGGGCTCCGGGCATTATGCGGGCCTCACGGCACTGAATCGAAATATTAATTTCGAGCCTTTTCGGCTCGATCCTGCCGATGATTTAGAAAAACAAGTGGAAAGTGCCCGCTGGCTTTTTAAGAATAATGTACCGGTTGTTATCAATACACACCGGATCAATTACGCTGGCAAGTTCTTTAAACATGGTGTCGTCCAACTAAAAAGATTATTGGATCGTCTTCGACCTTTTCGTCCCATTGTCATGAGTTCTGATGAACTGGGTGAAGCCATCAATGGAAAAGGCCTTTATCGTTCTCGTTTGACGGGGGAAATGATCCAATTGACACCTGCTGATTATAGACTTTGGCGACCGTTGCGTCACCGGTTGGTCATTCGCGAATACAAAACACCCGAAGAACTCAAGGATGTGGAACAACCAATCACATAAAATTATTCGGGAAATACCTTGGAAAATGGTGTTCAATTACTTTGGCGGAACCAGGTCTCTTTTTCGCCAATACCAGGATGTATTTATCCGCAAGTTTGGCAAAGATATCACCGGTGAAGTAATCGAACTAGGAGGAGAGAGACAATACAATCATCAGCAGTGGTTTCCACGGGCATCCCGTTTCATTTGTACAAATATTGATCGTGATTACGATGAATACCTGGATATTGTGGAAATGAGCTATCAGGATAATTCGATCGACAATTACCTTTGCGTTTCTGTGCTCCCGCATTTGCTACAGATCGAACGCGCTTTTGATGAGATCCATCGAACTCTAAAACCGGGAGGTAAGCTTCTTCTTGTGGTTCCTTTTGCTTTTCCGACTTGTGACGAAGCAGACTTTTGGCGTTTATCTCCCAGTAGCTATGAACACTTTCTGAAAGATTATGACATCAATGAATTTGTACATTTGGGGGGCGCATTGTCTGCCGCCGCAGAATTTCTGAAAAGACCCAAAGGCGTCATCAACGCTCGTTACATTCTGTATAAATCTGTTGGCTGGATGGCTTTAGTTTTAGCTAAATTTCTCGACCGAGTGGATAGCATTCCAATTGCCTATGGCATCGTTGCCACTAAAAAGTAAACCCAATACCATGAAGGTCCGATTTGAGGTGTGTTCTTTTGAGCGAATCGAGCCGACGGAATGGAGGAGCCTCTTTCAAAGAGACAGATCCAAGAACCTTTTTTATAGTTACGAATTCCTAAGGGCGGCTTTGACCGTGCTGGGTGATCCTCCGGTCGAAGTAATATTGGGAAGAGAGGAAGGTAAATTGGTCTTTGGCCTACCATTTATGAACATGGACCGACGAATTGGCAAGGAATTTCGGGTTTTCTCCGTTTACGGGGCCGACCATGTCCAACCATTAACTGATGGGAAGAAAACGGACTCCTTGTTAGAAGCCTTTTGGCGCTTTTTTTTCGGGCAATTGAGCTTCGATCTATTTAGCGGTATGGGTATGAGCGGCGATTTTGTCAAATTCATGCGTAAATGCGTTCCGGTTAAGAAAGTGCTCGCTGAAGAAAGTTTTGTCTGTCCATACATTGAATTACCCGCTACAACGGAAGATTTCCTTGGGTCTTATCGATCTAATTTTAGAAGACAATTGAAGAAAAAGGTCAAA
>JANQRV010000367.1 GCA_028284395.1 Saprospiraceae bacterium
ATCATTGCGCTTAAAAGTAACCGAATCAGTCGCTATCTGTTTCCATTTTCCAAAGTGCCGGGGCAAGATTTTTTTTAAACTGTCCGGTTGGACGTCACCAACCACCACCAATAGACTCGACGTTGGTGTATAAGCCCGGCGATAATAGTGGACACAATTCAAACTGTCTAGGCTGGTCGTATCACTTTTGAAATTATTCTTTATGATCCGGTGGGTCAAATTGTTTGCGACCTGTGGTGGTGTTACCATGGAATGGTTGGGTTGGGGATCAAAGCTGGATTGCACCAGCCCTAATTTGTCAGACCCAAAGCGATTTTTGATCAGGCGATTGGCAAGCAGCGCACTAATCGTATCGGTATCGGTGCTCATGGCTTGTAAAAGCAGTCCGTCGGCCAGAGAAACAAATCGAGCACCTAATGAATCAATGGTATATTGAAAAGAGGAATCGCTATCGGGTATGGCAAGGCTGCCCGCAACTACATTCGCGACCCGGTTGTCGATCAGACTATCCGGATTTAAATACAACCGGAACAGAACCGTCGGACTTCGATGCTCTTCCACTATCGCTACCTCCAGGCCGTTTTCGAGTTTGAATTGAAAGATACTGTCCATGGACATCTTGGGCCCGGAGTAATTCTGCCCTTTGACCGAAAAAATCGCTAAAGCGGTCAGAGTCGTGATCAATAATGGGTGTAGTCTTTTCATGGGAAAAATTAAAATATTATGAATTTTTTCCAGGCTTACTGTTGCTTTGCCAAAGCCAAATACACTTTCTTTTTTTGGGGATGGAAATACTTGGTAAGAATGGTTTTCACTTCATCTATTTCCATCCGATAAACCCCTTCCATACGGATCATGGCGGGCCAAATCTTTTGATCAATGGCCTTAGCGAGCAGTAGCTCACGAGCAATAAATTCCGGGCTTTTATGTTTTTCGGAATGCTTTCTGGCTTTTATGTTTTTCCATCGCTCCCAATCCAATTCCGTCAGGTCTTCCTCCGGAAATTGTTGCAGCAGGCTGTCAGCTTTCGCAAAAACGGAGTCCATTGGCAAGTCTATGCCCGGCCAGAAGCTAAGCGCCACAAAACCTCCTCCGGAATGGAATTCGCGATTGTATTTGCATTCCAGCGACTTCATTCCCATTTTCTTTAATTTCCGTTCAAAGCGGCCTTCTTCAGTACCAAAAAGGAAGTCCGCCACGGCCATCACTTTCAAGAAATTGGTATCCTGGATGGATGGCAGGGGAAAGAGCATGGTAGAAACCGGTCGGGAAAATGCTGGATGGTAGAAAGTGTCGATACTTAAAGAGTCTGGTAACGTCAAGGTAACATCCAAACTATCTGCGGGAGGGTTACCTACCGGCCAGGTGCGAAAAAAACTGCGCGTAAACTTCAAAACAGTATCGGCGGGCATGGGTCCCACCACCGTTAATGTCGAACGCTTTGCCCGATAATGCCCTTTGACAAAATCTCTAATTTCTTCGTTTGTCGAAGATTCCAGCAAATCCGCAAACCCTCGGACCGGCAAATTGTACGGCACGGGAAACAAATTCTTGAGTATGAATTGGCGGTATTCATCCGTCAACTCCATCTCCTGTTCGATACGTTCCTGTTCGGTGATAATGCTCCTCCAATAATTGATTTTTTCCGTCTTAAAATTGGCGGAATTCAAACGCTGAGATTCGATGGCCAGTGCATACTTGAGTTCATCAACGAGAAAGGACTGACTATAGTGACTTAGATCAGGAGTAACGGCCGAATGAATCGTACCTCCAGTGATGTTGTTAATCGTTGGGCCTTCACTTCGAGTACTTCGAGCAGCAGCTTGCTTGTTTTCAAGCAATCGATGACAAAGATAGGCAACACCAGCTCGGTCGGCCCGGTCGTATTTGGAGCCGGCCTGAAAGGCTAAATTTAAGGCCCCAGTCTGCAAAGTCGAATCGGAATAGATGATGATTTGCAGACCGTTCTGCAAAGTGTCAAAAGTCAGATTTGCCGTATCCAATTGCCCCAATAGTGGTTGAATCACCAACAATACCAGGGCAATCTGCATAGTAATTTTTCTCATAATGCGAGAATCAGAGTTATAGCAATAACATAAAGTTGTATAACTGGGATGTACAAACAACTATTATGCAGGGGGAATTCCTTCTTTAACGTTTTTAAACAACGGCAAATTACAGTAAACACAGGCGAGGCAGACAAAATTGAAAGGTGGCAAGCGTCCATCGCACTGCTACGACCTCCTACCCTTGCTGCGTTTCCGCCCTGGGGGAATTCAGAGGGAGCTAGTCGTGTCCGCTCACCGGGGCCAAAGATACACTTTTTTTAGAATTTCAAAACATTGACCCCGACAAGGTCATTGTTGCTGCAAGATTTTGGTTTGTTCGCCGAAATACTGGACGAAACGCTGCATATCGGTTGCTAACTGGGCATTTTGAGTCGCCTTAAAATAAGTGTCGGCCATGGCACGCAGGGTCTGAAAGAAAAACCGGTCCATCTCAGTGACCTGCATTTCCTTCGTCCACAGGTCGATCTTGAGCGTTTCTAGCGTCTGTTCGTCAAAAAGCGCAAGTAACATCGCTTTACAAACTTGTTGTTTTCCCTGTCCGTCGTCGGCTTCCCAAATGATCTTTTCGGGAACTTGTTTGTCATCTAATTGGACGTTAATTCTAATTTGTTTATCGCTCATTTATTATGGTTTATGAAGTAAATTGTAGTACATGAACTACATGAGACTGCGGTCATCTTCATCAAATTCTTCCGCCAAACGTTTCAAGAATTCAGAGTCATAGACCTGCAAACCGTCTTTAAAGCGCTGTGCGGAACTGACAATGGCCTTTGCAACCACGTCGGCTTCGAGTGGTTGATACTTGGAAACGAATCCTCCGGTCAAAAAATCAAGCCCCTTGCCGATCACATTAGCTACCTCTTCTCCCCACCGATTGGTCGGTTTACCCCCTACCAAAATGGCAGGCTTAAAGATGTGCGTCGCCCAGAAGGGGAATTTCTTTACTGTTTCTTCCAGTTCTCCCCGCAACTTGTTGGTTGGAATAACTGATTCGGGATCAGCATTCAAACTGGAGAGTAGAAGAAATTGGTTTACTTCGTTCAGTGATGCCGCTTTTGCAACAGGAATGGTGTTTTTCAAAGTGGAACTGCCCTCTTGAACCTGATAAGTAGTCTTTTGCAAAAACGAACTGGTGCAATAAAACAGATCATCCCCTTTAATCAGATTGGCAAACGAATCGACGTTTCCAAAGTCGACAATTTGGTTGTCAATTAAGGGCCCCTCATAGTCGATTTTTTTGTTTGAGAAGACGATGATCTTTTCATAGGCTCCGCTTTGTACCAGGAACTGTAGTACAAATTCACCAATAATGGTATCTATTCCGAAGAGAAGTGCGATCTTATCGTCTTTGCTAATTTCCAAACTATACGGCGTTCACGTAATAAATGGCTGCAAGATAGCTGATTGTCCAGGAACCTCCAACCTTCGGTTTTTTTCTTACCGATAGAATTGTTAAAATTGTGAAGTCACACCTAATAACCAACACTTTGTCACAGAAGTTGTCTACATCCATTTACAAACAAAACGAATAAAAAACAATTCATGGATTTTAGCGGATTTAATTTCGGAGAAGTCTTTGTGGCAGCTCTAGCTGCTGTTTTGTTAGAAACCATCTGGTATTCGAAAACGGCATTTGGCCAAATCTGGTCAGTGGAGACGGGCCTGCCCAGTCAGGCCTTAAAGGAACGAATCATAAGACCAGGCCTTGGCCTGTCCCTATTCCTGTACCTAATCATTGCCACCATTCTCTCCATATTTGTGGAGATTTTCATGATGATTGGGTCCAACGCATTAATGGGTGGTCTTTTTGCAGCGTTTCTTGCACTTGTTTTCGTAGCGACGAGTTTGGGCATCAACGCTCTTTCTGTCAAACGAAGCCGAAAGCTTTATTTCATTGATGCCGGTTTTATGGTTGTTGCTTTTTTCATCATGGGGACGATTATTGGTGCCTGGTATTAACCTCTTAAAACAATCGATATGAATGCTACCAATCGACGGGGCTTTCTCAAGCGAAGTCTCTATTTCGGCTTGGCCTCGGCAATGGCCGGTGTCACAACGAGCTGCAGTGATCTGTTGTCGGAAGAAACGATCCGCGAATTTGTGCACGATGAAAGCCGGCTTTCCCGGTTGTTTTTCAAAATCTCTTTGGCCGAGTGGTCGTTGCACAAAACCCTTTGGGCGGGCAAATTAGATCACTTGGACTTTGTTTCCTACTCGAAACAAGAGTTTGGTATTAGCGCCGTAGAATACGTCAACCAATTCTTCATTGATAAGGCGGAGAATGTTGCTTACCTCAATGAAATGAATAAGCGAGCCGGCGATCATGGAGTAGAGCAACTACTCATTATGATCGATCAAGAGGGAAGTCTGGCCACGTTAAAGGAAGATCAGCGCAAAACAGCAATTGAAAACCACTATAAATGGGTGGATGCAGCCAAATATTTGGGATGTCACTCCATTCGCGTAAACGCCTACGGCAAGGGAAATCGAGAAGATGTTTTGAAAGCGGCCGTGGACAGTCTTGGCACGTTGGCAACTTATGCCGCTAAGGAAGAGATCAATATCGTTGTTGAAAATCACGGAGGATATTCTTCTGATCCAACCTGGTTGTCGGAAGTTATGCAAGAAGTCGATATGCCCAATTGCGGGACGCTACCCGATTTTGGCAACTTCTTCATCACGATGTTTCCGTATCGGGCCTACGATCGGGTTTCCGGAACCCAACAATTACTTCCCTGGGCAAAGGGGATCAGCGCCAAAAGTCGCGACTTTGGTCGGAATGGAAAGCACAAGACTTACGACTTTTTACCGTTGCTAAGGGTCATCAAAGAATCGGGATACACCGGTCACATCGGTATTGAATACGAGGGTTACAAATTGAACGAAGCCGCAGGTATCAAAGCAACTCAAGAACTGTTAATCAGAGAAGGGTTGCTACTTCAGTGAGATCTTTTTGTACTTGAGTCGAATCGAATTACCGATGACCACAATATCGGAAAAAGCCATAAAAATGGCGCCGAACATCGGGTTGAGCAAACCAACTACCGCCACCGGAATTGCCACTATATTGTAGGCAAAGGCCCAGAACAGGTTCTGACGGATGGTCTTCACCGTTTCTTTGCTCACCGCTACCGCTTTGGTTAGCTGTCCCAATTGACCATTCAGTAAGATTACCTGGGCCGATTGAACGGCCACCTGGGAAGCATCGCTCAGGGAAACCCCCAGAGTTGCTTTGGCGAGCGCCGGAGCATCATTGATCCCATCACCGATCATAGCGGTAGGGCCAGACTTTGCTAAAGCTTCTATGATTTCCAGTTTTTCATCGGGTTTTCGATCTGCGTA
>JANQRV010000443.1 GCA_028284395.1 Saprospiraceae bacterium
TGAAGACCGGCTAAGGCTGGATTTATAAAACGCCCAGAGGGATATGCCCCCGCGGGGGCATATCCCTCTGAAACTTGACACACTTTATGTAACACTACCAAACTTTTTACACGTTCAATAAACCCTGTTTGACGAAACCTTTCTCGAACGCTTGCTAAATCAACTGGTGGCCGTACCGGATTAGACAGATCTGCCAAATCTTCGAAGATTTGGCAGATCTAGTTATATTTGACCCTATGAAACGCTTACTAATTCCATGCCTGTTACTGATCCTACCTCCCCTATTAATTGCCCAGCAGCCCTATGCCCCGGAGGCATTGACCGCTGCCGATTACGAAAAGGGGGAGAACAGTCTTTATCGCCACGTTAACGCGTTGGTATACAATGTCAACATTCGTCCGGAGTGGGTTGATGAACACCGATTCTGGTACCGCCGAAGCACGGAGGCGGGTCATGAATTTATGCTTGTCAATGCTGTTGAACGTGCAAAACAGCCGGCATTTGACCACAAGAAGCTGGCGGCACAGCTCTCAAAGGCCTTGGCAAGATCAATCGATCCGTATGCTTTGCCCTTCAACAGTATTTCCATTCGGGAGGAAGGAGCAATCATTGCGTTCACCATCCAGGGAACAGCGTTTCGGTATGTCAAAGCGGAAGATCAGTTGATCAATGAAGGTCAGGACGGGCATCCGGGTCCGGAGTATTCCCTTTCGCCCGACGGGAAGCGGGCAGTTTTTATCAGAGATCACAATTTATGGGTTAAAAATATGGATTCCGGGCAGGAAAAAGCTTTGACCACGGACGGCATCCCGGACTTTGGCTACGGCACCAATAATGCCGGGTGGATCCGCAGCAAACGGCCGGTATTGCTCTGGTCGCACGATTCTAAAAAGATCGCCACTTTCCAACACGATAGCCGGGGTGTGGGAGAGATGCACCTCGTAACGACCAATGTGGGTCATCCGAAGTTGGAAAGCTGGAAATATCCGCTGCCCGAAGACAGTGTTATTTTTCGGATTCACCGCTTGATCATCGACATCGATTCGGAAGAGGTTGTTCGTTTAAAAATGGGACCCGATCCCCACCGTTCTTCCACATCCGACCATATTGCCGATTGGGACGGTACCCTGTTGGATGCCCAATGGAGCGCAGATGGTCAACACCTTGCCTTTCTCTCTAATTCGCGTGACCATAAAGAGGCCCAATTACGTATTGCCGATGCAGCTACCGGAGAAGTTCGAACGGTGCTTGAGGAGCGCGTCGAGACCTTCTTTGAAGCGGGCTACAACGCTGCCAACTGGAGGGTGCTCAAGGCCACGGATCAGGTCATTTGGTACTCGCAGCGCAGCAATTGGGGACACTTATACCGCTACGATTTCACTTCCGGCAAACTATCGCACTCCATCACTACCGGAGCCTGGAATGTCCTACAAGTCAGAGGCATCGACGAAAAAGCGGGGATGATTTATTTTACGGGAGCCGGTAGAGAGCCCGGCGATCCTTATTTCCAATACTTCTACCGCGTGGATATGCGTGGTAATGAACCTCCGGAGTTGCTCACTCCGGATAGTGCCAACCACAACATCTACCTCTCTCCCGAAGCGGATTATTTCGTCGACCACTACTCTACCCCATCGACTGCTCCCAAAACCGTGCTTAGGGATAAGAACGGCAATAAGCTACTCGACCTGGAGGAGGCGGACATTAGTGCCTTATTGGCCACCGGATGGCAGCCCCCCATTTCCTTTTCGGTCAAAGCGAGGGATGGAGAAACCGATCTGTATGGCTTGCTGTATAAGCCGGTAGATTTCGATTCGACCAGGAAATACCCCATCATCAACAAGATTTATCCCGGACCGCAAACGGGCAGTGTAGGATCGCGAAACTTTTATCCCGCTCGCGGAGATGAACAGGCAATAGCCAACCTCGGCTTCATCGTCGTGAAAATCGATGCCATGGGTACGCCGATGCGCTCCAAGTCCTTTCACGATGCCTACTACGGCAACATGGGAGACAATGGCCTGTCCGACCAGGTTACCGGCATGCAACAGTTGGCCGAACGCCATTCCTGGATCGACCTGGACAGAGCGGGCATTTACGGCCATTCCGGTGGCGGATTCGCTTCTACGGGCGCCATTTTGCGTTATCCCGATTTTTTCAAGGTGGCCGTAAGCAGTGCGGGCAATCACGACAATCGGAATTACGAAGACGATTGGGGAGAGAAATGGCAGGGATTGCTTCGAACCAATCCGGATGGGACCACTTCCTACGACAATCAAGCCAATCAATTGCTGGCCAAGAACCTCAAGGGGAAACTGCTGATCGCCCACGGGACGATGGACGATAATGTCCCTTACTACAATACTATGTTGGTAGTCGACGCCTTGATTGAGGCCAATAAGGATTTTGATCTGATCATGATGCCCAACCGTCGCCATGGTTTTTCCTCGGAGCCTTTCTTCATGCGCAAGCGTTGGGACTATTTCGTCCAAAACTTACTTGGGGCTCAACCACCCAAAGAATACGAATTTTACCGGAAGTTGGCCAAACCCTAAGTGGCACCACAATCAGTACTGATGAAGTTCCTAGTCATTCCATTGATTTTCTGTCTTCCAGTTTTGTCCGTCGGACAAGCCAATGATTGGCGATTGATCTCCAACGGACAAAAGATATACGAACACGGCTATTGCGATCAACCCTATATCGTAACGACAACAGACGGCACCTGGATTTGCACTTTTACCACATCTCCCGGTCGGGAGGGAGATGAAATCCAATACATCGTTTCTTCGTCCTCAACTGATCGTGGAAAGACCTGGTCGGACCCCGTGGAAATTGAAGCCTCTTCTTCGGGAAGGGAAGCCTCCTGGGCGATGCCTTTGGTGACCAGTTTCGATCGGATCTATGTATTCTACACTTTCAATGGGGATGACATTCGACATTTGCCCAATGGCAAGCGGATACGCGCCGATACGCACGGATGGTACTGTTTTCGTTATTCGGAGGATCGGGGAAAAACCTGGTCGGAGCGGTACAGACTTGACATGCGTAAAACGCAATGCGACCGTACGAATGATTTCAAAGGAGCGGTGCAAATGTTTTGGGGGATCGGCAAACCCGTAGTTAAGGGGAACGATGTTTGGTTTTCTTTTACAAAACTTGGAAAGTATTTCCTGGAAGAGGGTGAAGGCTGGGTCTATTATTCCGATAACCTTTTGACCGAGAAAGATGTCTCAAAAATCAATTGGCAATTGCTTCCCGATGGAGACCTCGGGATCAGAAACCCGGATTTGGGGTCGGTTCAGGAAGAGTTCAACATTCAGCCAATGAATGTGGAGAATGGATTGTATTGCGTTTACCGCACTACTTTAGGCCAACCCGCTTATGCCTACAGTTATGACAACGGCAAAACCTGGACAGAACCAGCGTTGATGGACTATGCCAATGGATTACCACTCAGAAATCCCCGGGCTTGCCCGAGGCTTTGGAAATGTACAAACGGAAAGTATCTCCTGTGGTTCCACAATAATGGTGGCAAGGGTTTTGAACACCGAAATCCGGCCTGGGTATCGGGAGGAATAGAAAAGAACGGCCAAATTTATTGGTCGCAACCGGAAATTCTAATTTATGGCCCCGACCACTCCTACGAGACCGGGCGATTTAGCTATCCCGACTTGGTGGAGGTGAATGGAAAATACTGGGTTTCTACTACCCAAAAAACGATGGCGACCATTCATGAAGTTCCCGCAGCGTTTTTCGAAGGATTATGGGATCAGTTTGGTGAGCCCAAGCTAGTATCACACGGATCAATTGGGAGTTTTAACCATCTTTCCGGTGGTAGCAAACTGCAGCTTTCCGAACCACTAACCATGGACAACGGCGGTTTCGCATTGGATTTTTGGATTGGGGTCGACCAGTTCAAAAAGGCTACCATTTTAAAAGGGGCAGCTTCCGAAACAAAGTACATTGAAGTGGTTTTGCGAGAGGATACAACCCTGGAATTCAGGATGACCGGCGGAGGGGAAACAATCAGTTTGAAATCCGACATAAACCACCTGAAAAAAGAGAAGACACACCATGTCGCTATTTTGATTGACGCCGAGGCCCGCATTGGTTATATGCTTGTTGACGGCAGCATATGTGATGGCGGCGGAGAAGAAACATTTGGGTTTGCCAGGCTCAACAAGGCCGTGTCGGGCATGGTGGCCCGTTCGCTCTCCATAAATGATTTTGCCGGAAAAATACATACCTTAAGATTGTACGGGCAGCAAATGTCTACAAGCCAGTTCGTAGGTCATTATAATGCTGAAAAACAGAAATATTAATTACCACAGTCCGATTTGTCGTCTCAACATTACAGTTGGTGGTCCGTCAAAAGATTCACGTGCTGTTATTCACTCTTTAAAGCTTCGACCGGATTGGAAAAAGCCGCTCGCAAAGATTGAGAACCAATCGTGAGTAAGGCCATAGTCAATACGATAGCCCCACCCAGACCGAACATCCACCAGCGTAGGTCTATTCGGTAAGCGAAACCATTTAACCACTGATGCATGATGTACCAGGTAATCGGAATAGCGATGGCAAAGCCCAGTGCCACTATCTTTAATAAGTCTTTGGAGAGCATGGCTACGATGTTATTGACCGAAGCTCCCAGTATCTTACGCACGCTGATTTCTTTTCTGCGTTGTTTGGTCACAAAAACCGCCAAACCAAAAAGCCCCAGGGAAGCAATGAGAATAGACAAGGCGGTAAAGAATCCAAATATTTCTCCCATGCGGTAATCGGCCTTGTAAAGCTGACCAAATCTTTCATCCAACAGTTGGTATTCGAAAGGATAGGAAGAATGGACTTCAAAACTTTTCTTCAGAAAGGCAATTGTTTCCAGCAGGTTGTGCGGGTTGATTTTAATGGATATGAAACGAAAGAATTCTGGCCGCATCCGAAGCATTAAAGGTTCAATGGTCCGGTGTAAAGAATGCAGGTGAAAATCCTTGACAACCCCAACGATCGTTTCCTTTCCCTCCCGCTGGTGATAAAACTGCTTGCCGACCGCTTCTTCCGGGGTCCAGCCCAAAGCGTTCACCGCCATTTCATTCAGAATGTAGCTCTCCTCTTGATGCGCGTTCAAAGCCGGAGAAAAAGACCTGCCGGCAATTAATTCGATGCCATAGACATCCAGGAAGTCATAGCTAATGCCATTCTCGTAAAAAGACAGATCATTTTCTTGGTTGCTGTCCTGGTCGTTAATTGCGGTCCGGCCGGTTATATTGGTCGGCAAAAAATAAGAGTTCGTTACGGAGAGAATCTGCGGGTTCTTCAGCCATTCTGATTTCAATGCTTCGTACTTTCCAATTAGAGAAGCATCTCGTACCGGGATCGTCACAATATTCTCTTTGTCATATCCCAATTCTTTCTGCTGGATATAACCGAATTGACGGTAAATCACCAAACTACCGATGATCAAAATAATGGAGACACTGTACTGCCCAATCATCAACCAACGTTGTATTTTAAGTCCGGAAAACCGACCGATCATTTTACCTTTGAGCACTAGTCCGGGACGCAGTGAAGACATTAAAAGAGCCGGATAACTGCCGGATATCAGGCCTACCACGATTACAACCAATAGCAAGGTGGGGATTAACATCGAATTTTCGAACAAGTTGAGCTCCAGTTCGCGTTCCAGCAAATGTCCGAAAACCGGCATGAGAAAATTAGAGATCACCAATGCCAATACCAATGCAAGAAAGGCCATCAAAGTTGCTTCTCCCACAAATTGGGCCGCTAGTTGCGACCGTCTTGCCCCGACTACTTTCCGTACCCCAACTTCTCTTGCTCTCTTTATGGATCGCGCGATCGCCAGATTCATATAATTCGCACAGGCAAGCAATAGGATGATGACCGCAATAATGGAAAAAAGTCGAATGAAGCTAGGATTGCCTTTCCGTCCAAGATCAAAGTTTACCCTGGTCTCCAAATGGAAATCGGATAGGGCTTGGACAAAATATCCTACCTCGTAATCAATGAATTTCTGGCTACTGGCAGCAATTTGACTTGGTAAATTGTCAGGATTGGTGTTTTCTGCCAAGGTGAAGAAGGTGTGAAAGTCATGGTTCACCCATTGTTCTTCTCGTAAGTGACGTTGATAGGAGTTATTTGACGAAAGGGAAGTTAGAAAAGAAAAATCTAAGGAAGAGGTATTCGGTGGATCTTTTATGACGGCGGTTACCGTATAAGAATCTCCGTTTTGATAGTTAATCGTCCGCCCGATGGCGTTGCTATTCTTGAAAAGTTTCCCGGCCAGGGACTGAGTAACCACAATGCTCATTGGTTCATCTAGTGCCGTTAGCGGGTTACCGTATAAAAACGGGCAGGAAAAAACTTCAAAAAACCGGTCATCCGCCCAAAGTCCTTCTTCAAAGAAATTTACATCCTCATTTCCCAGCAATGCGGATTGGTCAATTAACGTTGTTGCCGCCGCGATCTCCGGAATCTCCTCCTCCATCACCTTGGCCAAAGCAGCGTGCCCAACGGCATACAGGTCCGATCCGAGATAATCCGTTCCCGGGAGCTGGCGGTAAATGCGGTAGACCTGATCGGCGTTGTCGTAAAATCGGTCGTAGGAAAGTTCGTGCCGAACATAATTCAATATTAAAATGAAACAGGTCAATCCGATCACTAAGCCTCCCAGATTAATAATGGAATGCAATTTTTGCCGGAACATGCTTCGCCAAGCTACTTTTAAATAGTTTTTGAAAATATCGAAATACATAGGCAGTCGTATTAAAAGGGTTTCTCTCTAAAGATGCGGGGAAGATTCCAAAGTTGGAAAGGTGAATCAAATTGAAGGTTCCTTTAAGGAGGCAAATACAATGGTAAAATCTGTCAGAATCTAAAGCGTTGTAAAACATGTATACGGGCTTCGAGGACGAAGTGCATTGAAAATTATGATTAAGGAATTAGTGGTAACTTGCTTTTGAACTTATTTAAACCTGCACCCATGTATTTTCCTCGATTAATCTCCTTGACCCTGTTGCTTCCGAGTTTATGTTTTGGTCAGGATGTCATTCCTCGTTTGTCAGAATTGGACGTATTGCACTACCAATTCGAAGTTCAAATTTCTGATGCTTCGGACGAAATCGTCGGTACCGCAACGATCAAAATTTCTTTTTTAGAGAACCTTGACCAGTTTACCCTGGATCTCGTGGAGGAACAACCCGGAGGGAAGGGTATGAAAGTATTGCAGGTAACTGAAACTGAAGATCAAAGAGATCTTAAATGGAACCACGCTCGTGAAAAATTGACTATTCTTCCCAAAAATACCATTCAAAAGGGAGACACCAATACTTACCTCATCCGGTACCGCGGAATTCCTTCCGACGGCCTCATTATTGCTGAAAACAAGTACGGCGACCGGACTTTTTTTGGCGACAATTGGCCGAACCGGGCCCACCACTGGCTTCCGTGTGTAGATCACCCCTCGGATAAAGCAGCCGTCGACTTCAAAATCACTGCTCCCGATCACTACCAGATCATTGCCAATGGCATCCAGGTGGAAGAAGTCAATTTGGATGATGAACAAAAAATGACCCATTGGCAGGAAACCGTTCCTTTGCCAATGAAAGTAGCGGTATTTGGAGCGGCACGTTTTGGGGTACAATACGTAGGATCCACTCACGGAATTCCCGTTACCAGTTGGATTTATCGCCAGGACCGAACCAAAGGCTATTACGACTACAGCATCGCCAAGGATATTCTAGCCTTTTTCATTGAAAACATTGGTCCCTATTCGTATAAAAAACTAGCGAACGTCCAGTCGAAAACCCGTTATGGAGGTATGGAAAATGCCAGCAACATTTTTTATTTCGAAAACTCCGTAACCGGCGAACGAAAAATCGAAAAGCTCATCGCTCATGAAATTGCCCACCAGTGGTTTGGCAATGCTGCTTCCGAAAAAAATTGGCACCATGTATGGCTCAGCGAAGGGTTTGCTACTTATTGCACCAATCTATATTTAGAACACCGATACGGTAGAGATAGCATGGCTTCTAACCTGGGAACAGAACGGCAAAATGTATTACTCTTTAACAATAGACAGGCGAGTCCCATTGTCGATAGATCCATCACCGACTGGAACAATCTATTAAATCCCAATGTATATCCGCGAGCTTCATTCGTGCTGCATATGCTGCGTCGAAAGGTAGGGGAAGCGCACTTTTGGAGAGGAATCCAGCATTATTATGCTCAATTTCAAGGCAAAAACGCCCTAACCGAAGATTTTCAGGAACTCATGGAAAATGAAAGCGGAATGGACCTACAGAAGTTTTTCCAGCAGTGGATTTACCGGGCTGAACTTCCAAAGTTGAAAGTCATTTGGAACGGTTCCACGAAAGGACAGCTCCAAGTGAAAATCCAACAAATGCAAAAAGGGGCAGCGTTTGATATTCCTTTGGACATCCAAGCCGTTGGAGATGCCGGGATTTCTCAAAAATGGACTCTTTCCCTCAGCGAAAAAGAACAAGCGATAACGTTAAACTGCGATTTTACTCCCCGTTCAATCATCTTGGATCCGAATACCTGGTTGCTATTCAGCGCTCAGGTTGTAGCGAGTGATCCATGATCTTCGATTTGTGGCCCGGCAAAGGAATTACAGCGTTTTTAAAATTGTTTTAGAAAAGTAACTTTGAAAATACCTTGCTGATTCTGGATTCGATTCGTTTCTTTTGTTTCGGGGTCGATTAAGTCGCCCTGATTGTCATTGTACACCAAGTAGATGTACGACAACGGTTGATATTCCCAGACAAACCGGCTGTTGAGCGTAGCTCGTTGGGCAACGGTATTGTACTGATAAAAATTAACCCACTGCACCCGTGGATTGAGTGCCAGGCGTAGTTCTGCTCCAACCAAATGCGTGACCAGGGATGTATTTTCGATACCCAAATCTCGGATTTCATTCCACTCATAATCGGCAGTCAAGGCAATATGCGGCATAGGCGCCAGA
>JANQRV010000446.1 GCA_028284395.1 Saprospiraceae bacterium
TTCTCCCCTACTCGCCGACAAACCGGGGGTTTACTGCGAAGATTGCAACATTGCCGCGCCGACGGACCCCAACAGTCCAATGGCTCGCTATATCGGCGTAAATCCGCACGCTTGTGATGATGAAGCTGCGGAAAAATTGTGGCGCATCAGCGAAAAATTTCTGCGGGGAGCGTAGGAACAATATGGTATTAATATGATACCGATTGGATGGGAAATTAAGTTGTTTTACACGGGGTTTACAGTAATTTACATTGGATTTGATGATCGGAGTTCTCATCCCCCTATATTTGGTACCAACTAAAACATCTGATATGAAAAATAGTCTTTTGATTTTTTACACGGTACTTGGGGCTTTTGGGCTTTTGGCATTCGGCTATGTCAACTGGAATGCCCCTAAAACAGACCAGGAAAAAACTGCCAAATGCCAAGTAGTTGCGTTCGATGGTGAATTGCAAAAACTTCTGAACCTATACACGCCAATTGACTTGCTTTACAATGTGGATTCCAGATTCGTTACGACCATTACAAAAGAAGATCTGCTTAATGCCAGAACCGTCGCCGACTTGCTTCCCCAGGAAGCCACCCAATTTGCCGAATCTTATGAAACGACCGAGGTCTGCATTCTTCGGGACGACGAGAAGTTACGGGAGTTCGGAGAGGATGCCATATTGAATTCCGCACAATTATCACTACTGCGTTCCGCCGACTACTCCACTAATTTTTACATCTCCGCCAGTTTCGAAAGTCGTGATGCAGAATCTGGGAAGCAAAAAAAGGAGTCGACCATCTACTACATGACGGTCATCCCCGAAAATGAGGCAACATTCGTAGAAGGCCCCGAAGTTTTGATCGATTATCTTAAGAAAGGCAGCAAAGAAGCAACGGCCATCATCACCAAGGATGGGCTTCAGCCCGGCATGGTCGGCTTTACGGTCAACGCCAAAGGGAAGGTTACAAATGTGAACCTGTCGTCCACCTCGGGCTATCCAACCGTAGATGAAGCACTGGTTGAATTGATGGAGAAGATCCCGGGAAAATGGCATCCAGCAACGAATGCACGAGGCGAAAATATCGATCAGGAATTGGTGTTTTTCTTTGGTCTGAGAGGTTGTTAAGTTTTTGCTTGACGACTGCCTAGTCGACTTTAGTGCAAAAGAGCTGAAGTCGACTTATTACCAATACGAGAAGCCGCAACTTTTGATTATCTTTAACGGATATATCGAAAACTACTTTAGACATCTTTCTCGTGATTCGTACTGCACCAATAGCTTCACTGGTCGTTACCTCGATCCTGATTTTAATGGGAAGTTGCTCACTCCCGACGTCGTCTCCAGATTTTGTTGCGGGAAAGCCCTTGCCAGACCGGGTCGACTTCAACTTTCACATCAAACCTATTTTATCCGATCGCTGTTTTTTTTGTCACGGTCCCGATGCGAATGACCGCAAAGCCGATCTTCGCCTGGATACGGAAGCAGGTTTTCATTCCGTCAAGAATGAAATTGTCGATCGCCTGACGGCGCAAAACCCGGAAGAAGTCATGCCTCCTCCCGAGGCCAAACTCTCGGTCTCGGAGTATGAAATCGCTTTGATAGAGCGTTGGATCAAGCAAGGAGCTCAATGGCAGCGGCATTGGTCGTTCATCCCACCCGTAAAAGAGAACTTGCCGCCATTGAAAAATCCGGAATGGCCCTCCAATGAGATCGATCATTTTGTATTGTCAAAAATCGAAAGAGCGGGACTACAGCCTTCCGAAATGGCGACCAGAGAAGCACTGATCCGACGTGTGACCTTCGATCTAACGGGCTTACCGCCAACGCTGGAGGAAGTCGATGCTTTCGTCAGTGATCCCTCCGCCGACGCCTACGAAAAAGTAGTAGACCGACTGCTGACCAGTGAAAGATATGGGGAGCGAATGGCTTCCGATTGGCTGTCGGTGGCCCGATACGGCGATACGCACGGTTACGAAGCAGACTCCAAACGCATGGCCTGGCAATGGCGGGATTGGGTCATCGATGCCTTCAATCAAAACATGCCATACGACCAATTCATAACGGAACAGTTGGCCGGCGACCTACTGGCCAATCCCAATCGAAGTCAATTGATTGCCACCGCTTTTAATCGCAATCACCTTATGAATTCTGAAAATGGCATTCTCGACGAGGAATGGCGGGTAGAATACGTATCCGATCGTACCAATACAACTGGCAAGGCAATCATGGGACTCACCATGGAATGTGCCAAATGTCACGATCATAAATACGACCCGATCTCCCAAAAGGAGTATTTTGGTCTGTTCGCCTTTTTCAACAATGTTGACGAACCGGGCCAGATCCGATTTGAGTCCCAAGCCTACCCCGTCCTGGATTTGACCACGGACGAACAAAGTCAGAAGCTGACCGAACTGGAAAAACTGAGTGATGAAAACCGACAGTCGATCGCCAACTACATTCATTCGCTGAAGGAAAACGCTAATTGGCAAACGAAGGCGAGCAAAAAGATCGATCTCAACAAAGGCTTAAAAGTCCATATTCCGTTTGAAGAGGTAAGTAAAAGAAAGAATGGAAAATTCTTTGTCAACAAAGCGGATCCGAACCGGCCGGCAAAACTTTTTGTCGGCGATGAAAAACTCGTTGACGGTCCCGTTGGCAAGGCCATGGCATACGACGGAGTCAATCAAACACTGCTGACGGACCGCCACAACAGCTTCGAAGGCAATGAAGCATTCTCGTATGCCTTTTGGGCCAGGTTTCCGGAGCCCTTCACCATGGCCAGAATGATGGGAACGGAAGACGGTAATTTTGACCTCGTACCCGGCTATTTGCTCTATGTTGAAGATGACAAGCTCTCTTTTCAATTGTGCAGCACCTGGGACTACAACTACATTAAAGTCACCACGGAACGGTCTTTCCCTTTTGGCAAGTGGACTTATGTGACGGTCACCTACGACGGTTCATCAAAGGCAAACGGCGTCAGGATCTATCTGGACGGTGAATTACAACCGCTGGTGGTGCACAAAGACAATTTGACAAAAAAACTCGATACCGGCTCATGGTTTACCATCGGGCACTACAGCTTTGAAGGTGGGGCTTTGGATGAGTTCAGACAGTACGACCGGGTATTGACCCGGCCCGAAGTTCAGACCCTGGCGGGTCGGGACATTGCGCAAGAAGGATGGTTTGATCACTACGTGTTCAACCAAGACCGCCAGCTGGAGGTGCTTCGCGATTCTTTAAAAACCGTACTTGCGCAACGCATTGCCCTATTGGCGGAAGTACCCCAATTGATGGTGATGCGAGATCTCCAGGACAGCATTCGGCCAACCTATATTTTGAATCGGGGTGTTTACGACGATCACGGGCCGGAGGTCGAGGCACAAACTCCGGAAGCCATACTAAAATTTGACGGCGGGCTGCCTAAGAACAGATGGGGGCTAACTCGTTGGTTATTTCACCAAGACAATCCATTGACTGCGCGCGTCATGGTCAATCGGTTGTGGCAAATTGTCTTTGGGAAAGGGATTGTGGGTACGCCCGACGATTTCGGCAATCAGGGCTCCTTACCCAGTCATCCGGAATTACTGGACTGGTTGGCGGTAACATTCCGGGAGAGCAATTGGGATGTCAAAGCGCTGATGAAAAAGATGGTCCTCTCCACTACTTACCGTCAGGCTACGACGATCAACGCTCAATTACTGGAACAAGACCCCAATAACGACCTGTTGGCCAGGGGCAGCCGATACCGGTTGCCGGCGGAAATGATTCGAGACAATGCCCTGGCTCTAAGCGGTCTCTTGGTCGGCAACATTGGCGGTGAACCCGTCAAACCCTATCAGCCTGAGGGACTCTGGGCCCAAGTATCTTCTACCAAGATCCCTTATGTTCAGGATCATGGCGACAAATTATATCGCCGTAGTTTGTACACCTATTGGAAGCGAGCCGCCCCACCCCCCAATATGCTGACATTTGATGCCCCTTCTCGCCATACTTGTACGGTAAAGAGGGAGGCGACCAGCACACCGTTGCAGGCGTTGGTCCTACTTAACGATGTGCAGTTTGTCGAAGCGGCAAGAGTATTCGCTCAAAACACCTTATCCAGGCATTTGGATCGTCAAGCTGCCATCGAGTATGCATTTCGAACGGCCACGGCCCGGTCTCCCAATGCCAAAGAGTCGGCATTGCTGCAAGAACTTTGGGAAGACAGTAAGATGGAGTTTGCCAAAGATCCAACAGATGCGGATCGGGTGCTGGAAGCAGGAGAATACCCAGTTGCCGGCCAAATCGACAAGCTGGAACTGGCTGCTTTTACCATGGTTACTTCCGCTATTTTAAACCTCAATGAAACCATCACCAAAAGCTAGAAAATGAGACCTGAATCAAACGGTCATCACGACTTGCAAGTATTTACCGCTGACGGAGATCCCACCCTCCAAAATGAGATAAAGGCCAATTTCAGCCGTCGGCACTTTTTGAAGAAAGGCAGTATTGGGTTAGGTGGAATTGCGTTGGCATCTTTGTTGAATCCGCCGCATCTCCTCGCCAACAATGATCCTAAAACCCACTTTCCACCCAAGGTAAAACGAGTTGTCTACCTCTTTCAAAGCGGCGCTCCTTCCCAATACGAATTGTTCGATCACAAACCGATCCTTGAAAAAATGCACGGCGAAGACCTCCCTCCCTCCGTGCGCGGTAACCAGCGATTGACCGGAATGACTGCCAACCAGCGTCGGTTCCCCTTGGTCGGCAGTCCCTTTGCATTTCAGAAATATGGTCAAAGTGGGGCAACTATGAGCGAATTGATGCCCCACTTGGCGGACATCGTCGATGATCTGTGTTTTATTCGCTCCATGTATACCGAGGCCATCAACCACGATCCGGCTGTCACCTTTTTCCAAACGGGTTCGCAGCAACCGGGACGCCCCTGTATTGGATCGTGGCTGAGCTATGGCTTAGGTACCGACAATCAGGACTTGCCCAGCTTCATGGTGTTGTTGTCCCGGGGCACCGGCAGCCCCAGCGCCATTGCGTTGAATTCGAGGATATGGGGCAATGGTTTTTTACCGTCCATCCACCAGGGAGTGCAACTGAGGTCGGGAAAAGACCCGGTATTGTATCTCAACAATCCCGATGGGATCAGTAAATCCAATCGCCGAAATGTTCTCGACAAATTAGAACAGCTGGCCAGGGTCCAATACGAAAGGATCGGCGATCCGGAGATCATATCGAACATCGCTCAATATGAAATGGCCTACCGCATGCAGGCTTCCGTTCCCGAAATAGCGGATTTATCCGATGAGCCGGCAGAGACTTTCGAGTTGTACGGGCCGGAAAGCCGGAAGCCCGGAACCTACGCTGCCAACTGCATTATGGCTCGGCGCCTCATCGAAAAAGATGTTAAATTTGTCCAACTTTACCATATGGGTTGGGATCAACATTACGCCCTGCACAGTGCGGTAAAAGGGCAGGCCTACGACGTCGACCAGCCCTCCGCAGCATTGATCAAAGATCTGAAACGCAAAGGACTATTGGAAGATACACTGGTGATCTTTGGAGGTGAATTTGGACGGACGGCCTATTGCCAGGGGAAATTGACTCCCGATCTTTTCGGACGGGACCACCACCCCCGGGCTTTCACGATGTGGATGGCTGGAGCAGGGGTCAAATCTGGGTACTCGTTTGGCATCACCGATGAGTTTGGGTACAATATTGTAGAAAACCCGGTGCACGTGCACGATTTTCAAGCAACGCTATTACATTTGCTGGGCATCGACCACGAACGTCTCACCTTTAAACACCAGGGACGGCGTTTTCGACTCACGGATGTGCACGGAGAAGTGGTAAAAGATCTTTTGGATTGATCGAAACTGTTCAAAATAAAATTCAATGGAAGTATTTTTCTACGGCTTATTTATGGATGAGGCCATCTTGAGAAAAAATGGCGTCAATCCAGCCAATCCCCGGAAAGGACATCTGAACAACTACACGCTAAAAATTGGCAATCGAGCTTCCTTAATTCCCTGTGAAAATGAAAAAGCATACGGCATTGTGATGGAGGTAGACGATGAAGAAGCCGTTCAATTATATGCCGAAAAAAGCGTGGCAGACTACATTCCTGAAAAAGTAAAAGTTGTGATAAACGCCGGTGAGGAGTTATCGGCAACCTGCTACAATCTGCCATTGGAATTACTGACCGGTACCAACGAGTCCTACGCCAGATCTCTTTATGAATTGGCCAGGAAGCTCGACTTTCCCGAAGCTTATTTAGAAAAGATCAATCAGTTCATTCCCTGAAAAGGTGGAAAGGCGAGCGTTAACCCACCGGCAAAATTACGGTGAAGCAACTCCCTCGATCAGCATTACTGGAGACCGATATTTTTCCGCCTTGCTTTTGGACAATTTCCTTGCAAATAGACAATCCCAGGCCGGAGCCTTCGTATTTTGAACGGTCGTGCAATCGGGTAAACATACCGAAAATATGCTCTTGATATTCTTCCGGAATTCCGATGCCGTTATCGATGACGGTAAACCGGTGTTTGGTCTCCAGCGATTCGTACTCGATCCTGACCAGGGGACATTCGGATGCATTGTATTTTATAGCGTTCTCCACCAGGTTTTTAAACAGCAGATAAGTCTGGGTGCGATCTCCTTTAATTCGCGGAAGTCCTTCGTATACCATCTGGGCGTTGTTATTCCTCAGATGATTTGCAAAATCGCCTTCCACTTCCCGAAGTATCTCTTGGATGGATATGGATTCTAAATTTTTGGGTTGGCTTGACATCTTGGAATATTCGAGAATGTCTTCAATCAAGTTGTACATTCGGCGCGCATTACTTTGGATGATCTGCAGGAATTGTTTGGTGTCTCCTTCCACATGGGGCATGCGGCGGCGCAGGAGACTGGAAAAACTGGAAATGTTCCGGAGCGGTTCCTTTAAATCGTGTGAAGCAATGTGAGAAAACCGTTCTAACGCTTTGTTTTTCTTCAATAGTTCCTGATTGGATGCTTCGAGCGCCCTGGTTCGCTGCTTTACCCTTTTTTCCAATTCTTCATTCTTACTTAAGAGTTCATTGTTCAATAAGTTAATCTTCCTGGTTCGTTCCTGAATTTTGAATTCCAGTCTTTTGTTAAGTCTACGTACCAGATGATATCGATGAAGAAAAAAGAAGATGGGTATGGAAAACAGGATCAGACCAATGGTGACCACAAACCATTGTTTTCTCCACCAGGGAGGTTTGACTTCGATGCGAATTGATTGGACGGGTGCATCGGGAGCGCCCCGGCTTAGTTTCACTTTAAAATTGTACAATCCGTAATCGAGGTTCTGATAACTGGCAATCTTTCTACTTCCAACGTAGTTCCAATCCGGATCAAGGCCTTCCAGTTGGTGGGCATATTCCATCAAAACGTCCTGATTGAAATCCAGGACCGCATAGCTAATCGTAAACCCTTTGACGGGATGGTCAAGTACGATGTGCTGCTTGATGGTGATCGAGCTATCTAATTTAAAACCCTCCTGGTTGGTACTGAAATCGGTAAACACCATTTGGAAATCATCCTGTTGCCGGGACAAGCTATCCGGATGAAATTGGATAAAACCGGAGTTACCACCAAAGATGATGGAACCGTCCTTCAGAAGGGAGCCATTGGCAAAATAGTGGTTAATGATCGGACTACCCTCCTTTTTCCCATAAGAAGCGATCACATTAGTTTGTGGGTCGATCCTGGCAAATCCCAGATTTGTAATGACCCAAAGATCTCCCTGGCCATCCTCCAAAATATCGTATATCGTATTTCCCGGTAATCCATCTTCAATGGTCAGCGTCTGAAAATCTTTCGGAAGCTCCTGACCGGTCAGGGGTTTCGACTTAGCCAGTCCACCTTCAAAGGTGCCCACCCAAAGATGGCCTTGTTGATCAAAGTGCAAGGCAGTGACTTCATCCTTTGGTATGGAGGAGGTGTCGAGCGGATCATGTCGGAGGTAGTCGAAAGTACTTGTTTGAGGATCCAAACGGTTGATACCCCCTCCCCAGGTCCCTAACCACAAATGGTCACTTTCATCAAATAGGAAGGCGTTGGTTTGAATTCGATTGTCAGAAAGGGAAGTGCTATCCGATGGGTTGGCCTGGTAGTGCCTCCATTGATCTTTATTGAGATCGTAGTAATCCAGTCCTTCTTCGGTAGCAATCCACAAACAGTTCTGTCGGTCTTTGATCACCCCCTGAACAAACTTACTGCTCAACCCGTCCTGTTCAGTCGTTTTGATCGGCAACGGATCCAACTTAAAATGTGCCCGGTCATACCGAAGCAGTCCACAATTTAAAGTACTTACCCAGATCTGATCGTCTCGATCCACATATAAATTGTCGACATTAATGGATCGATTGCCGATGTAATCGGGAGGAGGCACTTCTTTTACGTCGCCGGTTGAGAGATTGTGTTCGAACAGCCCTCCATTTCCCCAGGTTCCCATCAGCATTACATCCTCATTAATCTGAACACTGTGGATGCCCATGGTGCCACGGAACCCCGACTCCGGCTCAGCAATATTGTAATATTTGATGGGTTTTCCGAGGTACACTTTTTTAATGCCTTTGCCGTTGATCCCCAGCCAGAAATTTTTGTTCTGATCCAAGAACATCATATTTACTTCAAATTCCTCCGTACCGGGCAATAAACTAAAGGAATGATGGTGGCCCGAATCCAGGTTCGAGGAATAGACACCCCGGTTGGTCCCTACCCACATGTGGCCTTGCCCATCCACAATGAGACTATTGACGGTCAGGTTCGCAAATTTGGCCCCATCTGCAATGGGGCTTATGACCGGCGGTGTGAATTGTTCGTTGGTATGGATCGAAATGATCTTCGGATCGCCTTCCAGTCCGAGTAACAATCCGCTGTCGGGAAGCTCACAGGCAGCGTGCGCTCCGTAGATCATATTGTTAACCAGTACTGGCCGACCGGCCATTTGTAGTGTATCAAATTTGGTTTGTCGAGGGTTTTTGTCGTCGATCCACCCAAACTGCATGGAGTTATCGGAGCAAGTCAGCCAAATACCGTTCGACTGGTCAATGAATAGATCCACCAATTGGGGGCCCTTCAGATGCTCCAGTTGCTGAAATTCAGGGCGATCTTTGTGTTTATCGGAAGGCCGTAGGTAGCTGATGCCTCCACCGAAAGTGGCCAACCAGATGTTGCCGTCCTTATCCTCGTCAATGCCTTGAATACTTTTGCCATTAACGGAGTTCGGACGGAGTGGGTCGGGCTTGAATTGTTGGAAATCGCCCATAATCGGATCAAACCGGTTTAGTCCCTCCGACATGGTCCCGACCCAAATAAAGCCGTCTCGATCTTCGAACAAAGCACTGATAAAATTACTAGATATCGAAGTCGTATCTCCACGCTTCGAATAGTAGCCTTTGACCTCCTGTCCGTCGTATCGAAACAGGCCTTCGTTTGTCCCAAACCAAATGAAGCCCATCCGATCCTGAATGATGGAATGGATGGATTTTGAAGCCAGCACTTCGTTGTTCTCATGGGTCACCAGGTAATCCTGCCCCGAAAGCGGTGGCATGGTTTCAAGAAATACCAAACAAAAACAAGAAAAGTAATATAAAGTCTGCTTCACACTTTTAATCTATTCAATGTCCATCCAATTAATCAACAGGTACAGGTGGCAGGTACTTATTTTTTGAAAGTTGGTAGAAGGTATACTCCTTTTACGAAAAAGTCAAAATTTTGTTAGCAACTGTTAATTGGTTTTTTAGGGTCTCCTTCCGAATCCATAAATGAATTGCATGAAAGCACCGACTTGACCATTATTTTCGGAGTTGAGCAAGTCCATATTGTAGCGAATATTGAGGCGAACCGTCATTAGAGGGGTGGGGAAAACGCTGATACCGGCCGTAATGCCGTTTTTCAGGGAATTGGTTCCTCGGTCGTGTTGAAAGCGTAGCCGGTTGGCAACGTAGACAGAGGCATAGCCACCGAAGGCATGTTCGTATTGGTTCAGTAGTGCCACATTATAGGTGCGGGCAAATGAGTAGTGGGTAAATCCAAGCGACAACTGGTTGACCAAAATGCCTTTTTCTTTGTTCTTCAATACAAGATGGGGAGCAATCCGAAATAGGTTTGCGTCGGATTTGATGTTGTTGTGACTGGAGATGATGTTCCCTACCGCCGTACTAACGCCGTATTCCATCCAACGGTGGGACGGAGTGCGGAGGTTAGCACTCAGCAACCAGTTGCCGTTATAACTGAAGTTGCCGGGAGCGTAGAGCCCGTAGGTTACCAGTCCGTCATCGACGAAGGAGAAATTCATGAGCGGACCGGACAACAACCCTCCGGTTGTCAGGGCCACCGAGAGATCCAGGTCCCGACTCACCGGTAAATTCACTCTAATTCCCAAATCTTTGGAAAACTTGATATCCGTACCCGCCAACCCCGGTATGAGGCTGTTTTCCGACGAGATTTTTGGCGAACGTCCATAGGGAAGGGAAAAGTAACCGATCTGCAAGGAGGTACGGTCGTACTTGGTTTTCAACTTGACGTAAGCGTTTTTGATGGCTACATTCATTTTGCTTTGCGAAATAGTGAACTGTTCGTCGGTAAATGGATTGGTGATGTCCATCTGTAGGGCTGGGAGATAAACTACAGCCATGCCGAAATTAAAGTCCTGGAGCGCTACCGTTTTAACGACCTTTCTTTGGGAGGTAGCCAGGTGTTGGTACCGGTAAGAAAAATTCAGCTGAGTAGCGGGGTTTTGGTCAACCAGACCGAACTCGCCATCTTCAAATTCAAACGCTCCATGAAGCTCCAGGTAAGGGTAGTGCGCAGTTTGTTTTTCGCGGGTCAGGTTGCTTTGGCCATTGATACTGGTCAAGGCAAAAATAATTAGCAAGAAAAATATAATGATCCGTTGCATGGTTTCTGCTTTAAGTGGTAGTTAAAAGATGTTTTTCCTGATCTGGGTTGTTTTGAATACGGGTGCCGGGACCTTGAGTCTGGCCATCCATACGGGCGTAATTCGTTCGTAGGACAGCAAGTAAATCACGATGTTTTTCCTGTTGGAGTTTTCGTAGGCGATGTAGAGTTTCTCGACTCCTTTTTTCTGATTGTTGACGTAATTGCCGGTATGGCGATCGGTCATCAGCAAATAGGGGCGAATCTCCTTGTGCGGATGAGTATCCGGATCATAGGAAGTTGTATTCTGTTTGTGGTTGTATCTTCTTCCCTTTGGATAGGTATTAAACCCAAAGAGAAATTCGTGCATTTTGAGATGCGACAACCAGGATAGATCGACGTTGCCGAGGGTGACTTCATAGGGAGCGTGTTGGCCCGTAATCCGGATCTCGTAGAAACCATCGGTATCCTGTCCTTTCAATTGCCGCAACTCTACTTTGTCCAGGTGTCGAAGAAACCCATAGTCGTAAATGTTGGGTGTTTCCGGATTGTAGTATCCGCGATCGGTAAACCGGGCAAGTTGGACAGGTTGGTCGAGAATGTTACTGTAGTTGGTAAAGCTTTGCTTGTTAATAAAGAGTCCATATTCCCATTTGTAATGTTCTTCCATATCGACTGGTTCGAGGATGCGCTTGCTCTGGTGACCAACTTCCAACATGGTTGGGTAGAACGTTTTCAGGACCGGAGCGCGGTATTGGCTGAATTCCACCTTGGTTTGTTCGGCTTTGGCACTTGCCTCTTCATAGTCAACTGACGGATAATCATGTGGTTGTTCGGGGTTTTTGATTTTGGTGAGGATGGTCAGTAAATCCTTATCGAAATAAAACCAACTGTGAGAAAGGGTCCGCATTTCATTGAAATTGATTTTACTGCTTCGGCGGCTGTTCCAGTCGCTGTAATCGGTCGTACCGATCCACAGCTCCCATTTGGTCGGATCCAGGCAGTTGTTGGTGATACTTAGGCGCTCGATGCGATCCATGACCCGCTGCATTTCCTGATCGGATTGCTGACTGGTATAAAATTCGCCGTGCTCTCGTCGAAACCCCATGCCAAAACGGTTGAATTCCTCTTCGATGGTTTCGGCGTATAACAAGTCACCCCGGGTATCGTATTTGTGGATGAGTTTCATCAGATCAAAATTGGGAACGGTAAAAGTGTTGCCATTACGATCGGTCATCGTCACATCCGTAAGCAATTTGTTGGAGGACAGATAACCCTTAAGTGTGAAGGTTACCTCATCCAGGATGAAGTGCCCGCTCGCATGATCGTAATAAGCATCTTTTTCCCCAATGTCGTACCGATAGGCTTTGCCCGGGCTGTCTACTTTGAAGGTCAACTGGCTTCTGCCGTTGAGTCAAGTCTTTAATGCGGCGGGATAATCTCTTGTCTGTGCTAATTCCTGCGGTTGGATCCACGTGTTTTGATAGACTTGGCAAGAATTGAAACCAAGCATGGCAATGACCGCTATAAGTAATGACTTTATAGTATTCATGATCTTGTATTTTGTATTGATTAATTGGCGCCGGGGGGGCGGCTGATGGTTAATTTTACTTCGTTGCTTTCAAGTGTTGCTCCCATTTCATTTTGGGCAATGACTTTGTACTTTTCTTCGACCCAGCTGTTGTCTTCGAAGGTATAACACCACTCGAAAACCAGCTGGTCTTCGCCAACGATGTTTTCCTGGAGGATCGTCAGATCGTTTTTCCCACCGGAGCCGGATTCAAAAACGTATTGGTTGACGAGCTTATCGAATACAAAGGGGCCACCGGAGTAGCGCAAGGTGACTTTGATGATCGTACCCAACTCGTCTCCCGGACAATCCGGAGTGTTGATCTGATCAACAAAATAGGTCACTTCTTCCAGCTGCAATACGTTGGGAGTATCCTTCTCGCAGGAAAAAAAACTTGCGATGAGGCATAGGCTGTAAAACAAGTAATTCTTTTTCATGTTGTCCTCTTTTAATTGGCGCCGAAGGGCCGGTCCAAAGTAAATGATTGGGTATTGCTGTCGATCTTCTCCCCCACTCGATTGGTACCCGAAAGAAAAATCTCGTTGTCCAGGGAGGAAGCATCCTGAAAGAGGAAGCAGAGATGGAGACTGATTTGGCCGTCGACAAACTCAAAGTCTTGTGTTTCGAAAGGCTCATCGGCGCCAAGGACCGTCAGTGTGAGTTGATCTACCAAGACTTTATCGAGATTGGCGACCGGCACGAGAAGCCGAAAGGAGCTCCAATAGATAGCGTCGCCGGTGTCACAATCGTTTACGCCCAATAGTTCGTAGTCAACTGCTCCCAGTTCGATTTGGAGCGGTGCCACATCGACTTTAGTGCAACTGGTGAAAGCGGCTGTTGTCAAGGCGGCCAAAATGAATGATTTTATTAATTTTTTCATGACGCAGTGTGTGTTGTTTACTGCTTTATAGGGGTCACACTAAAAAGGTCATCATGTCAACGAAAAAAAAATTAAATTTTAAATTGTCCGCAAAAAGATTGATGCGTCAAGTCTACTTACTAATGTTGGTTTGCAGTCTCGCGCCATCCATTCTGCGGGCACAAATAAACGTCGAACAAGGCCGGTTGGAAGCCGATAGCCTCGTCAAAAATGGCGCCTTCCTGGAGGCTTCCCTAAAATACATTGAGCTTGCAACGGAATGGAAGAGGCAAGAAATATGGGACAGTGTCTACCACTACCGTTCCAATGAAGCCAGCCAGTACAATGCCCTTGGTCAATACGATGTGGCCAAGCAAAAATATGAGCAACTGATCGCGGATATGGAAAAGCGAAAGCCATTAACGGCTTTGGCGGGCCGGATCTACTACGAAATGGGCAGCAACCATATCTATTCCAGCGAGTTTTCCGAGGGGCTTTCCTGGTTGGAAAAATGCCTGGCTTTTGAGCGCGGCCAATCAAATCCTGACTCACTCACCATTGCCAAAGCCACGGAGTGGACCGGCATTACTTTTAACTTCCTCGGCGAGACCCAAAAAGCCGTAAGCTGGACAGAAAAGGCACTACAAATAAAAATTGCCCAACTGGGCGCGACCGCATCGGAAGTGGCCTATACCCTCAATTCGCTGGGCATTATTTACAAGGATCTAAACGAGATCAGTAAAGCAGACTCGGCCTATTCAGAGGCCTATCGCATCTTGCAATTACACTTGGTTCCCAATCATCCGCATCTGGCCGTTCTTGCGGGAAATATAGCTTCGGTCAAATCGGCGATGGGAGATGTAGAGGCGGCCATCTCGCTCTATAACCAGGCGCTCAACTCCAATCTGGCCGGCGAACGGCTTATTCCCTTGAGCGCCGATTACTTCAACCTGGGCACGCTGTACATGCATCTAGATGATCCCGCCAACGCTACTCCATATATGCAAAGGGCTTTTGAAATGACAGATTCCCTGTTTGCTGCTCCGCATGTCCGGCGCACGAACATCACCGACGGCCTTGCCGCTCTTTATTATATGAAGCAGGAATATCCAATTGCCGATTCTCTGGCAAGAAGGTCTCTCCGGGAAAAACTAGTACTTTTTGGCCCGGATCATCCGGAAGTTGGACGCAGCTATTACAGTTTGGGACTTTATGCCGACGGTGCAAAAAACTGGCAAGCGGCCAAGCGATACTATCGTCGATCGCTGGTCATTAGAAAAAACAGTCTGGGGGAAGACCACGCAGACTTCGCCGATGTTTTAAAGGGACTCGGTTTTGTCAATTGGCAAATCGATCAAAAGCAGCGGGGTCTCGACCAGTTGAGACGATCCCTCGGTATTTATCGGCAGACGGCAGGAACCAGCAATCAATCCTACTTAGAAGGAAGCTACTACCTGGCCGATTATTTTGGACAATTGGGCCGGCAAGACAGCGTGTTGCATTACCTGCGGCTATCGTGGGGCAGTGTTTTCGGGAAGCCAGCCCCAGAGATTCGTTTCGATCAATTGTCCACCTACAAAATTCGTTTTGTGGATACCTACGTCCTACGATTGATTGACAAGCATTTACACTTTTTGAGGCATTCAGACCAACACTCTTCCCCGGAAAAACTCAAGGAAACCCGGGAAATTCTGTCGGTCACGGATGACCTCCTAAAACAACTGCAACCAGTTTTAAATTTTGACCGGGAAAATAGTGAAACCCTGACCAGGATTCGGAATGTGTACAACACCGGCGCTATCCTGTTGCACAGTCTTAAGATGGATCAGGAAGAAGAATTGGCTGAACTAGTGCTGCACTGCCTGAGGCAAAGTCGGGCTTTCACGCTTCGATCGGCATTTCGAAACCGAATTTCCATGCAGTTCGCTTCCGTTCCCGACTCGATCGTACAACGCGACCGGCAATTGAGAGAACAGCTGAAGTACATCCAAGCGAAAACCCCGGAAGAAGGAGCCGAGACAGCTCATTTAGCAGTGCTAGAAGCGTGGCGCAAACACCGTGAATACCTCGAGACCCACCACCCAAAGTATTTTCAACTCAACTACGCCGAACCGCAAATATCTCTCGATCGGATCCGGGAGGAACTGCAAAGACAGGAAGCGTCCCTACTAGCTTTCTTTGATCTGGATTCTACCTTACTGGCCATAACCATCTCCGGAGACCGGTTCAAAACCCATCAACTGACATTGCCCAAAGGGTGGGCCGACTCCATCTATGCTTACCGGGAATTGTTGGAGCAAGGAGGAAAATCTCCACTCCTGGCGTCCACTGGCCACCTGTTGTACCATCATTTGTGGCAGCCGTTAAAACCCGATCTGCAAGAAAAAGTGATTGTCATTCCGGACGGGGCACTGCATTACCTGAGTTTTGAAACCCTTTTGACGGAATCGGCAGATCCACAAGAAAATTACAGTCAGTGGGATTGGCTTTTGAAATCTCATACTGTACACTACCGCCACACTTTACCGGGTCAGGAAAGGATGCGCATTACGCCCAACGGCTCCATCCTGGGGATCGCCCCGGGTTTCTCAGAAGAATTAAAGGAATCCTATCGAAAGGGATTGCCTTCGCCCGGCGCATTGGACACGCTCTTCACTTCCTGGACCCGAACCCCGTGGTCATTGCAATTCGTGGAGCGTTTGGCCGACCGCGGCCGTGCACTAACGCAGGAGTCGGCCAGCGAGTCCAATTTTCAGCGGTACGCTCC
>JANQRV010000049.1 GCA_028284395.1 Saprospiraceae bacterium
AACAACGCAGTCGAATCGCAGCGGAGCAATTTCTCGGCACGGAGGCTTACTACGATCTTTACCGGGAGAACAAGACGGTTTTTCCTACTGCGGATCCAATCAGCTCTTTCACCTATTTCAACGAAAACCTGCGGGTCCGCAGAGGGGATTTCCTGATCGGCTCTCTGGACTATGCCTTATCGTTTAAAAATGAGGCCAACTTGCGCATATCCGGATTGTATGAGCGCACCATCCTTGGCGGGCCCACCGACAATGTTAGCCTCGCTTGGCCCAACACCAGCGAAATACTACAATTGCAATTCAACGACAATGACAATCCACTGGATGGTTTTCGGTTTCAGGTCGATTATCAAAGCAAGATCGGGAGCAGTCAATGGGAGTCCGGCTATCAATATCGCTACCTGAATCACCCGGGCGACTTCGTGTATTTTGACCGGGATTTAGAAAACCAGATTTGGGTGGAAAACCCCCTCTTTACCAATTCCATCGAATTGACGAGAAAAATCCACGCTGCCTACAGTCAGATCGCCGGCCAAAATGGCAAATGGACCTACAACGCGGGCCTTAGGTTAGAGTATTTCGACCGCACCGTTTCGATTGCCCGACCCGACGAAACCTATCTATTAGATCAGTTCAACCTGTTCCCTTCCTTCAATTTAAGCTATGACCTCACCACGGGCCTCTTGGCAAAACTGGGCTACAGCCGCCGAATCGAACGAACGACAACCTTCAAAATGACACCGTTCCCGGAAAGAGAGCACTCGGAAACTCTCGAACAGGGCGACGCCGAATTACTACCCGAGTACATCGACGCCGTCGAACTCGGATTGGTAAAAACCTGGGGAGACAATAGTGCCTTTGCCACCATCTATTATCGACAGATCGACAATGTCATCAACCGGGTCAATACCGTATTCAACGATACCATACTCAATCGCATATACACCAATGCAGGTGTAGCTGAAGCCATCGGATTGGAGTTGGGGACGACCCTCTATCCCAGTCAGAAGTGGCGGCTCTACCTGGGTGGAAATGTATACAACTATGGGATAAAGGGCCAATTGTTCGGAGATCAAATCAATACCTCCAATACCGTATTTTCCATCAATACCAATACCAACATCGAATGGAGTCCGACCTTCTCCATGCAATTGGCCTTGAACTACTTGTCCGAAAGAATTACCGCGCAGGGACGCGATTCGAGATTTTACAATCCATCTCTCAGTTTGCGCAAAACGTTTGCCGACCGAAAGATGGCTTTGGCCCTGCTTTGGCAAAACATTGACCTGGGACTTTGGGATGCAAACGAACAACGAATCACCACGGTCCGACCGGATTTTTTCACGACGACCAACTACGTCTACGAGGTTGACATCCTTCAATTGACCTTCACCTATCAGTTAAATCAAGTGGGAAAAAAGATGAAATTGCCGGTAAGTGAATTTGGAAAGAAGGAATTTTAATGAAAAATTACTACCTTTGCTGAGTCAATCGACCTAATCCTCTACCTTCTAATAATCCTCTGAATTCAAGAAATTTCCATAACCACCTATCACAACTGATGTCCGTCAGGGTACATCGTATTTACCCATTTATTGATCGCCGCAATTAGTCGTCATGGTATTCTCCATGCGGTTTCATCATTTAAACTGGATTAAAATGAGATTCGTTTTTTTGGTTGGTATGATTTGTATGTTCGGTTTCGTTTCCTTTCTTTTTAGTGGATTGATGTGGGTCGTATTGGCAGCCATCAACTTCCTGTACGCTATGGCCGCGAATGGGGAGCCTTGGTTCACAGTCGATTTTTGGGTATTAATGATCGCCAGCGGCATTTTGCTGGTCATCTATACCTCTTTCCAGATGTGGGTTTTCTCCAAGACGGAAAAGCGATCTCCACGTATGAAACCCGTCGAGGAATAATTGACACTGCTACTTGAGAAAACCAATACTTTATATATGTAAATTTTCGCAAAAGGAAATAAAAAGTAGCATTTTTCTATGAATTCCTACAAAAATACTGTACATTAAGGCATTTCCCCTTTTGAATTGCAGCATCCCTTCCTCCGAAAATCGCTATTACTTTCTTTTCAAATACAGCATTAAATGAGATTCATCTTACTTTTTGGCTTACTAGGTACCGCAGGATTGGCATTCTTGTTCTTAAGTTCAGTTGTACAAGGATGGAGCATCCTGATCGATCAAACCTTTTCCCTTGTATCTTCCGACCATACAACTTCATTGGCCGTCAACGGTTGGCAGGCCATTACCATCACCTTCATACTTTTGGGTGGAATGGCCTGGTACAAAATGAACAGTCTGTCCAGACAACAAAAGACTGTTCAGGCCAACTGAGAACGAGTTTAATCTACCAGGTGTTGACTGATATCATCAACGAATGGATCTCCCATATCCCCGGCCGATCCTCCCTTGGCAATTCTCAACGCATCATAAAAATTGGCAAGCGTGGTTTGCATGTATGGTGCCAACCAGAATAAACCGATGCCCAGCGTCAAGAGGCAAAGCAATGCCAGTGGGAGAAAACGAAGTCCCAATATAAAGTAATCGAATTTGTGCCCTTTCATCAGTTCCCAACTGTGTTTCAAGGCATCGACCGGCCCGATGTTTTTGTCGTCTGCCAAGATGAAAAAGGTTTGACTAAGTCCCAAACCGATGACAATTCCCGGCACAATGAAAAATACTAGCCCGGCCACTACAAAAAAGATCATCAGGAGATAAGCTGCCAGCGATCTACCAAAATCCTGAAAGCCATCAAAAATGTTATTGAGTTCTACCTCCTCTCCCCTCCCCAACCGGAGCGCAAAGATCGCCACCCCCAATGCAAATGGACCACCCACAATGACCGTAACCAATGGCACTACGCTGGCCACGGTGGTCACCAAAGTATATACAAAAAAAGTGGCTGCCGCCATTCCCCATTTACCTTCGAGGGCATGGCGCGCTTCGGCCATCAATTGGCGTTGAGGAATATCAATGATTTGATTTTCGGAATTCGACATGATTTTGAGTTGAATGGTATTAATAGATGTTCTCCTACAATTTAGGAAAACACCGGGTCGAATTCCGATCTTTTAGATGAATGGGACCAGATCTTAGATAGATCCAGTTTGGACAGGATTCTGCTCCACCAACTCCAAGCGCTTCACCACCGAATGCATTGGCAAAACCGTTCCGGGCGAAAGCACCGCATTGGCTCCAATACGCACATGGTCACCCACCAATGCCCCAAACTTAACCGCTCCGGTAGCGATGACTCGCCCTTCATACCGCACTCTTATTTCTTTATCAGCCCGCTCGTTGTAGTGATTCGCCGCGATCGAGCCCGCTTCAAAATTGACCCGATGGCCGATGATGCTGTTCCCGATGTAGTTAAAGTGAGCAACTGCGCTCTCCGAACAAATGACACTGCTTTTGATCTCGCTTCCCGGTCCGATTTTGACGCCCGGAGCCACCAGTCCTCCTTCGCGAAAATAGGCATGAGCACCAACGAAACAATGACCCATTATGATCAATGGCCCTTTCAAAACAGCACCGTCTTCAATGGTCGACGATCGATGAACTGCCACATCTCCCGCAATGTCGAATTCTGAATTCAATTGGGCAATAACGGGCTGCAGCAACACCCTGAGGTTGGAAGTTATCTCCCACGGAGCCTGATCACTGCAATGTTCTAGCAACGTGGGCCAATGATGTAAAAATGCGTTCAAATCAATCATAAAACCTGCAACACTACTGCTCTTCTTCGACCTTATACACAAAGTAATCGGTGTCGCCCTGCCAGGGCATCGCTCTAACGATCTCTTTGTAGTGAAGATTGACCTTCCTTCCTTCAAGCTTCTGTAACTTTTCGAAAACTTCTTTGTCACCAACGGAAAACTCCCAGGTATTACCGACAATATTACCCTGGTCGCTATCTCTGAATCCACCCAGGTTGAGTTGACCTTCGTAGGTTTTAAAGACGTAGCCCTTTCGCGATAGCTTGATCAGGTATCCCGCTCGAACCCCCTCACTGTAGGTCCAATTCGACCAAACCAAAAAACCAATTCCGCCGATGACCAGGGCGACCAATCCGTAGATCAGCAACTTGCGCAAAAAGCGCTTGGTTCGACTGACACCTTGCTTTACGCCTTCTTGCACATTGTCGACGGCATCTTCAATCTTATCCTTAAGAGATTCCTTCTTTTCTTCAAATTCTTCTTTTAGGGAAGCCACATTTGTTAATTTGGTGAGCTTGAAATTAAGGCTATTTTATTATTTATCCAATATATGAAACCCACTTCAAGGGCATTGGCGATTTCCATTTTTTTTATATCTTGGCAGCACTTTCGGACTCACATTCGTATTGAATGATATATAGCCGATCATGACCATTCTCAGAGATTCCCAGGCAAAATAATGAGCTAATTAAGAAACTGTGATCGAGGATCCTTATTCCTTGTCACTTAGTTTATTACTAATTTTAAATTTGATTGTTATTATGAAAAGACTCTCACTAATGACCTTTGCGGTCCTGCTCGTCTATGGATTTACCTTTGGACAGCGGACCATCAAGGGAACAATTACTGATGCCAGCGGAGAGGGATTGATTGGAGCAAGTGTCCTGGTAAAGGGCGAATCCTCCGGAACCGTTACCGACCTGGATGGTTCCTATTCCGTCGACGTCCCCGAAGGCAGCACCACTCTAGTTTTCAGTTACACCGGATTCACCACTAAAGAAGTAGAATTGGGGCCATCGGATGTCATCGATGTCATCATGGAAGAATCGATCTCCCAATTATCGGAAGTCGTTGTAGTGGGCTATGGCACACAAATCAAATCGACCGTTACCGGCAACATTGCCAAAGTCAAGGGAGAAGAATTGGAAAACATTCCCGTTGCCAGTGTCGAGCAAACCCTTCAGGGTAAAGCAGCTGGTGTATTCATCGAATCCGTCAACGGTAAGCCAGGTGGCCAGGTTCGCGTCCGTATTCGCGGAGCTTCCTCCATTACTGCAAGCAACCAGCCCCTTTACGTCATCGACGGTATCCCGATCACCGTTGAACCTCAAAATGCAAGTGGGGCCGACTTGAATCCACTCGCCGACCTCAACTTCAACGACATTGAATCGGTAGAAGTACTCAAAGATGCTTCCGCTGCTGCCATCTACGGTTCCAGAGCTGCCAACGGCGTGGTGATCATCACCACTAAACAGGGCAAGGCCGGACGAACCAAAATCGATGCCAGCTATCAATACGGATTCAGCAACGAAACGGGGCGGAGAGAGTTTTTGAATGCCGCCGAATACGTCGAATTATTCACCGAGGCCGCCGTCAACCTGGATGAAATCGAAGGCAATACACCCGATGGATTCAATTGGAAGAATTGGGTCGAAGATCGGTTTGACCGCTATTCAGGGCCATCCGATTGGAGAACGGGACAAACAGATACGGATTGGCAAGACGAGGCTTTCAATAAGAATGCACCTTCCCAACAGGCCAACCTTTCTTTTGCCGGTGGCACGGAAAAAACGAGGTTTTTCGTGGGCCTTGGTTACAACGAACAGGAGGGCATCCTGGTTGGCAACAGTTTCAATCGGATGAGTGGTCGTTTGAACCTCGACCACAGTGTCGACGATAAGTTGACCATCGGGGTGAACATGAGCCTTTCTCGCACCTTCACGGACCAAGTAGCCAACGACAATTCATTTTCTACTCCCCTGCAGCTCATCGCTCAGGCCCCCATTACACCACCGCGTAACTTCACCAACGAACCTTTTCAATCCGGTTCTAGATTGGTACAACCCGGTGAATTATTCGATCGCCCGACTGCCGTCTACTACAATGGCCTCTTAGACAATGAAGAAGCACAAAGACAAATTACTTCTTTTCGTAATATCACCAACGGTTATGCCCGGTATGAAATCCTTCCCGGCCTGAAGATCAATGCCGAATTGGCAGTTGATGTCTACAACCTGCGGGACGATGCCTTTTGGGGATCTCTCACCTTTACCGGTCAAGCCAGCAATGGCCTTGGAGATTCCAGAGCTGTACAAATCGTCAATTACAATACCCGGCTTTACGCCAATCTCTTAAAAACAGTGAGCGGCAGCCACAACCTCGATATTACAGGTGGTATGGAATTCCAGAAATCGCGTAGAGACCTGACGGAGACCGAAGGTCAGGAGTTCCCGGTCGATGGCCTCAAGACCATCCAGAGTGCTGCCAATATTACCCAAGGAGCTTCCTCTCTGACCGAGTTTACTTTTGTTTCTTACTTTGCTCGCTTTAACTACAACTTCGACCAGAAGTATCTCTTTTCCGCTAGCGTAAGAGCAGATGGTTCTTCTCGTTTTGGAAAAAACAACCAGTTTGGAGTATTCCCCGCGGTTTCCGCAGGATGGGTCCTTTCAAACGAGCCCTTCCTGGCCGACAACGGTACTTTCAGCTTCTTGAAACTGCGTGCTAGCTGGGGACAAACGGGTAATGCCGGCATCGGCAACTTCGACCACCTTGGTCTATTTGGCGCTGAAGGTTACAACGGCGTGCCCGGTCTGCAACCCACACAAATCCCCAATGCCGACCTGACTTGGGAAACCACTACGCAACTCGACATCGGCATCGACTTCGGTTTCTTTAACGACCGTCTGAACGGTGAATTAGACTACTATGTCAAAGAAACCTCCGACCTCTTACTAGATGCTCCGGTACCGGCGACCAGCGGATTTGAAACCCAAACGCAAAACATCGGTGCGGTTGAAAACCGCGGTGTGGAATTCGTCTTAAATTCCAACAACCTGGTAGGAAACTTCAAATGGACCACCAACCTGAACATTGCTTACAATCAAAACGAAATCACCAAGTTAGCCGATGGGCAGGACATCATCGACCCGGGTAGCTCCAGCATCATGAACGTAGCCAAAATCGGCCATCCTCTAGGTGCTTTCTTCGGTGCTGAATACGCCGGTGTAGATCCCGCAAACGGTGACCCACTATGGTACATCAATGCAGAAGGAGGAGGGCGCGAAACGACCAACAACTTCAGTGAAGCAGAATTTGTCATCCTGGGATCTCCAATGCCCGAATGGATCGGTGGTATCACCAACCGTTTCGAATACAAAGGAATCTCTTTGAGCATCGCCTTCCAAGGCGTTGCGGGCAATATGATCAACAACAGCGCCGGCCGCTTTATGTCGGCCAACGGCGACTGGTTTGACAACCAAACCAAAGATCAGCTCGATCGCTGGCAGAATCCAGGGGACATCACCGACGTACCAAAAGCCATTTTCATCAGTGGCCACGGTACCCAGGGACGTTCCAGTCGTTACCTTTCTGAGGGATCTTACCTACGTCTGAAAAACCTCACTGTAGGTTATGAATTCCCCTCCAGTGCTTTGCGCAATATTGGCCTGAGAAGACTTCGTCTATACGTTTCTGCTCAAAACCTGTTGACTTTCACCGAATACGACGGCTGGGATCCGGAGGTTTCTACCGATGCTTTCCTGACCAACACGCGTTTTGGTATCGATTTCTACGCTGCTCCGCAGCCAAAGACCATTGCTTTTGGAGTTAATATTGGGTTGTAAACTATGGATACTATGGACACTGTGGATTCTATGGATACTATAGTTGCCATAGCAGCAAAAGAAGCAAAAGAAGCAACAGAGACCATAGAAGCAACAGAAGCAACAGAAGCAACAGATCAGATTAAAAATTAAGAAAATGAAAATCAAACATCAATTTATATTTCTTTTAGCCCTCGCAGGAATCGGTTTTTCCTGCGACAGCGAGCTGGACTTAGAGCCGGCTCAAAGCGTCAGTGAGGATTTGGCGCTCGAAAACGAAGACAACATCAAAGCCGTCTTGGTAGGCGCCTACGACGAATTAGGTGTGGGCAACCTCTTTGGTGGCGAAATATTGCGCAATGCCGAGCTACAAGGTGGTGATGGCGAAGTCCAGTGGGTTGGAACTTTCAGAGCACCGCGAGAAATCTTTCAAAAGAACATGATCGCGGCCAACGGAGATGCCGAAGGCACCTGGATCGATGCCTACCAAACCATCAACATCATCAACAACGTATTGGATGGGTTGGACAAAATCAATGATGATGATCGCCCCACCGTCCAGGGAGAAGCCCTTTTCATTCGGAGCATCATCTATTTCGAATTGATCCGTTTTTACGCTTTGCCCTACGAAGCTGGACAAGCCAACAGTCAGCCCGGTGTTCCGCTGGTGTTGGAGCCCACTCGGGCCGTCGACGAAAAATCATTCGTCACAAGGGCTACCGTTAACGATGTCTACAACCAGATCGTCAGCGATCTGACAACGGCTGCTAACGTTCTTCCGGCCGACAATGACTGGAGAGCCAGCAGCATGTCTGCCTCCGCATTACTCGCCAGAGTTTATCTGCAAATGGGCGATTTCCAAAACGCCCTGACCAATGCCGATGCCGTCATCGCCTCCGGTCAGTATGCCTTGCTGCCGGATTATACCGATGTCTTTAACCGCGACGATAATTCGACCGAAGACATCTTCGCCATCCAAAACACTTCTCAGGACGGAACCAATTCGATGAACACTTTCTTTTCGATACCCGACTTTGGCGGACGGGATGGAGACATCGATATTCTGGAAGGTCACTTAAGTTTGTACGACCCAAGCGATCTGCGTCTGACTTTATTTTATGAAGGTAACGGAGCCATGCGTTCCGGTAAGTGGAACAACCAATTCGGTAACATTGGTGTCATTCGTCTGGCTGAAATGCACTTAATTCGCGCCGAATGCAATAGCCGTCTCGGCAGCACGACCGGCGCTACTCCGCTCGAAGACTACAATGCGCTGCATACCAGAGCCGGACTACCGGTCGCCACTGCCGTTACGCTTGACGACATTCTACTCGAACGCCGTCTTGAATTGGCCCATGAAGGCTTCAGAGTCCACGATTTGAAACGCATGCAATTGAATCTGGGCAATTTCGCGTACAACAGCGACGCGGCCGTCTTCCCGATTCCTGCGAGAGAAGTGAATGCGAATCCGAATTTAACACAAAATCCGGGCTACTAATAGCTCCTACGACGAAGTGCTTCGGCTTTCTTTAATCGATTGCTGACACTTTTCATGTGGGATGTCGAAGTTCGATTTTGTTCGACCTGTTTGAATTGTTCGAGCCGTTTACAGCAACCCTCGAACAATTCAAACTTCGAACAACTCGAACAACTCGAACGTCAATCAATTCAAACCAATCCAAGCTTCATCGATAAATCCAAAAAACCCAACCCCCATTTCCAGGTGCAACCACTTCCAACCCC
>JANQRV010000591.1 GCA_028284395.1 Saprospiraceae bacterium
ATTAGCAAGCACCGTATTCTGGTTTAATCCGGTGGTTTGGTTGGCTACACGCTACAGCAAGCTGGATATGGAAAAAGCCTGTGATGATCGGGTCATCCGGGCAACCAATCAAAAATACGATTACGCCAGTCTGATTTTGGATGTGATCGAACTCTCAAATGCCCCGGCGTGGGACGTAAAAGGCCGGCTGACTATGGCCTCAAAAAACGAATTGCGTTCCCGAATGACTTCCATTCTCGATGATCATCTCGATCGCAATCGGGTCAACAGACGCACCTTATTCCTAGTGGCAATGCTTACTTTGCTGATCTTGGTGCCACTTGCCAGCATGAGAATGGTTATTGATGGCCCACCCGACCAGCCCATTAATAAAACCATCGATCACTACATTCAATTACTTGATTCCGGGTCCGAAAACGATCAAAAATATGCCGCCTGGGCTCTAGGTAGCTCCGAAAACAGTAAGGCAGCGGCTGCCTTGGTCGGCCAATTGGATCACGCTAATCCCGAAGTGCGATCAGTCGTACTATGGGCCCTGGGAGAATTAAAAGTACATCAGACACTACCGGCCCTGATAAGAACCATAAATGACCAGGAACCATTGGTTAGAGAAATGGCTGCAAAGGCCATCGGAGAGCTGGAAAACACCAGGGGCATAGCACCTTTAAGGTCACTTTCCAAAGATCCGTCGGTCGGCGTGCGAACAGCGGCCATCTGGGCACTAGGTGAAATTAACACCCAAAAATCTTTGAAACTCGTTCGGGAAGCACTGTCTGATCCTGCGAATGAAGTTGTCACGATGGCCCTTAGGGTTTTAGGACAAACTCATTGTTTAAAAGCCGTTCCACAAATCGCTCTCCTCCTTCAAACTAATGATATCGAGCTCAAAGTGGCCGCTATTAAAGCCCTCGATCAAATGCACTTTAACAAAACCATGCCTTACCTGACAACCAGGCTCTCCGATGAAAACGAATTGGTAAGAACCCAGGCGGCAAAGGCACTGGGCAACCTGGGCAATAAAGAAGCACTGCCCTTTTTGATGCCCTTATTACAGGACTCTTCTGTAGCAGTCCGGGAAATGGCCGTGTGGGCATTAGACGAATTACAGTTCTAAAAAATTTTAAACCTATGTGTAAATATTTTTACATGTCGACGTCTTTGCCGATCGCAATCTCCTGTATATTCTGCTTTAATGGAATTCATGGGCAGATTAACAATCAGAAGAATCGGCAAATCACCATTCAGGCGATCGATACGGTGATTCAGATCGATGGCCTGGAGGAAGAAGTCTGGTCAACTGCAGGGCAAGCCAATTCATTTTTCAATCACCGACCTTCCGATGTTGGTCTGGCTGAGTCAAAGACGACCATTAAGATGCTTTTCAACAAGCATTTCATCTATATCCTTGTTAAGGCTTTCAGCGATCACAATCGAACCATTGTACAGACTTTGAAGCGAGACGATTTTTTTGATAATGACGGTTTGGGAATCGTGTTGGATCCCATCAATCGACAATCCAATGGATTCTTCTTTGGGATCAGCAGTCGCGGAGCTCAGTCGGAAGGTCTAATTGCTGAATCAGGACAGGCTGACTGGAATTGGGATGCAAAATGGTATTCGAAAGTGGTGCATAAAGACGGCTATTGGCTGGCGGAGATGGCCATCCCGTTTTACGTCTTAAGATACAATGAATCGAATCGAACCTGGGGTATCAATTTTGTCCGAAATGACCTTTTGAACAACATGTACTCGACCTGGGTCCAGTTTCCCACCAATTTTAGCGAATTGGATTTGGGGTATACCGGTACCTTGAATTGGGAGTCCGACATTCCGAGGGCCAAAAAACGCATTGCCGTTATTCCGAGTATTACGTCTACTACCGGCCGGGACTTTCAAACTGATGAACCGTCGGAAGTGGAATGGACACCCTCACTGGATGTTAAATACGCCCTTACTTCTTCTTTGAATCTGGATCTGACCATTAACCCTGATTTCAGTCAAATTGAAGTAGACCGTCAAGTGACGAACCTCAGTCGCTTCAGCCTATTTTTTCCGGAACGCCGCACCTTTTTTCTGGAAAACAGCGATTTATTTTCTTCTTTTGGACGATCCGGTATACGCCCCTTTTTCTCTCGAAAAATTGGTCTTTCCGGAGGCCAAAGTATCCCCATCCAAATGGGAGCTCGACTGACGGGCAATGTTACGGAAAAATTGCGATTGGGTCTGATGAATGTACGGACTGCGGAAGCCGGGGCTATTCGTGCACAGAGTTACAGCGTCGCGGCAGTGCAGCACCGGATTTTGAAACGATCCTCCATCGGTGGCATCTTTGTTAACCGGCAAGATCGGGATCTCGGATCTGATTACAACCGGGTGGGTGGAACGGAATTAAATCTTTCTTCGGAAGATGGTAGTATTTCCGGTAGTGTCATGTACAACCAATCATTTAGTGATGGTCGGAGTGGCTCCAATGACTTTGCAAGTAGCTCGGTATTTGTCAATTCCCGTTCGTACCGACTCTATTTTCAGGCAGACCATATAGGCAAGAATTACTTGGCTGACGTTGGATTTACGCCCCGCTTGTACAATTATGATGCAGTTAGGGATACGACCATTAGAATAGGATATCAACAATACAATCTTTTTGGCGCTTGGGATTTCCGGCCGGCAAAAGGGAAGAGTGTTTTTCATGGGCCAAGGTTCCAAACCATCCTATATACAAACAACGGCAATCGGTTCAATGAATGGTACAACTACTTAGGTTACGAGATCGATTTTGCGGACCAAAGTCAGTTTGACACCGGCATCAATCATTACCGGGTCAATCTTCTTTTCCCCCTTGTCCTCTTAAACGATACGGAACCTCTACCCACTGGGATTTACAACTATACCGACCTTTTCCTAGACTGGGATTCCGATCCCCGGAAGCATTTCGGTTACGGAACGGTTTTTACCGCCGGTGCCTTTTACAATGGGAATCGAACGGGACTTCGCTCCTACGTTCAATACCGTATTCAACCCTGGTTGAGGTTGAGATTAGATCACGATTTCAATCGGGTAAACCTAGAACAATATGGAAAGGCAGACATCAACCTGATTGCATTGCGAACCGAAGTTTCTTTTTCTAATAATATATTTTGGACGACCTTTTTGCAATACAATACACAGGCAACCAATTTCAATATCAACAGTAGGTTTCAATGGCGTTTTGCACCTCAAAGCGATTTGTTCATTGCGTATACCGACAACTACTACTCAGATATATTCTCGGTCAAAAATCGATTCTTATCCTTTAAGATCAACTATTGGATCAATCTTTAAATGCCATAGAATGATCAACCTCGTGCGCCTGCTTCCAAAAACACGAAACGGGGTTTCCAATACTGGTAATTTAACTTCAAAAATTGCTTGTTTGTGTCATTACCTTAAAATAAAAAAGAAATATGAGAAATCATCCCGAACTCACAACAGTAGTAAGATTCTTACTAATGGGTCTTGTCACCTGGTCGGCAGTGAAGGTTTCAAATGCTCAACCGGTAGTATCCAAGAATCTGGTTGTTCGCTATTACCAGGTTCCATCCGAAAACGCGGAGTCATTTAAAGAAGAATGGCTTCAGGAAACAAAAAAAGCCTATCAGGAAGCCGTTGAAAAGGACATTCTCAATGCAGTTTACCTGACGGAAGTCTGGTACCCAAAAGGTAAACAATCCGAATACCAATTTGTCACGTTGGAAATCTTTGAGAATTTCGACCAGCTGGACAGTCCCATCTTCAAATCGATCGATCAACATCCTCGATTGCTGAAAAAAGACATCCTGGGTGTAGGCCCGATGATGGAAGTTAATCAAGATACCATTCCGCTTTCGGCTGCAAAAGTCGGCCACAAACTATACATCGATCTGATGAAGGTCAACACGAGTTTGACCAATGCCTTTTCGAACTACTTCAGTATCGAAAACGCCATTTGGAAGCCAGTACATGAAGCTAGAATGGAGAAAGGGTTTATGCATTCGTGGGCCATTGCCACGCCGTGGTTCGACGATGCTATTGACGACACTTACGATGTACTGGCTATTAACGGATACGGTTCACTGGAGAATTTCATGAAGGGAGGAACCATCCAATTAAGCGATGTGCACCCCGGCAAAGACATTAGCAAAGAAGTACTGCAGCCAACCAATCAGGCCCGCAAATGGTTGAAAGGGCAATGGTGGGAAGTGGTGGACCTCGTTCGTTAACTTTCCGGGGTGGTCGAAGCCCGGTTGCTTCCAGCTACACCAGCTTGAATTACTTCTTGGGCTTCGAAGTATTACGCTCCTGAGATTCCAACTTCAGGAATTGGCGGGGCGTCATATGGACCTGCTTTTTAAAAGCCGCATTAAATGTAGACTTTGACTTAAAGCCCGCCTGATTGGCAATGGCTTCGATCGTCAGATTGCTGTTGGCCGGATCCCGAAGCAATTTCTTGACCTCTTCCACCCGATACTGGTTGACAAATTCATAAAAACTCTTGCCAACAGCATTGTTCAAAACGGCGCTGAGGTAGCGCGAGGGCACCTCCATCGACTGGGCCAACTTACTCAGACTCAACTCAGGATCGGTGTAAGGTTTTTGCTGCTGCATCAAAGTTTCGAGGTGTATTTTACGTTCAAGCAGTTCCTTGTCCAGTTTCTTCGCACTCGTCTTCGACGGTTTGGAATCAGCGGCCATAAGGAATAATTCGGGCTGCCGAATGATCTCAAAACTACACCAAAATAACATGAGACCAATGGTTATCCAAAGAGGATTGTAAGTAAGCGTTGTGACCCCGAATTGATACAGCCAGCTGTTTAAACCAATGATCGTTCCCCATACCACAAACAACCCCAGAAAACCAATTAGAGACCGTTGTAGCCATCCCAGAAAATCTTTTTGGTGCTGATCAGGTAGGGATTTAGCAACAGCTAACTCTATTTTAGCCCCATACCAATACACAAACCCTAAGCATATAGACAAGATCTGTTCAGCATGGCTGAAAATAATTTCAAATGGGGAAATCATAAATGCTCTCTGGATCCGTTCGGGTGACAAAAAGAGGATGGAATAGGCGATAAAGAAAAGGAAGCCCGGTAAAAAATGAAAGAAGTCTCGACGCTTCCAAGCGTAGGAAGATCTCAAAGTACTCCTTATGTAAAGAAGATACAGGGGGCCCAACCACAAAATCCCAGAAAGAGGCATGAACAGAGTACGCCAATTGTCGGTGATCCCATTCTGAACGCCGTAAAGTTGATTTTTAAACCCGTAAAGTGCCATCACCAGTATTAGGCCACTCAAGAAGGGATTGAGCGCCTTTTGGCCCCGGTAACGAGCAAGAAGTTGAAAAATAGCAAACAGGATGCCCACCAGAAATACCGGATAAATAAGCTTTGGGTAAAGGGGCCCTAAAGCTCCATCTTCCAGTAACGGACCCAACCACTCATCGACGGTGGCTTCCATTCCCTCGTTGATAGGTATTAATGCCATGCCACAAGCCGGACAAAATCCAGGTCCAGAAAAGGAATCCGAATCATTGCAACAGCCGCAGGGGGGACAACGATATTCCACAGTATCGGAAACCAATGGCGCCGTTCGGCCTCTAAGCGACATGAAACTTAAAAGGATAACAACAATCAGGGTAACGGATTTCATTGTCATCTAAGATAAGTATTTTACCTAATCCCGTGACCCGATTTCGTATTCCATTTTTTTTCGAACCAGGTACCTCCGCTCGGCCTCATTTTCGACCAGTTCGATCGCCTTATCGATATAGTGTGATCGCTTTTCCTGTTGTCCTGCAAAATGAGCATACTCGGCATATGTGCCATAATAGAGGTAGGCCCGTTGCTCTAGGTGGTCTGGTTTTATTTGGTCCAATAGACGCTTGACAGCCGATAGATTTTTCCTTTGCAGTTGTACGACAGCTATATTGAGAAGGTTAAATGGAGAGGGTTCCAATTGGTGGAGAAGTTCATAATAGGTCAGAATTTTATTCCAGTTGGTTGCCTGATAAGAGGCTGCCTGTGTATGTTCGGCGGCGATGGCTGCTTCGTAATGATAGGTGCTGAAGTGATCGGCTTCTACGGCCTTCGTCATGTTTTGATGGCCTAGCGCAACCAAAGGGTAAAACCATTTGGAACGATCCTGGTCCCGCAAGCTAACCAGTTCTCTACGGTCATTGGTCTTGCTTTTCAGTCTAGCCGCCTGAAAGCAAAAGAGGGCAAAAATTGCATGGCAATCAGGAGTAGCCGTGTACGGGTTGTCTAGCAAAACTCTGGTGAGTCGCATCGCTTCTCCACATAGTTCTTCGCGAATCAGCTGATCTTTCCGATTGGAGTGAAAGCCCTCGTTAAAGATCAAATAAATAACTTCCAAGACTCGATTCAGGCGATCCTTTAGTTCTGGTCCGACCGGAATTTCAAAGGCGATGTGATGTTCCCGGATCTTCTTTCTTGCCCGACTCAATCTCTTTTTCACCGTCTCCTCCTTCAGCAAGAGCGAAGACGCAATCTCTTTCCGGCTGAATCCCGAAATCGTTTTCAGGGCAAAAGCAATCTGATCCCGGGGATGGAGAATGGGGTTACAAGCCGTAAAGATCATTCGAAGCACGCTATCATTCACCTCACTTTCCAAGAAGAGTTTGTGAATGGCGATGGTCTCAGTACCAGCTTGAATACCAGCGATCCGAGCATCTTCGGCCGATAGTTTTCTGATTAGGTCCAGGACACGGTTTTTCGCCGATTTTGTCAGCCAAGCCTCCGGATTATCAGGAATCTTACTTTGCCAGGACCGCATCGCACTCATAAAAGTATCCTGAACGGCATCCTCAATCATCGGCAGGTATGACAAGCCAAAGATGCGGGTCAAGATGGAGACCATCTTTCCGTACTGGTGCCGGAAAAGATGGTCCACCATTTTCTGCTCTTCCATCAACTGTAGTGATAAATTTCACGAACTTCAACGATGCCGCCAAGATCGTAATCCGGGTAGTCTTGCGCAATTTCAATGGCTGCATCGAAATCTTTGGCGTCCACAACGTAGTAACCACCAATAATTTCTTTAGATTCAGCTGAAGAACGATCGGTAATGGTCCGTTCCGAACCGTTGATGCGCTTCAAATCTCTTTGCAGGGCATTGCCGCTTTTAAGGATGCCTTTATTAGCCATTTTTTCTTGCCAGCTCATCCACTTCTGTGCGCGTTTCTGTATCTCCTCCGGTGAAAGGTCCAGGTCACTGTAGGTTACACCAATGAATATCAACATAAATTCTTTCATACGTATACGGTTGGTTCTATTGTCGCTACATTTCAACAAATTCATGCAACTCCACCGAAGCCGTCGGATGCCAATGCAAATGGGGATGACCATTAAACAAGGCCTGAGCAGCTTCAGCATCCTCAGCCTGAACGATGGAATAACCGGAAACCTGTTTCGTGCTAGTGGTTTTCGTTCCGGAAGTATCGATGGCGATTCCTCCCATCAAAGGAGCGCCAAAATCGAGTACAGCGTTTCCCGCTTTCTCCTTCCAGGCCATCCAGTGTTTCATGCCTTCATTCTTTTGCTCTGGAGTTGCTTCGCTCATTTGTGCCATAGCTTCGGGTGCTGCATGGTAAATTGCAATAAATTTCTTCATAATGATACTCTTTTTGAAAATTGATTAATAGTAATAGAGGACGAAGTCGTCTAAAGTTTGTTTGCAAATCCATGACGAAGCTATCGCAACAGGTGGGGACAAAATCATCTTAATTTTTTCAATAGATTCGGATTTTTTCGAATAACCTCTCGTAATTTCTGACGGCAGCGATAGGCCAAACGCTTTGCTTTGCCGGCGTTTTCTAAACCGATTACCTTCGCGATTTCCTTCATGCTGTAGGAAAGCCCCCATAACAATAGGACACTCTTATAGGGTTCTCCCATCCCATCGAGAATTTCGTAAATCAAGTTTTTCTCTTCCGATAAAATGAATTGCATTTCCGGAGTCAAATAATTCGGAATCGCTTTATCAGTCGGCTCGGCTTTGAGTTCGATGCGCTGCAATTGACGGGTTTTTGTTATCAGCAAATACTTGCTGATACTCACAAAGTAAGTTTTCAAACTGCTTTTACCTTCGTACCGGTTCAATCTTATATTTCTCTCAAAAATGATCAGGGTATCCGAATAATGATCTTCGAAAATAGAGAGGTCACTTCCATTATTTCGAATCAGATTGGCGACGTTACTACGCCATTCTTTCTGTGTATAGATGTAGGTAAGCGCTTGATCCCGTTCATTGGTTTTGAGCATGTTAAGTAGTACTTCATCGGAGTAGGCAGTCGTTTTCATGATTCTTTCATTAGCTACAAAAATGACGTGTAGCTCGATGTTTATCGAGAAAGATCTCATAGTGATAATGTGTAGCCCCGGGGAGGCAATCCGTGATATCAATTGGAAGGTCCTTGGGGGAGCAATAAAAAAGATTCTTTTTAGGCGGACTTTTTTATTCGTGCTGCACTAAGCTAATGAATAAACCCTAAAAATTTAAAGTTTATGAAAAAAGCCCTCGTGACATTTATCATTTTTTGTGTATATCTATCATTTGGATTTGCACAAGGTTATGGAGTTGTTACCGTTACTCCATCTAACCCTGTCGTCGGTCAGGCCATTACCATCACCGTCAAAGACATTCAATTGGGAGGCTGTACCCGCAATGCTTCGTTGTCGGCCACCCGGACCTCTTCCCGAATCAATGTATCCATCAATTACGTAACGGATCCCGGCCCTTTCTGCACCCAGGATATCTTCTACGTTGACCGTTCCTACACCAGCCAGAATCCCATCCCATCGGGAAGCTACGACCTGTACGTCAATGGCAATTATGAATTGACTGTAACGATCTCCGGTGGTGGATGCCAAGGCAGTCCATTTACGGGGGCGTGTACCCAGCAATACGATCCGGTGTGTGGATGCGATGGCAAAACATATAGCAATGCTTGTGTTGCTACTCAAAACGGGATTTATCAATATACATCAGGAGAATGCTCCGGCAGTGGTTGTAAACAAACACCGTATACCGGTGCCTGTACTCAGCAGTATGATCCTGTTTGCGGATGTGATGGAAAAACTTACAGCAACGCATGCATCGCTTCCCAGAACGGGATTTATCGCTATACCAATGGTGCCTGTCCAACGACCTGTTCTACCAGCCGACCTTCCACCGATCAGTTGTATACCAGTCATATCACCAATACAGCTGCTCGACTGAATACCGACAAACATAATGTAGACTATACCGACTGGAGATACCGTAGACAAGGGGCCTCCTCCTGGACCAATGTTACCTGGACCAACAATGGCTATAAGGCAATCAACGGACTCACACCAAATACGACTTATCAATGGCAAGCCCAATCTGTCTGCAACAGCAGAAGAGGAAGTTGGTCGGCCACAGAATACTTTACCACCACTGGAGGCGGCAATGGCGATTGTGCCTGCATTGACCCATATACCGATAACATCTGCGAAAATTTTGAAGCCTACCGCCTTGGTGCCATCGGGCCCCAATCCAGGTGTTGGACTACCTGGAGCGGGCGCGAAGGCGGCGATGAAGATGGGTCGGTCAGAGAGAATCAAGGTAATCAATACCTGCGCATAAAAGGTACTCGGTCGGGTGGCGGCGCCCAGGACGTCGTGTTAAAGCTCGGCGACAAAACGAGCGGTAAGTATCATCTGTCTTTCAACCTTTGGATGTGGAAAGGTGAAAAAGGATATTTCAACATTCTACATCGATTCAATGCCGGGAGCGGAACCGACGAATGGGCCCAGGAAGTCCATTTTGATGGTAACCGGGGAGGCACCCTTGAAATCGGAGGCAGGGACTATTCTTTCACATATGAGCAGGACAAATGGCTACAGGTATTCCAAGTGATCAACATCGATGATAATACCACGTCATTGTACATCGATAACCAACTGATCCAAACCTGGCCCTTCAGCTATCAAGCCAACAGGACCAGAGGAACCAAAAAATTAAGTGCCATTAACTTCTATCCTCCTGGAACCGACTACACTTTCTACATTGACAACTTCTCCTTGGATCGGTTTGAATACCTCTCCGAAGTTCCTCCGATACAAACAAGAAGTCCGCTTCCTCAACCGGAAGCCAATTTGGCGGAGCTACCGGTCGCCAACCTGGACGCAACCATCTTTCCCAATCCCACCGATGGGCTGATCAATGCTTCCATTCTGGCCGATACCGACCAGCAAATTGACATTGAGATCATGGATGCCGTGGGAAGAGTCGTGCTGCATCGACGCATTGCTCCATCGGCTTTGGTTACCCAACAATTTGATTTATCAGCCCGGGATAATGGTGTTTATTTCATACGCGTGAAAACCGGCCGATCGGTCGTTACGAAGCAATTTGTTTTGGCCAGGTAGCTACACAATAAGATATGACTATTTTTCTCCGGAGTGTTATTGAATACGCTCCGGAGGACTAACCTACCAGATCACTCTGACCTTAACGCTGCAACTGGATTGGCCAAGGCAGATTTAATGCTGTGAAAGCTGATCGTCAAAAATGCAATGGCCATCGTAAGCAATCCGGCCGCAACGAATATCCACCAACTGATCTCGATCCGGTATTCGAAACCTTGTAACCACTTGTTCATCAGGTAATACCCCAACGGAAAGGCAATCCCGAAGGCAATCAGAATCAGTCGAACAAAATCCTTTGTGAGCAACTGGACAATTTGTGGAACTGTAGACCCCAATACCTTGCGAATCCCGATTTCCTTCACCCGTTGTTCGGTTGTAAACGTGACTAACCCAAACAAGCCCAGGCAAGCTACAAGAATCGTTAGCAGGGCAAAAGCTCTGAGGATACCACTCATTTTTTGCTCCGTCAGATAGGCCTGATTATAAGATTCATCCAAGAGCGTATAATCGAATGGCTCATCGGGCTTCATATCCCGCCATAGATTTCTCATTTTGGCAAGTAAGCCGGGCATATCAGTCGTCTTGGCGCGGATGATCATTCCATTACTGGACCTCATTTGTAAAATCAAAGGCGCTATGGCCTTGTGTAAAGATTCGAAATGGAAATCCTTTACTACCCCAATGATCGTTAATTGTTCTCGCCCGCCCTGATTATCCGTCGCATTGGCAATGGTCTTTCCGATCGGATCAGCTCCAAGTTGAAATACTCGGGCCGCAGTTTCATTTATGATAACATTCGATGCTTCTGCACCGAAGTCTTTTGAAAAATTCCTACCGGTTTGCAATTGCATTCCCATAGTGGGTAGGTACTGCTCGTCTACATCGTAGATTTCTATGCGCCGTATCGCTTCTGATCGGTTTTCCGGATAGACACTCGACATCTTGTTAAAAGTTGATCCTGCCGGTATAAAACCCGACACCGCGATATTCTCCACTCTGGGATCAGCTAGCAATTGCTCTCGATAGGCCTCTTCTTTGTTACCCAGGAGCCCGGAAGCCCGAAGTACTAAAATCTGATCTTTATCATACCCCAAAGGCTTACTTTGTATGAAGGACATTTGTTGATCTACCACCAAGGTGGCTATGATTAAACCCGCAGAAATCACAAATTGAAAAATGACCAAACTACTTCGAACACCTTTACTCTTCCCAGCCGCCGCAAATTTGCTTTTTAGCGTATTGATGGGCCTAAAGGAAGCAATGAAAGCTGCTGGGTAAGCACCGGCCAACAAGGTTATACCAATGGCAAACAGCAAAAGGTATAAAAATACCTCCGGAACAAAAATGACTGCAAATGATAATTCTTTGCCGGATAATTGATTGAACAACGGTAAATTGAATGCGGCGATCCCCAATGCGAGTGACACGGCCATGATCACAATCAGAAAAGACTCCGTTAAAAAACCATTGATCAATTGCCGCTTTTCAGACCCCAACAGCTTTTTCATTCCTACCTCCTTCGCTTTTTTAGCTGCTCCTGCCGTCGATAAGTTGACAAAATTCATACAGGCTATCAACAACATAAAAAGCGCAATCGCACTAAAGATATAAACGGCATTGATATCACCACCGGGTTCTAATTCCGAAGCATCTGAAAAATCAGAATGAAGATGAATGGCCGTTAATGGTTGCAGTAATAAGGCTACATGATTCCCTCTCTCCTTGAATTCATCAAACGACAAACCAAGTGCTTTTTGTAGTTGTGGCCCCATATTTTTCTCTACGATCGGAGGTATTTTGGCTTCCAGTGCTTTCGGGTCTACTCCCTCTCGCAATTCCACATAGGTAAAGTAGTTGGATTGAATCCAAGTAGGTTCGTCGGCGCCCTCCACGCCTTCCATTGATGCAAAAACATCAAAGTGGAAATGGGAATTATCCGGTATCTTTTCAATGACCCCGGTGACTTTAAACTCTCGTCCCATCTCTTCAAATTTCAATACTTTACCAATGGGATCTTCTTTTCCAAAGTACTTGACCGACTCTTCCTGGGTGATCACCGCTGTATTGGGTTCTTGTAAAACCGTTGAAGGGTCCCCCTTGACGAAGGACAAAGTAAATACCCGAAAGAAACTCGGATCAACGAAAGCGAGCGAATTGTCCCTGAATACCTTATCCTCAAAGGAAGCTTTCTGCAACCCAAAATTCCGGATGCGAGTGGCTTCCAAAACTTCCGGATACTCCCGGACAAAGGCATCTGCTACCGGAGCCGGCGTGACGGCTTCTTTAATAAACTCCCCATTCAATTGCGCCTTTAGGAAGACCCGATAAATCCGGTCCGACTTGGCATGAAACCGGTCATAACTCAGTTCATCCGCCACGAATAGGACAATCAACAAACAAGTGGCAATACCAATGGCCAGGCCAACAACATTGATGACGAATTGTCCCTTATTTCGAGACATATTCCGAAAAGCAATTTTAAGATGATGTCGATACATAGTCGGGTAATTTGAAAAAATTGACCGCCAGTTCTTTATGGCAAACGGTCGCATGTACTGGAACACTTGATACCAATAGCCTCTGCGCGCGGCGAAAGGCGATTGCCGATCGAGGGTTGTATAAAATTTCTCTTCCAGGTCGCCCAACACTTCTTCGGCCAGATCCTCACGTAAAAACCACAAGAGGAATCGACTAGCTAGTTCCGGGGGAGTATTTTCGCGCATCTTTTTCATCCAAACTTCAATTGACCGGTGGCAAAAGGCGGGTATTGCTCCCAAAGCGATATTCTGAGGTCACGCGACTGAGTCAAAGCCTTTTGTCCGTATGCAGTAATGGTATAAATCCGTTTTCTCCTTCCCCCTCTGACCGCGGAAGGGTCTCCCATCTCCGAGCTCAAGAAGCCCTTGCCCTCCAAACGGCTCAGTGTCGAGTGAACAGCCCCAATGGATACGGATCGTCCCGTCTGCGTTTCAAATTCTTCCGCAATGCGAAATGCATAAGCCGCTTTGTCGAGAATTCCAACTAATAACAAAACGACTTCTTCAAATTCTCCCAGACGTGTTTCTTTCATTATCTTACTAAATTGTAGAACAAATGTAGTTAAAGTTTTTTATTTGTTCTACAATTTAGTAAGATAAAAGCATTTTACAATGCTACACAGTGGTACTGTTTATATTTGTGATTCTGCATCAGTTGTTTAAATTTCACTCAAATCACCTGAAATGGGAGACATACAACTTTGGACCGTCGCATTTTTATTGGTTGCGTCACAAGGTATATTTCTTGGCTACCTTATGGTTATTGGCAAAAATCTTCCACAGCCTCGTTCGGTATTTTTGGGCTTATTCATTTTTGCGTCGGCGCTGATCTTACTATTTTGGACTGGATTTTGGAATGATCTCCATCGGCTGTATCCGGTATTTGAATTGCTTTTCAACCCGTTACCCTTCGTTTTGGGGCCACTCTTGCTTTTCTACATCGACAGTTTCCGCAGTCCACTACCTCGCCGCCAATGGGTACATCTCTTCCCTTTTTTGCTCTGTAGTACAGACTCGTGGATCAGTCACTGCTTTTCTGATTACTTAGCGTTTTTTCATTTAGATACAGATCACAAAACCCTTCTCATTTATGGACTGCAATCTGTTTCATTTTTATTTTACAGCTACCTGAGTTTCGCGAAGTGGAAGCGCATCCCATTTCAAAGTAAAGATCGTTGGAACAAGAGATTATCAAAGTTCTTGCTGCAGTTTTTTACCGCATTCTCGCTCTTGGCCTTAGCCAATTTCACATTAAACAGGCTCCTCCACATCCCCATTTTTCTAGATGTTACCCTTGGGTTGGCCATCTGCGTGCTAGTGTATTTGACCGGTTACGCTAGCTTTAATGTCCCTCGGCAAATGATCGCTGTCCAGTCACCATCGAGAAAATATGGGAATTCCAGTTTAAAGAAGGCACAAGTTCCTGCTCTGCTGCAAAAGATATTAGAACACCTGGAAGTGCAAAAATCTTACTTGATGCCGAATTACAGATTGGAGGATTTGTCCAATGAAACGGAAATTCCCGTTCATCATATTTCAGAATTACTCAATCAATATCGGCGACAGGGGTTTTCGGAATTGATCAATTCTTATCGGGTCGAAGAGGCTAAAAAACTACTGACCTCAGAGCACTACCAACACCTAAAAGCCTCCGCCATTTGCTATGAGGCAGGCTTTAACTCGAAGACCACTTATTACCACTGGTTCAACAAAATTGTCCAATGCTCTCCGGCTCAGTATCGAAAAAGGATGAAAGAAGTTTGACCTAATTATTCCGGACGTTTTTCTTCTTTTGAATGAATAGTTTTGGCATCCCCACTTGCCGATGCTTTCATCAAAACCGGGTCTTATGAAGAGGAGAAACTTTCTATTCCCTGTATTCTTTTGTCTTTTGGGTTGTTGTGAGAAACTCCCAGCCCCCAATCGTTTGCTGATCAGAAATGTTCACGTAATTTCAATGGCGTCGGAAGATATTGCCTACAACCAGAGTATCCTTATCGAAGATCAATTGATTCGGAAGATCGGCCACAGCAACACCGTAAAACCACCACGGGATGCACAGGTTATCGAAGGAAAAGGTTGTTTTATACTACCGGGGCTGGCCGATATGCATATGCATATTGACCATCCGGACGTTTTGAAGCTCAATCTTGCCTACGGCATCACTACCGTCATGAACTATCGTGGCCTGGAAGAGCATCTGATGCTGCGCTCCCAATCCAGCAGGAATGAGATCTTCAGTCCTCATATCTATACGACCGGTGATTATATGGAAGGGTATCCCGCTACTTTCCCCGGTTTTCTGAGTTTTGAGAATCCAGAAGAAGCGATGAAGGCAGTAAAGCAACAAAAAAAGCGGGGCTATGATTTCATCAAGGTTTATCGGAATCTGGATACAGCGATGCACCAGGCCATCTGCGATGCCGCCCGGGAAAACGATCTGACAGTGGTTGGCCATTTATCCCCGAGCATTTCGATGGAACAATCATTCACGGCCGGCCAAAAAGTCGTGGCTCATACGGAAGAGCTGATGTATTTCTTCGCTAATGAAAACAAACTTGACAAGATCGATTCTCTAATCCATTTATTCAAAGAGTATGATGTAGTTTACACCCCAAATCTCGGCATCTTCAAATCACTGATCGATCAGGTAGAAAATATAGATTCGATCAATGCATTACCGCATTTGCAATACCTGCACCCCACCCTTCGACAATCCTGGAGGAAAAAGCACAATTACAATTTCAGGCGCGGCAGATCCTGGGCCACTTTTATGCGCGAACGTTTTGTCTTTCTAAAGGAAGTGACCAGAAGAATGCATGCCGCCGGGGTTCCAATTCTAACGAGCACCGATGCCCCCACTGCTGGCGCATTCCCCGGACTGGCAGTCCACCAAGAGTTGGAGCAATTGGTAAATATTGGGCTTCGACCATTTGAAGCTTTGCAAACCGCCACTGTCCTCCCCGGTCGGTTTATCGACAGATTCGCTGGTGATCATCGACCATCATTTGGCTTGGTTCAGGAAGATTACCGGGCCGATCTCCTACTATTAGAAAAAAACCCGCTGGAGAACATTAGCTATACTAAAAGTTTGGCTGGAGTGATCAAAAACGGTCAGTGGTACTCCACAGAGCATTTAGAAAAAGTACTAGATAAACTTGCCGATAAAAATAAACGAATAGCCCCCATCATCCTGGAGATCGATAGCTTGATCGAACAAGAAGCAATTGTAAAAGCCCAAGCGATCTATGCCAAAGCGAAAAAGCAAATGGCAGACGAAGTACTACTTGGTTATTATACTATGTGGTTTGTTGGTTACCGCTTTCTTTACGAAGGGCGTCAATTGACTCGGGATACTGCGCGAGCTGCAAAAGCAGTAAAGTTTTATGAAATGTATGCAAAGGACTACCCTACTATGCATGGATCTTACTTCATCCTGGGAATGGCGCACAAGGCAAATCGGGATACGACTGCGGCAATTGAGAACTTTAGACAATCATTGGAATTTCATCCAGCTAACCCCTATGCCCAGCGGCAACTAAAGATGCTGCAAGCAGACATCCGGTAGACTCAAAGTCATCCCCCTACCCTTGATTTTCTCCCACATATGCCCCTATATTTGCCTTCGTAAAAAGAAAACCTGACGATTATGAAAAAGTATGCCTCATTGAATGGATACCTCGACCCCAATGGAAAATTCGACCGATTTCCCGGTAAGAGACAAAAGAAAAAACAAGCTCTCATGCTGCAATTCCTCGCCGAACAATTTACTGCCGACCGACAGTATTCCGAAAAAGAGGTCAATGAAATTTTGAACCGGCACCATAGTTTCAACGATCCCGCTACATTGAGGAGACTTTTGTTTGGCAGCAGACTAATCGACCGCACCATCGATGGAAGGTCTTATTGGTTGAGTAATAAAAAAACCTTAACTTGAATGAGAATTACATTTGTAGAATAAAAACCAAAGAGTATGACTACGAAAATTGTTGGGGCAGAAGATGCATGCCCAAAGTAACACGAAGCTTCGGTTTGGAATATTACCAAACCGGAGCACTTCCCAAACTTATTGCTGATTTCCTTGAAAATTGTTAAGCAGGCTTCCCTAGTCATTTAGCTACGGCTACACTCCTTCGGTCGGGCTGGGTCCAGGCACATTCGACATCCCCCGTCCTAAAGGGATTTCTCTGAAGTTTGTTAGAAATGACTTTAGCTCTGACGAAGAGTTCCTCTCCAGTCCATCGATAAGTCGCCTTTACTGCAGTTGACTCTTGAAGGACATCCGTTTTATCTGCTCCTTTTTTCAAACCGATGAACTGAATCTGATACTCAATTCCTACTTCCGTTTCCACACTCAGTCGAATCTCCTGATCGTCTGCTTGATAGTCCGACAAGGTAACGCCAGTGCTCGCATAGAATTGACCATTTTCCATATTATTTATCAATTCAGCTGGATGTAGTTTTTCGGCCTGCACCATCACCCAACCCCGGCCAACATTGCTGTACACAAGTCCGAGATTGTGATAGTTGTGGCTATCATCAACAGCAAGTCCATACATCAATGGTTCTCCTATTTCGATGTAATGCACATTGACCAGGTCCCACATTTCTTCGGTACCGATGCGGGTCGAATCGCCGTAATTGTTGACCGCAGGATGGCCATTGTATATTTCGAAAAAGCGCTCTCCACGCAATGCCTTCATGTCTTCGGCCGTAATTGCCCACACGAAATTGGGGTGATTCAGGTGGACGATCATTGGCTCACCCGTTGCGTCTCTTTGTGCGTGAACAGCATCAATGTTATTCTGAATGGTCTCAATCAGGCTGTTGCCGCCAGCCGGAGGTATCAATTCCTTGAGATTGGTCGCATTCAGGTGGATGGGTTTGCCGTCAAACTGGTCGCTGATCTCCTCACTTAGGAGGATCAAGAAAGAATCTGCCACTTCAAAACGACCGCGGTATTCCGCCAGCGTTTTGAGCTTAACGAAAAGCCCGGCCGTATCTTCTTTTTGCTCGACCCAATCGTCTCCCCACTGCTTCAAATAATTGTCGAAAGCCAACTGGCGGATCGGGTTATCGGGAACCTTCACCCATTTTTCTCCTTCCTGGAGAATGTTGTGATCGGAGAGCCCGACAAAATGATAACCGTTTTCCTTATACCATTTCATGATCATTTCGGGATACTCATCACCGTCACTCCACAAAGAATGGGTGTGCAGGTTGCCTTTGTACCAGCGAACAGGAGAAGTATCTTGTTCTTGGCTGATTTCACAACCAAATAGGGAGACGATAAACAATAACAAACAGATTTTTCTCAGCATGAGCATGCATTCAATTTTTTTCAGTAATAAGAATATACAAACTATTCCCACTTCAATTGGACTTGTAGTGGTTCTTCGGGTCCAATCAGCCAGTTTCTTACCTTGGCGGTCAGATCATTTGCTCCGGGAGCTAGCCGCAATATCTGTGTGGTTCGTGGTCTTAGTACGACGTCGTCAAAATAGGCACCTCGATATTGCTCTCCTAATTCCAACTCAATCGGGAAATCCGTCTTGTTTTTTATTTTGACAAACTTATTTCTATTGGCGTCTACGAAATGGGGTTGGGAAACCTCCACGGCATCGTAAAACAAAGGTTCCAGGTGAACCCGGCGGCCAATGATCATATTGTTTACCCAAATAGCGGAACGACGGTCTTTCAGAGCCTCCTGAATGGATGTTACCGTTCGATCGCGGGCAAAAACCAATGTAACATTGCGTTGCTGTTCCGATCGCGAAGATTTTTCGGAGATGGCGTGCGGATTATGAAAATCCGAATTGCTCAAAAGAGTGAGGTTGTGGTCCAGGCACCACTGAAATGCTTCGGGCCAATAGGTTCCCCAATTGGCAACTTCTATGCCATGCAGAAGCCCGGCTTGAATCATTTC
>JANQRV010000510.1 GCA_028284395.1 Saprospiraceae bacterium
TCGAGCACGAAGATGAAAATTTACTCTCTTAAGTAGTCAAAGAAAATTTCCTTAATTAACTGAAAAACTGTCTTTTAAAAAAAGAATATACAGATGAAAATCAAAGACCTTGTCAAAGCATTGCGGAGTTCAGTATTGTCGACTAAACCAGCCTACAATCAGGCACCCGATACCATCCAACTCGAAGAAGACATGTTTTACTGCGGGAGTTTCATGCTGTATGATAAGGGACCGGAAATGGAGATTTCTCCGGAATCGGTCAGTGACTCAGAAACAAAGTGAATGGACAAAAAATAGGGAATCCTAACAATTAACAAATCGGAGTCTTTTGAACAAGACTAATAAAATCAATCAGCAGCAGGACCGGAAGGAGTTTGGTCCTGCTGCCTTGTTGTTGAAGTGTTAGTACCCTGGATTCTGTTCTAAAGCCGGGTTGGCATCTAATTCAGTTTGAGGAAGCGGGAACAATACGTGATGTGGTTGTGCCAATGTTTTTCCTCTTTCCTGTGCGGAAGAAATAAATTTACCATGGCGGATTAAATCCTGACGACGCAGGCCTTCCGTGAAGAATTCCCATCCTCTTTCTACCAATATTTGATCTCTGAGCGATTCTTTTGTAGGGAAATCCGCTAGATCGTACAATGGGGCTTCAGCCCTGGTTCGTACCTCATTTAGTAAGTCGATGCTTTCCTGCGTGGGCCCATTGAGTTCGTTTAAGGCCTCCGCTCTGGCAATGAGTACTTCTGCGTATCGAAGTATCGGAATGTCATTGCCGTGTTGCGCACCAAGTGCATCGGGGTCAGGGGTGAATTTAAAACTGCGCGGATATAATTTTTCGACCCCCGGAATGATCTCGTCATTTTGCAGATCAACCAGGTTGCCTCCTTTGTTGATGTAGCTTTTCAAGATCCACCCAAATTTACCATTATCGGGGTCATACTCCAGTGCCCTGCGATCGTCGGGATGAAAGGATTCCACAAACCATCTCCACAACTGGAATTGAGCACCATAATTGACCTGTCCGGTCTGGTAACCAACCGGATAGGCATGTGGTGTGTAATTCCAACCCGGACCGGTTGCGAGCGATTCGAAGACGAAGATCAATTCATCATTGCCCTCATTTTGGACACTGAATAGCCCTTCTACCGGGGTGAAGAGCTGGTATTTGTTCAGGGCAATGACCTCGCCCATGGCGTCGGCCGCTTTTTGCCACTGCTTGGCATTGAGCATAATGCGTCCCAACAGGGCTAGCGCAGCTCCTTTGGTAGCTTTCCCCGATAACTCTGCATTGACCGGCAAATTACTCGCCGCGGTTCGGAGTTCGGTCTCCAGAAAAGTGAGCACTTCGTCCGCAGAATTCCGGGGTACTTCAAGGTTGAGTTCTTTCGCTGAGGTGATCAATGGAACGCCACCAAAAAGATCGTGCAGCACATAGTAATTGAAAGCGCGAAGGAACTGAGCTTCTCCCTTTAGAGCAGCGATCCGATTGGCCGAAATAGCCGTCACTTCATCGATGTTATCGAGCAACGAATTGGCATTTCTCACCGCCTCGTAGAGTTCTCTCCAATTGTTGCGGAAGAATCCATTACTCGGCAACCACTGAAAATTGGCAAATGTAGCGGCGGGCGCAGCGTATCCTCCTCCTCTTTCCAATTGTAAGTCGGTTGTCCAACCGGCAAAACTGAACCAGGTTTCGCGGTACAATGGGCGAGATTGACGATAAGTGGCCGTCAATACAGCGTTGATGCCGGCTTCGGAGTTAAGAAATGTGGATGGATCGTATTCCGTGAATACCTGTTCTTCCAGGAAATCATTACATCCCGAGCCTACCAGCAGAGCGACGATTAATAATGATTTTAAATATCTCATGATTTGAATTTTTTCGGTTGTTGAAAAATTAGAAATTTAATTTGCCGCCGATCCGGATGGTTCTTGCGACGGGGTAATTGGTGAAAGTTGCGGATTGATTGGAGGCATTGGTGAAATTTCCATCGAGGTCTAAACCATCGGGGCCATCAGAATTGCCGGCTGGATCAAATCCGTCGTAATTGCCGTTGGTAATTGTCAATAGGTTCTCGCCGGAAATGAATACTCTTGCAGATGTGAAAACACCCACATTTTTGACCGGGACATCATAAGTCAGGGTTATATTTCTCAATCGGATAAAAGAGGCGTCCTGGATGGTAAAGGTGTTGACTTTGTTTTCGCCATCGGAGTAGGAAGTATAATTTACACCGGATGGGAATTCTGCTCCGGGATTGCTGGGGGTCCAACGGTCTAGGTAATTTCGGGCGAGGTGATTCCGCTCT
>JANQRV010000535.1 GCA_028284395.1 Saprospiraceae bacterium
ATCCTCGCCAGAACGTAGGCTATGCCTGCGTTTTTCGCCTCATTGAAGAAAAAAATAATTCTAAAATTTTGCCTATACATAATTATGGTTTAGTGCTTAGTTATTGAAAATATAACTGATCACTCTTTTTGTCGCTCCAATTGGACAAAGGCGCCATAACTAAAATTCCCTTCTGCATTGCTAAACATGGGCGCAATATGGCCCGTTAGCACGCCATCCTCCAGGCGTAGGATCAACTGGCAATAAACGCCTTGATCTCCCGTAAATTCCGGCACAAGAACTTTCGCATTAAATCCTCCGGTAAAGCGATTGAAACGATTAAAAGTAGCATTGTTCACAGCCGTAGGTTGGGCATTGTCTACTCGGGCGCGAATGGTTCCATCACCCAGGAAAGACAATTCGAGGTTTTGTTTGGGGCTATCTCGCACTTGGATGCTGCCCCGCCAATTCCCCAGCAATGCGTTCTGCACCTGATAGGGGGTTTCATAAATGGCAATGAAGGTTTCCATATCCATCTTCTTTTCCAGATCCGGCAAAAGGACATCGATGATCTCGTCCACCAATTGATCCGGGATGCTGTAGCCGCGCGACGATGTATTGGTCAGACAGACCACTGCGAGATCATCCGCCGGTATCAAGGTGAGGTTGCTAGCGGCCCCGCTGATACTACCATTCGATACCAAGGAATGCCCCGTATTGAACCAACCCAGGCCAAAAAGCGAATTTGGGCTAGGGGGATAATGGTGCATCAGGTCAATTGTTTCGTCGGGCAACAAAGAACGGGTTTTCTCCGACCCGGTCTTCAGGAAAAATTGACCGTACTGCAAAAGGTCCGGCACACTGGAATAATAGCCCGCCCCACCGGTGGGCAAAAAACGGTAGGGAGCCATCTCCGCTCCATTCGAATCGTAGATCCGGACAAAATCCTCGGTCCGGGATGCCTCGTAGTGTACATAAGAATCCTGCATCTCCAGTTTAGCGAATATCACTTCTTCCATATATTGCTCCAGGCTACGCCCGGCAATTTTTTCTATTAGATTGGCCGCCACTCCATAGGAATAATTGGAGTAATGATGGTACTTGCCGGGAGTGGAGGTCGATATCGCATAGCGTTCGAAAAAGGCCTGTTTCTCGGCCGGTATTTGAGGATTACGGCCGGAGTCCCGGTAGGTGGTCCAGCCATGCGGGATTCCCGCCGACATGTTTAAAACATGCCCAACCGTAACATCCCCCGGTTCTCCACGGTAAGTGCGAAGTTCCCACGGTGCTAAAATCGGACCGACCGGATCGCTCAAACTCACTTTTCCCTTTGCAACCAGATGCATCAGTCCGGTAGCCGTCATGGATTTGGAAAGCGAGCCAAGGGGATAAATCATATCCGGACGAGCCGCTACCCTACCCTCCTTATCGGCCCAACCAAAGGATTCAAGCCAGATCGTTTGCCCCTTGTAAAGTACCCCCACAGACAGGGACGCCACCGTTTGATCTTGAACCAATTGCTGCATTTTTAGACGAACGCTGTCCAGACCCGGCATCTGCGGAGGTTGGACATTTGGAGCTATGGATCGTTGTGCCTGCAAAAAGACGGAGGGGGTCAACAATATCAGTAAAATCAGGTGTTTCATAAGTCATCGTTTATTTTCCGCCAAATTGCCCGGATTGGCCCAGAAACCCGCATTGACCCACTGATTTTTATCTAAAAGATGTTTTCAACAGCTTTTCTCAACCAATCGCGATGTCTATCTTGGTCGAAAGAAACCACCTCTGTTATGAAGACATCCGTCCCTAAGCTCTCCGATACTTTTGCACTGGGAGAAAATCTCATCGTCAATGCCGACACCCACGAAATAAATCACATCAGAAACGACATGGTCTATGCCATTTACAAGATCGAGCCCAAAATGATGGAAGTCCTGTCCTTACTGGCGCAAGCGGAGGGCCAGGTGGTGCCAAAACAACAACTGGTAGAACAGGTATGGGGAGCCTACGGCGGCGGAGAGGATGCATTGACACAAACCATTTCAAAATTGCGCAAGGCCCTTGGAGACAGTGCCAAGCAATCCCGCATCATCAAAACCATTCCTAAAAAAGGATACCGACTCCTATTGCAACCACAGAACATTGATCCAGCGCAACAACCAAAAATAGAATACCGACAAAACACGCCGTACCAACCCAACTCCAACGCTTTCATCAACTTTCTCGATCGCTTATCAGAGCCAAGGTTCCTACTGGCATTTCTACTAGTGTCGGCCGTTGTCATCACCACACTCGGCATTTTATCCTACCTCATGTTTTGGATGGCCGTTCTCTGATCTATTCAAAACCATCTACCTCCCGGTAGGCCGCAATCAGCTTGGCCTCCCCTTCCTTGCCCGGGTGAAAATTTCCGTGCTCCATACCGAGTACACCAGTGTACCCCTTGCTCGCAATGTGTTTGAAGATGTTCCGGTAATGCATTTCACCGGTCGTCGGCTCTTTTCTACCCGGCACATCGCCAATCTGAAAATAACCGGTTTCCTCATAGGCATAGTCAATGTTCTGAATGATGTTTCCTTCGGTTATCTGCTGATGATACATGTCGAACAGGATCTTGCACGACGGACTGTTCACTGCCTTACAGATCAAATAAGCATGCGGTACCTTACTCAGAAATACATCGGGATGATTGTGCAAATGATTCAGCGGTTCAATGACCATCACCAAACCATGGGGCTCCAGTACCTCCGATGCCTGCTTCAGCGTCTCGACAATATTTGCCGTCTGGTAGTCGGGCTCCAAACGATGGTGGCGGTTGCCCAATACGATCGTCATCCAGGTCGCATTCACCCGTTTGGCAACATCGACCGACGATTTGATCTCTTCTACAAAGGCCTTTCGGACCTCCGGGTCCCCCTTGGCCAGTCCATCTCCCCTTCTCACTTTCCAGTTGCCCACAAAAACGCCCATCTCCATTTTCAAATCGGACAGCGTTTGGCCGATTTTTTCCTGCAGGGAGACGTCGCGATTAGAGAGACTGTTGTCCTCAAAGGCCGTAAACCCCTGATCTGCCATGAACTTGATCTGGTCGATGGGGTCCTCTCCGGCGGAATGCTTGAACATGCCGAGGTGGGGGGCGTATTTTAGTTTGAAGGGTTTGGCAGCACTTTCGGAGGTGCCGGCCGAATAAGCTGCAATGGGTGCGCTTAATGCGGCGGAGGTGGTCAGGCTTGTTTTTAGGAAGGTTCTTCTTTGCATTTTGGTTGGTTTTTGTTTGGGGTGTAAGGTAGGGAATTAGTTCCAGATGAGTCCCTTTGACACAATTGGAAAAACCGGACAAAGTAAACACCCTTCTACGAAAAACCGCTTCACTCATCCATTTGCTGTATTGTTCGGTATGGTTTCGTGAAGCTTAGCCAAAAAATAATAGGCTAAACAAAGTCAAGTTTAACCTATTATTTTTTAAATCTATTTTTAAAACGACTACCAAAATGACTGCTGATAAAATTTTGTTCAGCGTATTCTCATCTTAATCAGCCACTTACACAAGTAATAAGTGGTCTTACCAGGATTTGCCGAAATCCGGTTATGTCTTTGTTTTTCAGTGGTTTAGGCCGGAGGACTTTTTTCCGGCAGTCGTCTCAGCAGTCGTTTTGAAATTTCAAGCAAAAATCAAACGGCTGCGTTACAAATATAAGACTTTCTAAAACATAATTCGCTTCATACGAGGAAATACTTGGTATCTAATCGGGACTAGACCGGTATCCAAATCCGTAATTTTTCATAGAAAACACGTAGATTAAATTAAAAAGTTGCTATTAAAAGGAACTTAGAACATTTCGTGTTGGTTCTTAGGGTTATGAAGAGGACCATTGTATTTAGAACCATCGTAAGGCAAGTAATAAAGCTGAAACCAAATCAGTACACATATCCTCTTTTTCAAGATACCAGTCACGGAGCAGAAAGTGTAACTTCTTATAATGAACAATCAACTGTAAGGTGGTTGTTTGCGGAAAGGTATTTTCAGGAAGCCTTCGTTTCCGAATATGTACGTTGTACCGGCCGCAATCCCGGATTTGTGCAAGGTTATCTAGAGGTTATGGAGCCTGTCCTCTCAGCCAAAGATCAAAGAAAAATAGGTGATATTGATTTATTGCTGGTCCCGCAAGAATCAGGTGTTGGCTCAATCGCTTTTGAGTTTAAAAGGGTAAAAGTAATTTCCTACGGAGCGGAGGAGGAAAAAGTCAATAAGGTGGAGACTGTAAGAAAGAAGGGGATAAAGCAAGTTAATAACCTAATTGATTTGGGGTTCAGTGAGGTCTATCTTGTGATTTTACTCCAATATGATGGGAGGCACTATCAGGAGAAACATTCTCTCTTCCGATATAGCTCAGGATCAAGTTCAAATCAGGCGTACGATATCGTGTTTGAAAGCTCACTACATCCTGATGCGGGTGTCATTTATCTCAGATTAAATCAACCAACGGACCAGAATATTGAGACATTTCACATCACAGGGATAGCGATTGACAGGAAGGCTATAGTAAGAGAACAGCCAAATGAACTAAAAAATCGAATCGCCGAACTCAAATACGCAACTTAAATTTTGGTTTTCATTGAATACTAACTTCCACTGCCAGATCGACTTTCTATCATTCAAAACTTTCAGATTTTGTTTAAAGTAAATACAATTAGCCACCCGGATAAGACAGTCAATTTAAAGGTAAAGTACTTTTATGATTACTTCTATTATCAATTGTCGCCAAATCGAGACTTGATGATGCATGATTATGAAAACCATCTGTCGTTGTTAGAAAAAATCGATTTCCGGGTCAAGAATAACCTCGCAGAACGCTCCTCACGCCGGGTAATTAAACAAATTCTTCAGCATTCTCTATTAAACGTGAGTACAGACTTTTTTGCTAGGAAGGGAGAGGCCAGGAAGTTAATTGTTGAAATGAAATCCGCCAATTTGGAAAGGGGAGTTCCTTCAGAATTTAAGGATTCAGTAAATCAATTAATCCAACTATTTTCCGAAGATGAGAAATTAGATGGAAGAGCGTATTTCGACACCATTCTAAAGAATTTATCCAGCTATTTGGTCTGTGAGCATTCTCTTGAACATCACAAAAAGTCAATAGAGTACTGTACAAAATTGTTAATAGCAGAGTTCATTCGTGTCGGTTTTTCGACCAAAGATTTTACTGCATCCAGGATTGGTATACTTAATCGAGTAATTTCTAAAAAAATCGATCCTAAAGATAATTTGGACAATAACTTTTTTGTAGATCCATACTTGCCGGAAAAAATAGAGGCACTAAGGGGTAAAAAAGGGTTTCAGGATGCCGTAAAGTCGTTTGTCGAAAACATTGATGCAGCATCTCAATTTCAGGGCTTTTACCTGATTTATGCTGCAAAGAAAATTACGGGAAAATTCTTATTCCGGATTAGTGGAATTCAAAACATTAAGGAAGGGTTTAGGTTTAAGATTGGCCAAGTAGAGTTTTTACATCCAAACGAATTCAAAATAGACACCTCAAGCTGGAGAAAAACGGAAACTGAGATTTTTAATGATTTCAAGGACCGTAAAGAGGTTCTTCTAGCCATTGTCCCATCGGAATTTAAATCTCATATTGTCGGCTTAGAAAGAGCTTTAGCAACAACTCAGGATGCGGTCGATTTTATGAACTATAACATGGTTTCAAACGATCCTCTATGGGATGCCGCAAAGATTGATAACCGACATTATATGTTTGTCCATTCCAACAACAATAAATTTAAGTATCATTCGAATTCCAGCAAGGCTTATTTGAATTTTGACCAACTCCGGGAGAAGACAGAGTTTCTTTATCCTGAAGGTTTTGAGGCTATTAATGAAGAGGCAAAGAACACAATTCTTCGGAATGATCACCTTCTCTTCAAAATAAAATTAGAGCGAAAATTAGAAAAGCAAATTTCGTCTGGGTGGCAGTTTCTGGAGAGTTTTTTTGCAGGGAGTAACATAAAGGATGAAAAAATGATGAAGCATATTTCCAGGTCATTGATCCTTAACGACCTAAAGTATCAACAAATAGGATTGGAGTGTTTGATATCCAATGGATTGCTAAATTCTCATTTTGATGGCAAGTCAAACCGACAACAAATCTACTTCCATTTAAATGCCTATGATAGAGGGAGAATCGATTTCTCTTCCCTGAAGTCTCTAGTGGAATATCCTTTCATTCAGGAACTTTTCGATCAATATGAAAACCTCACTTCTGGCAATGTCGACCACGGTGGAAGAGAGAAATTTTATCGGCAATTATTGTTTCTAATCTATGAACAACGTAACATCTACTTCCACAAGAATCTTTATTGTCCTTCTTCTACGAGAACTCTCCGAAACCATTTATCCAGAGTGCTTCATAGCTTCCGTAGCTTGATTGTTGAAAAGCTTATCTCCAAGCCTGAATATGATTTGATTAGTGTTATCACGGAATTAAAGCAGGAAGGGCAAGGGCTTATTGAAGGCCTTGGTCCTTAGGCAACCAAACCTTAATTTTTCAAAAAACCAACACCGCCTCCTCACTCTCCTTAAAAGCATTACTCCGAATCAATTGACCGTGAAGCGCATCAAAATCTGTAGGCTCCAACCAATGACTAAAAGCATGCGCCCGATCCATCATCTGAATGTACCCGGCGGCATCTTGTTTTTTGGTCAATTTCTTTAGGTTTAGCAAGTAATCATCACGGTATACGGTGGGAATGATCAGTTTGGATCGGTGGGCATGAACTAATTCGGCATTCATCATAATACGGGCAATGCGCCCATTGCCATCATCGAAGGGATGAACTTCGCTTACCAAAAACATGATGAAAATGGCGCGGGCAAGGGGATGGGTAAGGGCATCCAACATCTTGTAGCCTTGTTTTAAGGTGCCGGTGACCTGGCCTGGTGTAACAAAGTGCGTCGATCCTGCCCGGTTGGCTTGCTGTTTAAATATTCCGGGATTTTTATCCGGCCGTCCTTTCATAACAATCCGGTGCCGGTCTCGAAGCAATTCCAGAAAAGCTTCTGGATTTTGAGCTTTTTTTTGCATTTCGAACCGGTCCTGGCAAATCTGGTAGGTGCCCAGGATGTCGTGGGAATCGCCAGTCCGGTTGAGAATGATTTTGCCTTCATAAATAATATCCTTGGCTTCTTCAATCAAGAAGGTGGTTCCTTCAATGTAATTGGAGAAAAAGCTCTCGAAAAAAGCGATCAGGGAAAAGGCTTTCTGTCTGTCGGTTTTTTGCTGGCGATCGACGAAAGGGTGGTTTCTGAGTTCCCCAATCAAATGTTGGAACAATTCCAGCCGGTATGGATCATAGGGTTCACCGAGCGCTTTGGCAACTGCCATTGGTGAACGGAGAATATCCGAAGGCTTGGTTGAAAGAATCGAGCTGATGATTTGATTGAGCTTCTTGAAGGAGGGTTCCCATCCTAGTTGATCGGCAATCTCCTTGGCCCGGTCACGCAACTGGTTTAGCCCGGTTTCTCCTCTTGTGTTCAAGATCATGAGCAGCCGCTCTTCGATAACGATTTGATCCAGGGTTCGTTTTTCTCCATCCACCACCCGGCTGGGCATCAGGTTTTCCAAACAGGCTCTTTCCAAAGACGATACGTACAGCGATTCATAGATGGGTTGATCATCTTCCAGTCGATTTGGACCACCGGTCATTCGGATGGTCAATCCCGGCCATTGGTATACTCTCCTGTTTTTTCCGGTTAGATACAGCGTAGCATTTGGGGAAGGCTTGAATTCAATTGCCGACCGGTGGGACACAACTGCTTCCGGAAATTGATGAGCCAACAACATCCAACTGTTTCTTCGAATGATTTCTTCCTCCGGGTCCGACAGATTAGAAGTATAAACCCTGGGAATTAACTTACGGAGTTTTCCTTTTTTGACTAACTTGCTAATCTGTTGAGAGATCGCCGGTTCGCTGGAGCTAAAGACGATCTCGGGTAAATTCGCTGTATTAAAATTTTTGCGCACTAAAATTAGGTTTATGCAAAATTGCTAAAATTTTTGCGCATTAAAAGCGGATTTGTTGAAATTTTTGCACATAATGACTCAATACTCCGCCACTTCCGATAACATCCGTCTATTTCGCTCCCTTTTCAAAGGAAGAGAAGATGTTTTCGCCGTTCGTTGGGAAAAGGGAAAAAAGAGCGGTTACGCGCCTGCCTACTTTTTCGACCCCTATCATTACCGGATGTACAAATCAGGGGGTGGGGATTTCAGAAATTATACCGGAAAGAAGCACCGGCCGCTCTCAGATCAGGAAATTACCAAGCATCTAAATGGAGAGCAAATAGTTGGCATCTATCCTTTGATGCAGGGCAATACCAGTTGGTTTCTTGTAGCTGATTTTGATGGAGAAAATTGGATAGCAGAATGTCGGTTATTCTTGCAGGCGTGCTTGGAAAAAGGGATAACGGCCTATTTGGAGCGATCCCGGTCGGGCAATGGTGGACATGTTTGGATATTCTTTTCAGCTCCATATCCCGCCCTTAAGAGCAGAATGATCTTTATCCGTGTTTTGGAAGGGGCTGGTATCTTTTCAAAATTCGACAAGGAATCCAGTTTCGACCGGTTATTCCCAAGTCAGGACAATTTAAGGGGAAAAGGATTTGGGAATTTGATTGCTTTTCCTTTTCAGAAACTGGCCATGGATCAGGGTAATGCTTGCTTCTTGGCTGTCAAAAGTCTGAAGCCCTTCGACGATCAGGTTGCATTTTTGAAGAGTGTACAACGGGTTCCACTTGAAAAGCTGGACCAACTATTTTCCGCAGCACCCAAAACTGGTAGAGAGGAAACAACTCCGGGCCATCTTCGAATATGGTTATCCAACAACATCCGGATCAACCGGGAAAGCATGCCATCCCCATTGATCGACTTTCTGAAAGAAGAACTCAACTTTGCCAATGTCGACTATACTATTAAGAGAAAAATGGGTCGGAGCACCTGGGGCATCAGGCGCTATTTCCGATATGTTGAAGAGGTGGACAATGAGGTAATCATTCCGAGAGGATTTATCGGCTCTTTAATCCGGTTTTGTAAAGAAAAGGGAATCGTTCATGAATTTATCGATCAAAGGAGAAATCGGGACAGGGTCGATTTTCAAAATAACATAACGCTGCGTAAACATCAGGAAGCGACAATAACAATTGCCGGTAGGAAGGACTTCGGCGTCATTGTAGCTCCTCCCGGTTCTGGGAAAACGGTCATTGGTCTGCAAATCATTACCGACAAACAACAACCAGCCTTGATCATCGTACATCGGCAACAATTAATGGATCAGTGGATAGAGCGGATCGAAGCTTTTTTAGGCATTCCTAAAAGAGATATTGGTAAAATAGGCAAAGGCAAACACAAGGTCGGCGAAAAAGTGACCGTAGCAATGGTCCAAACTTTGGCCAAGCTCCTGGATAAGCCCGAGGGAATAGAATTAGCACAAGATTTTGGAACACTCATTATCGACGAATGCCACCATCTTCCAGCCCAAACTTTCCAAAGCGCATTCGGCAAACTTTCTCCCTATTATCAATATGGCTTGACAGCGACCCCATTCCGGAAAAACAAGGACGAGAAGGCCATTTTCATCTTGCTTGGTGAGGTCATTTCGGAGATCCCCCCACAACAGATCGAAACTTTCAAAAAGGCGAGGGTAATTATTCGAAATACCGGATTGGAGGTTCCTTTTAATCCTAAAACCGATCCGTTTGAAAACCTATCCAAGGTACTCATCCACGATACCAGCCGAAATCAATTAATTTTAAGGGATGTCAAAGCAGAATTGCAAAAGGGAAAGAAGGTCATCATTTTGACGGAACGAAAAGCACACATCACCGCCCTATACCAATTCTTGAAGCAGGCTTTTGAAATTATTACCCTGAGTGGCGATGATTCGGACAAAATACGCAAGCAAAAGTGGAAGCAGATCCAGGAAGGCCGGTACCAGGCACTAATTACCACCGGCCAGTTATTCGGTGAGGGAAGTGATGTAAAGAACGCTTCCTGCCTATTCCTCGTATATCCTTTTTCATTCAAGGGTAAATTGATCCAGTACATCGGGCGTGTGCAACGTTCTGAAATTACACCACTGATCTACGACTATCATGATAGGAAAATTGATTACCTGGACCGGCTTTTCCTAAAAAGAAATACCCACTACCGGCATCTCGACAAACAAGCAACTTTATTTGATGATACCGGAGGGCCAATTCCTAAAGCAGACTATAGTATCCGGAAAACCATTAAAATTCCAATTGAAGATCTAGATTTCAGATATGGAGCAATCGCATTTCAATACCAGGACGCCAAAGTAAAAGAAGAATTGGAATTCGAAATTGAGAATGATGAAATGCGTCCGGAGTTTGATGTACTAAAACCTTATTTTGGCAAGGTTCTTCGTTCAAATTCAATTCGAGCCGCCGTGCAAGCAGAATTCGAAAATGGCGTTTTAGTCGCACAAGATGCCACTTCAGCGGACCTTGAAGATCTGAACCGGGAAATCATTGAAAGTGTGAAATTCCGGCTTCTCGAAAAGCAAATGCTTCAGAGGCCCACCACTACAAATCAGAACGAAAACCTTCTGGATATTGATCAAGTGCAAGTCAATACCATTGCAGAAAAATTGTATGATTCCGGTAAATCACTATTAGACAGCATCTTGTCCCAAAAAAAAGTCAAGCATTATCGCCAACTTCGATATTTAGCCGGACAACACGCTCATCAAATAATGAAACTGAGGTTTGTTCTACAGCCATTCTCTTTTGTTTTCCTGCTGCAGGGTGAACATCAGTTTCATGTAGTGTTAGAGACATTGGATACGGAAGAGGCCACCTACATCTGGCACATTGAGAAAGATCAACAATTGCTTCGGCAGGAACTATCGACGATCGACAAAGATTTGGGCCAAATTCGAAACAAAGGCAGGAAGGCATTTTTAAAAAAATCACCAAAGCAATTCAGCAAAATTCTTCATGATTATTCGGATGAAAGAAAGGGGTTTGTGAGATGGAAGGGGGCTTTGGAAGAGAGGTTAGTTTAAAGATGAAAAATAAGTACTACTCCCCATCAACCACCAAGTCCGACAATTTCACCTTAAGAATAATCGCAATAACCTTCAACCGAATCAGATTAGGCTGCCTAATGTTATGGCAATAATCAAACACAGTTTGATAAGTTAGGCCGGATTTCTAGAAAGCCACTTCATAGACCTCTCCTGTTCCTGCAGTTCCTCCAGGATACGGTTTAGTTTTTTTGGAATGTCAAACTGGTCTTCTTTTAATGCCACTAAATATTTAGCAGGAAGATAGACGGACGCTTGATATAAAAAAATTCGCTACAAAAATTATTCACTCAAACAGACTATATGTATCTAAAAAAATAGATAGATCTGTTTTCAATACCAGTAAGGCTTGGATATATCAGTGCAAATTACAAAGGTTATTTCATTGAAAATTGTACCACTACAGTTTATAATGAAGATATGGCCATCGCAATAGGTACTGATAAAGCAGTTGAAGTCCTAAGGGGGTTGAGTTAAAGAAGGAGCAAGCTCGTGTTCTAATCGTATGCCGAGAATTTGAGGGCGGCGAGCGTCTCAAATATAGATTATTACAATTTCTTTGTTATCCTCGTGTGGCACCCTTTTATGGCACCCCGCGGCGCCGAATAGCAAGTTAACAACCTGACAATAAATTCGTTACAAAAAAAAGAGTGGTCTCACCAGGATTCGAACCTGGATCTTAGGCTCCGGAAACCTACATACTATCCCTTGTACTATGAGACCAATTTTAGCTACCTAAAAACCAGTTCTTTACAGGAAACCAGTTTTTCTGGGAGAAAAAACCTTTGTACCAATTAATTTCCCAACTATCTATCAACAATCTGCTTCTTCTAGCGGATTGCAAACTTACGAATATTTCAGCTTATTTGAAAGTCAGTAAAAGCAAGAAAGAATTGCAGGTCAACATTCTTATCACAAGAGGTTAACTACACCTTATATACTTTAGTTTTTTGGGCAGAATGAACATGTTAGGGTATGGTGACCCAATCAAAATTAGTTGCTTTTCCCAATCCCTTGTATACTTTGGTCGTGAGTCCATAGGGTTCTTAAATCCGTACAACAAAACCTAATGATCGGAATTAATTGGACATTGTTTTCGTGGACGAGTTTATCGTACCAAAAGGGTGTAATTCTACCAAGCAGCAAGATCGTTAATAAGATTTTGATAAAACGGCCGTTTTAACGAACCAAAGTTCCATAAATGACCCTCCTTATCTTTACAAGTAAATCCCCTACCGCCGTAGTCTTCGTCCTTGATTTCAATGATTATTTCAGCACCAGCCGTAACAGCCCTTTCATAATGCTCATCGATTTTGTCTACAATAATATGTGGTGCTTGGGTATTAATGCCATTAATAGTTCCTGGAGTCATAATAAGTTTTCCGCATTCGTTATCCAAAATGAAGCTTAACATGATCATGTAGTTGCCGAAGGTCAATTGTGCAAGTGCGATGTTGTTATTTTCTCCTTTAACTACTAGATGTCTCTCAAACCCAAATGCACTGCTTAACCAATTGATGGCAGCTTCAGCATCTTTGTACCGAAGGGTTGGAATGATGGCGGATTTGTTCTCAATCGGAATAATGTTTTGTTTTTCTTTAATATCAAATAACTCTAAGCAACTAGAATTCTACCCGGTTGAAATACATTTTGAGAAAAAGCCAACGATTTGCTAATCAGCCGAAGTAACCCAAGTGCAGATGAGCATGCCGAGGGTATCGACCACAATGTGGCTTTTTGGTCCTTTGACTTTTTTGCCGGCATCGTATCCGGTGCTAGTTTGACCGCTGACTGCGGTGGCTGCCGGTAGACTAAAGGCTTGTATCCAAATTCCGCGAGGAAATACTTGTTGCCGTACCTTCGTTACTTCGCTTTACCGACTCGATGGTCAAAGCCACTTCGCATAGGGCTGAGCGGAAGCGTGTGATATTGGGTCGTAGCCGGGAGGATACGATCAGCGAGTTTGCGAATCAGGGGGTTCCGTAGTTCCAAATTATAATTCGGAACTTACAAAATGGGACGCTGGACCTATGTTAAGCGTTATTGTTAGGAACTCGATTTTTTTTTTGAAATCACCCAGCACCATGACAGTTACATTGACAGTCTGGAGTCTCCTGTTTTTGTTTGCGGTTCTTCAGGGTTTCTTCCTTTGTTTTTTGTTACTGAGTACGCCCGTAAAGCGCTATTACTCGCCTAACTATTGGATAGCGACAGTCGTATTGACTTTCACCGGTATTTTGCTCATCAATGTGGTCTACTGGAATAAATTGAATTTTACGAAGGCCTTCATTCATATTCATGAGAGTTATTGGCCGTTGGTATTTCTGCTTGGTCCCTTGTTGTTTATGTATATACGTAGTCAGGTAAAGGTGGAAGGGAAGAGGGCTTGGCAACATTTTTTGTTGCCGGTCCTGGTAATGCTGGCCTTGTTACCCTTTTACCTTCAGAGTGGGGAAGAAAAAATCAGATTTTTCATGAACGGGCAACACTTGCAAGCGCCATTTCGGTGGTTGAGATATGGACTGGTGGTAGGAAGTATTCTTCAAGTATGTCTTTATGTATGGCTTAATTTTCGGTTGATCCGGCAATTCGATGGCCCTCCCGAATTTGTAAACGATGATTGCGATGTTCGCCAATGGTTGTCTTATTTGGCCGCAGCTTTTGCCATTTTTGCCGCCTTGTACGTCGTTTATTACATTTTGGTCGATTGGTTACAATTTCCTGTGGAATGGGATTACATAATCTCTCTTAGTATGGCGGGATTGATTTATTACCTGGGGGTCAAAGCTTATCGGCAGCCTGAATTGTTCAAGGAACGGGAAAGACTGGAATTCCAGCAAAGGAAAGGGGCCGGTCGTTTGCAAACTGCTGCCGAAATCAGCGCCTGCAAGAGTTTGATCAGGAAAGTCATGGAGGAACAGCGTCCTTATCTGAGTGCTCAGCTGAAACTCCATGATTTAGCCGAAATGGTCGGACTAACGCCACATCAGCTCTCCTATTTCCTCAACCGTCATATGAATACGACCTTTGCCGAATTTGTCAATGCATACCGGGTGCTGGCCGCTCAAAAAATGCTACTGGACAAGACCAAAAGTCACTTAAAAATCACTTCAATCGGTTATGAAGCCGGCTTCAATTCCAAAACAGCTTTTTACACCATCTTCAAGAAACATGCAGGTTTGCCGCCTGCCGCTTATCAAAAGAAAGGGATGGCCGATCCTCCGGACAGTATGCCCTGAAAGTTTTCTTCCTTAGTACAGGTTCCACATTATAAATCCGCACCGAAAGTACGTGGCAAGCCTTTATCTTTCGCCTAGTTTGAAAACCAATTCGTTCAAATCTTTTCTAAAAGAGTAAAAATGAACAATAAGAAATTGCCTCTCCTCTTTTGTGTATTCTTCGCACTAGCAGCCTGCAGATCGGGAGAAGAAATCATTAACCATGACATCAGTGTAGAGTTGAACATCGTTTATGAGGGCATATGGAAAATAGACCTGTTTGATGCAGCCGGAACCGACTTGACACCACAATTCAATGCACACCATTTTGTTTTTGAAAAAGATCAGGACCTGCAACTATCGGCTCCCAATGTCCGTCACACAGGTCGTTGGACCATTGATTATGAAATTGACAATCAAGGTAATATCAGTGACTTGACAATGGATATTTTGTTTTTCGGAAATGCCGGACTGGGGGACCTGGTTCGACTATGGAATCTGGTAGAAAGCAATGATCAAGAAATCGAATTGGTCCGGGACGACGACGATGGAAATAGTTATAGGCTTATTTTCAAAAGAATCTAATTAGGTGTGGTAAAAATCAACTCGATGAAACAGATAATTCCCCTTTTTCTTTTATTGGTTTTGTGTGGCGCTTGTCCGAAGGAGGATGGAGAGTCAAATCCTCAAACCACTGCGCTGGCTGTATCAAACGTTTTGGTATCCGACATCGGCAACGCGGGAAATGCTTCCGACTTAGAAATCCGGTTCAACAAAACTGAGATTGAATCGGTGGTGGAACATTACCTAATTGTGATTAACAATAAAGACATAAAAGCCAGGATCACACTGGAAGAGGCACTTGTAGCTCCTTTCTTCGAGACGATCCCTAAGACGGGATCCGATATTGTGCACCGACTTTCTGCCGATACAAAGGATTTTCAAGGTGAAGTTATTAAGGAGGCGATTCGCTACGATTTGTATGTCATACCTGTAGTAAAAGAAAATTCCGACGGGTTTGTGTCGGGGTTGAGCACAGGGGTTGAGATTATCCTCTCACAACAAGACAACAGCGTGCAAACCATTGCTACCGGGTTTAGGGCAAGCGGCGGCATTGCTATTGATGCCGAGGATCGCATTTATATTGGGGATTTTGGGGACGGCAATACCGATGGAGACCAGATCCTTAGGTTTCAACCTGACGGTAGCCAAATGGAGGTCTTTGCCGAATCGATTCTCGGGGCTACCGGCGGTGCCTTTGACTCCAAAGGAAACTTATTTTGGTCGGGCTATTCTGAGAACATGGTCCATAAGATAAGTACAGAAGGGGAGGTGGAAGATTTTGCCTCCGTGTCCGGGCCGGTGGCGATCAAAATCGATGCTGAGGATCAGCTATTTGTTTGTGCATGTAATGACAATACCATCAAACGGATTACCCCGGATGGCGGGGTATCTACTTTTGCGCGATCCAATCTGTTTAACTGTGCCAACGGACTGGCTTTTGATGCCGCTGGTAATCTATTTGTATCAAATTTTGACGACGGAAGGGTCATGAAGGTGGATAAGGAGGGTAACGTCAGTTTATTTGCCGATGTGCCGGGACAGAATAGTGTCAATCTAGCTTTTCACAATGATCATTTATACGTAACAGCACGTGCCATACATCGCATTTACCGGATTTCCGTTAGTGACGGATCGGTCGAGCTATATACTGGCTCGAAGCTGGGCCATGTTGACGGGTCCCTGATGGCGGCCCAGTTTGTACTTCCGAATGGTATTGCCGTTAACCAGATGGGAACCCATTTGCTGATCAACGACGTAAGCAATTCTAATACGATAAGTTTTCATCCTAATATCTTGAGGCAGGTAAAAATTTTGGAATAGGCCGTGAAATTTAGCATTAAAACCACTTTGCTGTTAGTTGCAACGGGCATATTGCTTAATTCCTGCGCTTCCGTCTTTAATAGCCGTTACACAGGTGTGACCGTTCATACGACAGCGCCTTCCAGGATAAACAGCGGGGATACTACGGTCGGTACAATCAATAATAAAGCTTACCTGCGCCTAGAGAGGAGCAATCAACTGACCAATATCCGGATCGAAGCAGATAGCTTTTCTAAAGCCATCCGGTTACGTCCACGTAATTCGGGTATGTTTTATATCAATATTCCATATAACCTGGGGTTGGGTATGTTGTTGGATTTGAATTCGCCTAAACGCTGGGGCTTTCCCCGTCACATCTATGTGGATGTCGCCGATACAACTTCGCAATACTTTAGCGCGCCCCCGAACCAAGGATGGTATCTGTATCTATCATTGCCCTTTATCAATAACTTTCGATTCGAACCGCAGAATCAATTCATTACCAAAACACGAAGCGGATTTTTCGGGTTCAGCCTGGGGTTGGAATATTTTTACCGGAAAAATGCTTCTTTTCGGTTTACCGGCAGCGCTATCTCAGCTCATCCATTTTTCATTCCGTTCCCGATAAGACGAGAGGGTGCTTTTGAAACAGTTGGTTCGGCTTACCTGGCCTTGACACATCATCATTTGTTATCCAAATGGTCATTTGGTTATGGACTCACTCATGGCGAAGACGTGTGGATAAGGGAAATGGCCATTGTCGCTACCCCGGAAGACCCATTTGCGATCGATCAGACTGCCTTTAATAAAAGAAATGCGTTTTGGGGACTGGCATTCCCTCTCTACTATCGTTTTAATCGCCTATTCTATTTGGGATTGATTTACCGACCGACTATTTTGAGGATCGGCGTTACTCCGTCGATTAATTACGAGCACGCGATCAGCCTGGATTTTGCTTGGAAGATCCGTTTATCGAAGAATTCGAATTGGTGAATTTCCCGCCATTGTGATTTTTGTCTGAAAAAACCCTCTGTCGCCCGAAGTTAAGTTTAACCACTCCAATACGAACTAAAGTTTGTAAATTGAAAATGGACCAAAATTACAGCTGCCATGAGTAAAGCCCTCCCTTTGTTCAAGCGTAAACAAATAATAAAAGACCGACAAACAGAAATCCATTGCATACATTAAACCGGCCGTTTTGCAAAACCAACATCATATACACCGCCACATAATCACAGGTAGTTTTAGTATAGGAAACCAGTCTGAGAAAACAAATTCCATAAAACCAGACAAAAATGATTTTCCCGAACACCGTTTTCAACAATACCCAGCCAGCTGCTCTTTCTTTTGATGTTTAGCCATCCCCAAATTAAAGAGGAACAAATGTTATTACAGAATGATCCTTGAAACCAACATCCGCCTCCGATTGGTACCGGCCTCAAGGTGGGGCAATTACTCTTTTGAACAAATGATGATGGTGACGAATAAAAAATACGGCAAAGGATGTTCTCCCTCATAAAATCAACAACTTGCATTTCCCAAGGAATACTCGTATTTTCAAAAGAATTACAACTCCAAAATCTTCTATGGAAGCAGCAGGAAGAATTTCTCCAAATATCTTAATAAGACCACTGTGGGGCATAATTGTCGCCATATTGGGAACTGCTATGATATTACATTTGAGGTCATCCCAACTGACTGCAGCCGAATATTCGGAACTCGATCTAGGTAACCTGCTCCTGGCGATGGAAAGTGGAGACATCCCCTCAGAAGAGGAAATTATCATGTGGGAACAGCTGCTCCAAAGATTGAAAAATCAGATTGATGCTGGTGTTCCCTTGACGGAAGTGCAAATTGATCAGCTACAACGTTTGTATGACCTGACGAAAGCATACGTCCCATGGCTGGAAAATCTATTTGAATTGCTAAAAACCATTATTCAGCAAATTACGTTAGATAATGCAGCACTAGAAATCGAATTGTCCAATCAACCTAATCAAAAGTCGGATGAATAATGAATTGACGATATATCATTTTCTTGCCAGTCAGAACATTGATTATTCTATTTGTTCGATTGAGGCTCTTTTGAATAAGGTCGAGGTGTATTTCCAACTCATTGAAGAAGAAAAGTACTTTTCTGACCAAATGCTAATCTTCTCTCAGAGTCTGGAGGAAAACCGGAATGGGTTGGACGCCTTGCGTGTGAACATGAAAGCTTTGGATTTGGTTTCTCGTGGAAAAGTTGCGGATCCGGCCGGACGAAAATCAGATTAATGCCCCAACTTCGATAACCGCAAACAACTCTGGGACCGTCAAAACGCCAAAGTGATCAAGGGAACCCAAGCTTTAAAGGATCACATAATCATTCAAGATTCTTAGATTTTATTCCAGCCCACTGCTTTAAAACAAGCAGATAAATTGACCTCAAATTCTTTTCCAAGCTCTCCGAAAATAGCCAAGTGTAAGTTTTGCCCAGTAGATGAAATGCGGACGAGCCAACCTCCAGGAGACCATTACCCACTAAAGGTTTCTTCATAAATAACTGACCTACCCTTCCTCCTTCTTCTCTTCCCTGTTCAACTCCCACTTTTCAATAGTTCTACCTGCCAAACCCACGAAAAATCAACGATCTTCAAAAGGACAATGAATCAAACACCACTACAAATCCGTCTGCCATGTATTTCGTACTTACTTTTGGTATCATCCTGGCCGTCCTAGTCTGGGCACAGATTCAAAAAAATGAAAAAAAAATCAAAACTAAAGATGATGCTTTCAGGGTAAAGTGCACTAATGGACGAATTCAATTTTGAAAACCATTAAATCCTTTTACATCATGAAAAAGCAATTTCATCTTTCATTCTTTCTAACACTTGCGATCGGTATTTCTGTATTCACTTCTTGCGAAAAAGAAGAGATACTACCTGCCGAGAACTTTACCGAACAACTCTCAGATCCTGAAATTGAAGCAAGACTGCCACAACTGACCAATGGTCGATCTCTATTCGAACAATTACCTGACAGTCTGGTCACATGGCTAGAAGAGCAAACTGAGGAAGAGCCAGAAGCAAACATTGAAACCAGAGCAGGATTGCAACCAACGTACCAGGTTTATATGAAGGGTAAAACGGTAGGTGGACAGTACCGTTTCAGTCGTTATGGTTGTTTACAATTACGTAATACGGTTCGGGCGGGTAATCTAGGTAATCTTTCCAATGGGCGAAATCCTTTTGATCTTGCTTTGTTCTCAGGTCTACCCGTAGCTGGACAACGAGGTTCCATCTGGTTCATGACCAATACTGCCCTTTGTCAAATCAACGATCAAATTGGTTGTCTCAACAACGGCGGTGCCTTAGATGTGGTTCACATGAAATACGATGCTAAAGAGCGTCTATTGGTCATTGACGTTGACGGTAATTTCGTCAACAATGCAGCCGCTGGTAATTCTCTTCTGGCTTTACTGAATATTTTTAATACCACGAATTACTCCCCTGCCTATCGCATCATTCAAGGTCGAATGGTGATCCAATTTTCCAGAGATTTCAAGACACTTGCCGGGGCAACTTATCTCAAGGGTTCTTCATTTTCGACTGCACCGGTGGATTATTATGCTGAGTTTGCAGGTAGGACTAGTCGTAATTGTAACCCCTAACATCTTCCGACAACTAAATCTAAAATTCTTCTTGATGCCAGTCTAGTTCTTAGTCGAACAGACCGGCATCTTTTCTTTTGATTAATTATCTCATTACTCAAACGTCTTTGAACCCCTTTAAGCTTAAAGATTCTGGTAGTGATCGTCATCACCTATGAAAGAGCAAAAGGCCTCCTTCTTTCACCCCTATATTGCCCCATTTAATGTGCGATCCGCTCAATATAATCCGATGATTAAGAGATAAATTGAAATCCAAGAGTACATTTTTCTCCAAAATAGCAGGGTCGGCAAATTCACACTAAAGGACTTGTTTTCAGAAACAAATAGTTGAAGAAAAGTCATTATATTTTGAGTCTTAATCTTTGTAATCTTCGTTTTGGCTCTCCCTTCATATGAATCCAAAAATTATAGACCTAATATGATAGCAAATCAGGCTAAAGGGAAAAGAATTAGAGATAGTCAAACCAAAATGGTATAGCGAAAGATCCCGACCTGATAAAGTGTCCTCCCCTAGTCGCATTCAATAGTAATAACATATACAAACTGAAATGGCGAATTCAAACTGCTTTTTTTCCGCGCATCTGCGTTAGAAAGTCTCGAATGAGCTTGGGGCTATGTCTATGTTTTTTGCCTTGCTGAACGACAAAATAAGCTACCTTGAATTATGCCCTCATCAATTCAAAATGGTGTAAATAATTATAAAAAGAGACCAGGCAAAGTTACGAAGATCCCATTTTATAATTATTTACAATAAATCAAGCTCGGTAGGTACAATAAAATAAGTTTAGAAAAAGGGAAAAATATATTGCTGGATCAAAAACAAAATGTAGTTGAAGGATCTAGGGAACTGAAAATCGGTTTTCGGGCAGAAATAGGGCTGCTGAGTCAGAAAGGATCAGGATTCCAATATATTATGTACACAAAAAGAAAGCCATCGATCTTGATACGACTAGGATCATTTACGTCACTTCTATGACTATGGAATACAGTCTTGTAAAATAACCAGGCAATCGCTTTAGTTCCAAGCTCTTTACATGTAAATTTGAAGATTGGCTTCAGTCAATAGCCTCCATGTCTCCAATACTAACAAAAGGTGCCCAATAATACGGGCTGGCTTTTTCTCCCTCGTTTGATTCTAAATATTTTCTCTGTGCTTGCCAAAGCGCCGTGTCTTTATCCATTCCCTTTTTTAGATTAATGTGGAAATCAATCATAATATCCTTAGTTTGCTGGTCTTTTACGCTCCAGAGTGTTGTGACTATGCTCTTGGCTCCAGCATAGGCAAAGGCACGGGCTAGGCTAATGATGCCTTCTCCTCGTTGCAACTCACCAATTCCTGTTTGGCAAGCGCTGAGTACTACCAAGTCAGCATTGAGTTGTAAATTGTAGATATCTTTGATGTAAAGCAGTTCGTTTTCGACATCATCTTTGATTTCCGTAAAGGCTAGATAAGCGAATTCCCCAATCTGATCATGGGCTTCTCCATGCGTAGCCAGATGCAGGATTTGATAATCTCCGGCGCTTTTAATGAATCTTTCTTCTGTTGCTTCCTTCTGTTGTAAGACGTCTCCTTTCCACAAACTCCGGATCGTTTGGGTCTCCTCGCCACTGTGTGGAAGTGGTTCTGGCGAATTGCGCATTCCAACCAAATCCGCAATGCCCAATTTCTCTAATTCAGCCAAGCGTTCAGGAGTAATTTTGTAAGAAGTACCATCGTAGTGTGGAGCCACGGCCAAAACACTTTTTTTAGGTACCCACCGGTGCTCTTTGTTAATCATCTCTTTCAATAGAGTAGCAGAATAGGAATAACTTATTCGGTGATTCATCCCAAGATATTGATGCTCCTTAAATCGATGAGTAAGACCTGACTTTTCCTTGATCAAGGCTTGAAATGGGACATACCCCAAGACTCCGTCCGGTATGATGGTGACTCTGGAACCAAGCTTGGTTTCTACAGGCGCAACCAGTTTTTGGTAGAGTAAATGTGCAGCCTCCGCAAAACGTTCAGCAGCAGAGGTCTTATTGCGATAACTGGGATCAATATCCTCCTCCTTCCTAACATACGGACCGTACAACCCCAAGCGCATTTGTTGAATGAGAGAATCCAAAGGAAAGTCTTTCTTTATTTGTACAACGTCGAAATGATTCTTGGCGACGGTAAACACAAAAATGGAACTATCACCGACGAAGTATTCAACTAAAGTTTGATCGCCCTTCAATATTTGTTGTTGGACTTCTTCCAGCGAAATAGTACTAAGATCGTATTTCAGTCGGTAGTATTCTGGGTAATTCTTTTCAAATTGCATTTTAAGGGAATCATACCGACTCCGCAAATCGAAAAGTAAACCACTAAGTGCTAAAGTTGAGGAATCAATTTCTGTTTTCCCTTTTTCGAGTTCCACAGCTCTGCTCTTTTCGTAAAATGTAATCTCATTTCGAAGATGATTTTCCTCATTGATTAATTCATCTGGTATATTGGAGAAATGTAATGCTTTAGCTTCCTTCATAGCCTTGTATAGCCGAAAGGATTTGGATTTTTCGCTATGGTTGAATGTTTTTGCTTTCAATTGGACGTCACCATTATTGTCAAAATTTAATAGGTGAGTTTCAATAAGATTTTCCATTAAGGGGAACGCGACTTTTGAAAGCTCCGAGGCTTCGAAATTGTCTTGCTTTATTAGCAAGTCACTGGTAATGCCCGCCCCAATCTCTAACCAAAACTGCGCACTTTCCAAATGCTCATAATCGTTTGATTCTCTTGCAAACCAATCCTTGTAAAGTTCGCCAATTTTCAGTGCTGTATAACTAAATAGGAAAATATCATTAACGCCATTTATTGAGTCTGGTCCTGTGTAATTAAAAGCCTCAATAGACTTAAGGTAAGTACTCTCCGCTTGTGGATAATTCATCTGGGCATGATAGATTTCTCCAAGTACCCGGCAGGAGGCACCTAATTCAGGATGCAATGTGCCAAGAAAATCGGTTCTGATCGCAATGGACCTTTGCGCATATTCGATAGCTTTAGAATAGCTCTTTTTTCCCCGGTAACTTAGCGCCAAATTCTGATAAGAATTTGCCAAATCATAGCCATCATCTCCCAGTAATTTTTTGCGGATCTCTAAGGCTCGCAAATGATATTTAATCGCCTCATCGTAGTTTTTTTTGTTGTTCAAAGTAATGCCAAGATTATTATAAGCGGAAGCCGTTTCAAGATGCTCTTCCCCATAAATTTCGTGGCTAACCTCCAACGCTTTATTAAAATAATCAGCTGCCTTGATGAAATCACCGATCTTATCATAATTTATACCCAAATTCGTATAAGTTGCTTTTATGGCATTTCGTTTGGCAGTTTTACTATTAAGAAAAATCTCCAGAGCTTTTTCTTGAAACGCAATACCTTTACTGAGTTCATTCATCTTTTCATGAATGATTCCAATATTCACATAAGAGTCACCCACTCGATGGTGCCTTGCACCATAAATCTCGATTTTTAAATTTAGGGCCTTTTGTAAATGTTCAATTGCTGATTCATAATCGCCCAGATCTTTGTAAATTAAGCCTAACCTATTGTATACCACTGTAAAAATCGGATGTAGAGGCTCCAATAGCTCATTTAGTATTTCCAATGTTTTCATCGTATACGATAGTGCCATTTGATATTCTCCCAATTTGCCATATATGAAACTAATCTTATCAAGAATTCCAGCGACGCCAACATTGTTCTCCCCCACATTTTGATTTTGAATTTTTAGCGCCAATTCTAAGTACTCAATGGATCTATGGTATTGCTCTTTCAAACGATATGAATCTCCAATTTGCTCATAGATTTTTGCGACCTCTATGTTGGTTTCCGAGGTACTTTGGATAACGACCCGAAGAGCCTTCTCCTTCATTTCAATGGCCTGATCAAATTTTCTCAGATTGTCGTAGGATTGTCCAAGATTTCGATAGGAGGCCGCCACGGCAGGGGCATCTTCCCCAAATAAATTCACCCTGATCTCAAGTGCTTTTTCTTTATGTTCAAGACCGACATCGTAACGCCCGACTGCATCGTTTCTATTCCCCAAGTTATCATAGAAATTGGCTAAATGCGGATGGTTTTCTCCAAATTTCTCTTCATATATTTCTATAGCTTTTTTGGCATATTCGATTGCAAGGTCATGTTGCCCCATTTTACCGTAGCTACTTGATAAATTGTTATAATCAATGGCAACGTTGGGATGCTGTTCTCCCAATATCTTCTTATTAATTTCGAGGGACTTCTCTTTGAATTCTATAGCTTTTTTATCGTCGCCCATTTTTTGGAATTGAACCCCGAGGTTAGTATAGGTATCTGCTATTGTGGTATGTTCCTCGCCAAAAATATCTCTTCTAATTTTCAAGGCCTTTTCATGGAATTCAATTGCCTCTTCTCTTCGATTTGCGTGACCGTAGATTATTCCCGCTGTACTATACGTTGAAGCCATCTCCTTACTGTTAGATAATTCTAGATCTAAAAATATTTGTATAGCGGTATCTAACATACTTATTGCGTTTGTATAGTCCAGTTCTATGTCATATGCTATGCTGAGATCATGATAAGATCTTGCCAAATCGATGTGGCTCTGGCCGAACAATTTCTTACGAAGCCCAAATGCTTCTTGGTGATACTTGAAAGATAAACCATAATCTCCTTTCAAACGGTTGATAACTCCCAAGATGTAAAGCGACTGAGCGACTTCTTCATGTTCTTCTCCATATAATTTGCGTTGAAACAGAATGGCATCTTCAAATATCTCAATTGCTTTGTCATAAGAGCCGGACTTATAATTAACAAGACCACATTCAATGGAAGCCTCTACTGTATGCTCCGATTCCTCTCCTTCCAATTTCTTATAAATCACTTGGGCAAGTTGAGCTTTTTCAAGAGCTTGATCATATAATTGCTGTTCACGAAGTGCTTTTGCTTCTTCCAAATACTGTATTGCTAGACTAGTATCTCCCGGGCTATATTCTGACTGCCCTGTCAAGAAATAGGCCTGAAATAGAGATATAAAGATTATCGTAAGTGTTCTCATGATTCAAGGGTTTTAATGAATTCCAAACGTATTCATTTTAAAGTATGGAACTTTTCTAAAAGATCTAAAGGATGGAACATAAAAGTTCTACCAATCGGTATTTCTTTTAAGTTCCATCCCAATTTACTTGGTCAAAACCAAATACACCTAAAATTGCGAAACATAATAGGTGCCGCTTGAATGTACAATCGAATAAGAGTAACCGTCATAAATACCGATGTATCCAGAGTTGTTCGAGTTTGCGGCAAAATAGTACTCTGATTTCAAATTGTATTGAGTCCAGTTTTGACCATTAGTTGTTACCCAAATTGTCCGGGAGTTGTTGTAGTTATTCACAACATTGATATTGATATACCGATCGTTATCTTGTAAAAAATGCTTTTTGAAAGCGTAGCCCCCTGCGGTGGCAACAATACCTCCAACGGCTTTCTTGCCGGTCCATTTTAATAATTTAGAGCCCCCTTTGATAGCACTCTTCAAAATGTTGGCTCTCTGAGCAAAAGTAGGGTTGACAGCACCTGCTGCAAATACAAGCAACAAGACAAAAATAATTCTGAATTTCATAACAGTAAATTTTGATTAAAAATTAAATTGATTGCTAGCTATCAATCATTAGTGCAGCATGAAGAAAAAACGTCATCCTGACTTTCATTTTTTCTTATTTTTGATTGACCTTTCCCCACAAAAGAGGTGACACCAGAACAACAAAATGAGCGATAACAGCATATAAATACGGCAAATTCCTTAGAAGAAATTGTCTCAGAGTTACAACTTTAACTCCTTGAAATAGCGCACATTGAATATTTTAACTCTGTTTGAAATCGACTAAAGATCCCTATACTCCTGTGGCATGTCCAATCATCCTGCTAGATCTAACTACGTCGGAGTAGATTACTTTCGTAATTGAATATATAGCTCAGACGGCTTGACACTTGTAAACGTACTGTTATAAAGGTATTTTAAAGGACCCAGAAGTACCACGTAAAGAGTAGCCCACCACCATTTACCAGATCTGCATAAGGATCCTTTCTGCTTCAGCTAATCTGTAAATCAAGCCATAGCAAAAAGTCAACCGATCGGTTTCATATCTCCAATACCAACAAAGGGCGCCCAATAATAGGGACTGGCTTTTTCTCCTTCGTTCAATTCCAAATATTTTCTCTGTGCTTTCCAAAGAGCTTTGTCTTTATTCATGCCCTTTCTCAGATTAAGGTGGAAATCGATCATGATGTCTTTCGTTTGGCGGTCATTTACGCTCCACAAAGTCATCACGATGCTCTTTGCTCCAGCGTAAGCAAAGGCCCGTGCCAAACTAATAATACCCTCTCCTTGCAGCAGCTCACCGACTCCTGTTTGACAGGCGCTGAGCACGACCAGATCGGCATTAAGTTTTAAATTATAAATGTCTTTAATATATAGTAGCTCGTTTTCTTCCTCATCTTCTATTTCGGAGAATGCCAGATAGGCGAAATCCCCGACCTTATCATTGGCTTCTCCGTGCGTAGCCAAGTGTAGGATTCGGTAATTCTCGGCTATGCTCGTGAACTTTTCTTCAGTTGCTTCTGCTGCTTGTAAAATATCTCCTTCCCATAATTTCCTTATGGTCTGACTTTCTTCACCACTATGGGGAAGCGGCTCCATAGAACTACGGGTTCCTACCAAGTCAGCGATTCCAATTGCGCCCAGTTCGGCCAGTCGAATAGAATCGATCGTATATGGTCTCCCATCGTAATATGGAGCAACTGACAGCAAGCTTTTTCGTGGAGTTGATCGGTGCTCTTTTTCAATCATTTCCCTTAGGAGAGTAGCGGAATAAGAATAGCTGATTTGATGTTCGATCCCAAAATATTGATGCTCTCTAAATCTGTAAGCCCGGTCTGATTTTTGTTTGATCAATGCCTGAAAAGGAATGTAGCCTAGTACACCGTCTGGTACGATTATGACACTGGAGCTCAAGTCAGTTTCGATCGGCTCAATTAGTTTTTGGTAAATTTCACATGCCGCATCTACGTATCGTTCTGCCGCAAAGGTTTTATTCCGATAATTTATGTTGATCGCACCGTTGCCATCGGTGTACGGACCATACAAGCCAAGCCGCATTTGTTGAACCAGTGAGTCGAGGGGAAAGTCTTTTTTAATCTGAGTGATTTTGTGACGATCCTTACTAACGATAAAAATGAAAATGGAACTATCACCCACTAAGTATTCAACCATGGTCTGATCAGGTCGAAGTATTTGCTTTTGCACTAAGTCTATCGGTACTGTACTAACATCATATTTTAGCCGATAATATTCCGGGTAATTTGTTTCGAAGTGGGTTTTAAGGGTATCATATCTTATTAACAGATCAAACAGTCTAACATCTATAGTTATCAGGGAAGTATCGCTACCCGTTAGGCCATCGTCCAATTTTCTCTGGCGGAGTTTTTCATGATAACTGATTTCAGTTTTCAGTCTGTATTCTTCATCCAATAAATCCTGGGGAATTCCTGCATATTGCAGGGCATTAGCTTCTTGAATGGCTTCAAACAAAAGACCAGCTTTTGATTTTTCGAAGAATACAAAAGATTCAATGTCTAAACCGATCTCTTTATTATATTCCTTTAGTCGTTCATTACAGATTACAATTTGACTCCCAATCCCATGAATATCAGTCCTGGAATCGTCCTGACGCAAGTTATTCCGATATTTCCAAACCTCATAAGCTAAAAGATAGGCCTTCTTAGCCTCAATTAAGTGAGTTAACTCCTTTGACTTTTCATGCTGTGACAATCTAATATTCCCTTTCTTTTGAAAACTAGTTGTAAGACTCGAAAGTGAATTGACTTCATCTAGCTTTGCTATGCTCTTTAAATTAGAGGATCCGATTGCTCTTTCGGCACTGTTAAGCGCTGATTGGAAATCTCCCATTTCCAAATGCATTTGTGCGATGCGATTTAAGATTTTGACTGCTCCTGGGTTTTTATTACCCAAAATGGACTGTTCGATCTGCAAAGCCTTTTCCAGTACCTCAACGCATTCAAGATATTTTTTTTTATGCCCCAATGCATTTCCCAAACCAAAATATGCATTAACATTATGCAAATTTTTTTCACCATAATTCTTTAGCCCTATTTCCAAAGCTTTTGAGAAATACTCTTTTGCCTTATTCAATTCCTCTTTGGCAAGAAAGGCATTCCCCAAACCTATATAATAACCAATCAGCATAGGATGCTCTTCCCCAAAGTACTTCCGATAACCAGGAAATGCTTTCCTCAAAAACTCAATTCCGAGATCCGATTTCCCAAGCAAAGGATAAATATTACCAATACTTTCGAAAGTCTTGGATGTGTAGGGATTAAGCTCACCTAGCTGTTCTAATCTTATTTTGAGAGCTTTTTGAAAATACAGTAAACTTCTTTCAAAATCTCCATTATCAAAAGAAGAATTACCAAGATTGTGGTAAGAATACGCTGCCTGGAGACTCTCCTCTCCGAATGCTTCCACACTGATTTCAAGTGACTTCTGGTGATATTCGATAGCCAAATCGTCAAAACCCAATTCCCTATATCGGTTCCCAATGTTATTGTAAGTCTCCGCAATTTTTGGGTGTCGATCTCCAAATATTTTCAATCTGATTTCTAAGGATTTATCATAATACTCAATCGCCGTCTTTATTTCTCCCAATGATGAGTAGCTATTACCTATATTATTATAGGTTTGAGCCATTCTAGGGCTCTCTCTCTTTGTTGATTGAAAGTATATGTCAATTGCCCTATTAAAGTACATAATAGCTGTCTTTGGCTGCTTCAAACCATTATAACAATTTCCAATATTGTTATAAGAGTCACCAATCCGGTAGTTACCTTCATTTAAATTACTTTGCTTAATTCCTACGGACTTCATATGATTTTCCAACGCCTTCTGATAATCTGCAATTTCTTCATACCTGTTTCCCAAATTGTTGTAAAAAGGGGCCAGTCGTCTATGATTTTCACCCAAAGTGTCTACAACGATTTGGATGGCTTTTTCAAGGTATTCGATGGCTAGATCTTGCTTCCCTATTGGAGCTAAGGAATTCCCTAATGCGCTGTATGATGAAGCTACTTCTAAAGATTTTATTCCAAATAAGCGTTTTCTGATTAACAGTGCTTTTTCATTGTATTGCGTAGCCTCTTTGTAATCTCCCAATATACTGTATAACAACCCGATATTGTGATATGCACTGGCAACGCTTTTACTTTGCTCACCTTCTGAGGCAAGGCTGATTTCCGCCAATTCCTTAAAGGAAATGAGAGCATTTTTTGGTTCGTTTGCATTGTAGTAGATCGCTCCAATCCTATATACCGCATCACCCGTCTGTCGGGTTCTAGGCCCTGTGACATTTTCAAATATGATTCTGGCCAATCTAGCTTTTTCCAAAGCCTTTTCGAATTGTCTGTTCGCACTGAGATCTTTTGCTTCTGCTAAGTAATCTCTCGCTAAACTCGTATCCGACAGTATATATTGTTGTTGTCCAATTACAACTTGAGTAATAAGTAAGAATATATTAACCAGTAAAAAAGGCCTCATGGTTTACAGATTTACGGAGATTTGAAAATCCAGTATACGTTGTATACGTTATAGTCTTTCTACGGGACTCATATCACCAATTGCAATAAATGGCGCCCAATAGTAAGGATTGGCTTTCTCGCCGTCATGAGTAGCCAAATACTTCTTTTGTGCTTTCCAGAGCGCGTCGCTTTTATCATCTCCCCGCTTCAGATTGATATGGAAATCAATCATGATGTCCTTTGTTTGTCGATCCTTCACACTCCACAATGTGTTAACGATGCTTTTGGCGCCCGCATAAGCAAAGGCACGAGCCAAGCTAATGATTCCTTCTCCGCGACGTAGCTCGCCAATTCCCGTTTGACAAGCACTAAGAACAACGAGATCAGCATTCAATTGGAGGTTGTAGATATCTTTGATATAAAGCAGTTCATTTTCTTCTTCATCTTCTATTTCGGTGAATGCCAGGTAAGCAAATTCTCCAATTTTATCGTTCGCTTTCCCGTGAGTGGCCAGGTGCAAGATTTGATAGTCTCCGGCCATATCAATAAATCTTTCCTTGGTTGCCGCTTCCTCCTTTAATACATGGCCATCCCAAAGAGCCTGTATCGTCAAGCATTCTTCCCCGCTATGAGGAAGCGGCTCCAGGGAACCACGAGATGCTACCAAATCTACAATACCCATCGCCTCCAATTCTACCTGTCGAATGGGATCGACTGAATACGGTGTACCATCGTAATACGGTGCAATGGCCAGCACACTTTTCCGATCGGTTGATAGGTGCTCCTTTTCAATCATCTCTAGCAGGAAGGTAGCAGAATATGAATAGCTAATCCGATACTCCATTCCAAAGTATCGATGCTCTTTGTATCGATAAGATCTATCTGATTGGTGTTTGATCAACGCTTGAAATGGAATGTAACCCAATGATCCGTCGGGTATGATAATGATATTGGAATCGAGCTTGGCCTCGATCGGCCCAATCAGTTTTTGATAAAGTTGGTGGGCGGCATCGGCAAAACGATCTGCTGCGAATGTTTTGTTCCGATAACTAACATCGATGGCTTCCTTATCAATATAAGGGCCATATAACCCCTGACGCATCTGCTGAACCAATGAATCCAAAGGAAAATCTTTTTTGATTTCAATCACTTCATGATCATCGGAAGCAATCCTAAAAATGAAAACTGAGTTTTGACCCACGAAATATTCCACCAATGTCTGATTACTACTCAGCATGCGTTGGACCTCAGCAACACTGGTAACGGTATAATCATACTTGAGCTTATAATAACGGGGGTAGGAAGTCTCCAATCTCTGTAATAACGAGTCATAGGAACTTTTAAGATCAAAGATCCGGGAGTTGTAACGATCTATCTTTTTTCCATTAGGATCTGCTTTTGTCTTTTCAGCATAACGTTTCTTCTCAAGATTTGCTATGGACCGTTTCAGATACAATTCTCTTTCCAATACGGAAGGTGGCAGTCCCGCTATTCGCCTGGCTTTATTTTCATAGAAATTTTCTAGTAGGGTAAGAGCTTTAGATTTTTCTGCATATTCGAAAAGCCTCCTGGAGCCCTCATCCCCGGTCATTCCCATTTTTTGCCCAGCCCATATCATTCTCTCGTAAATCGGATAGTTATTCTTAAGTAAAGTGGACCGGGCGTTACTATTCGACAGGCTTGCAGCTAAAAGATCAATCAATTCAATTGTTAGTTGAAGATTCTTGTCTAAATCTACCAATAATTGTTGGTCACCGCTTTTTCTATACTTTTTTTCCAGTAGTTCTGCTTCAGCGTTCAACCCGGAGAGTAATTCTATCTTGTCCTGGACATTTTCTATGTCACCAATTTGCTTATCATAATTTAAAGCGACAAAGGTGGAATCAACGTATTGTGCGGCCATACTAAAGTCATCGGTGGCTAGGTAAACTTCGCTCATTTTTTGATAAAGAAATGATAGGAAACCTGCTGTTCCTCTTGATAATTTTTTGACTTTTTCGATCGCAATTCCATAGTTCTTCTTAGCCCGATCATAATCTTTGACTTTCAAATAGTAACGACCTAAATATCTATACGGGCCATAAGCCTGATAATGGTTTCGCAAAGTTGGCGTTGAAAAAACTTCTGCTCCTTTTTGTAAATGAGAAAGCGCTTCTTCATACCGTTCAATGCTCAGATAGGTATTCCCCAAATTTGTATGAATCAATGCTAGATACTCGTGTTCATCCAGACCAGTTCCTTCAAAACTCTCTAAGGCATTCTGGTAGTAATGTATGGCTTTGGAGTAGTTTTTTTTACTATTGTACTGATTTCCAATATTCGCCAAACTGGCTACAACGTCAATATGGAATTTTCCCAAAACTCTGTTGCGAATGCTTAACGTTTTTAGATGGCAACTCAATGTTTTATCATCTTCGTTTAGTATATCATAGCAATTAGCTAAATGGTTGTAAGCCAAAGCGCATGATTTAGAATATTCCCTGCCATTCTGTTTATAGATCGCAATGGCTTTTCTTGCGTATTGAACCCCCTTGAATGCGTTCGTTTTAGAGGCCCAGGCAACGTAGGCCAAGTTGGAATACCCCCCCGCAACTTTGAGATCGTTCGTCCCCAATACATCCCTAAATATCTCCAGCGCCTTTAATTGATATACTTGTAACAATTCAAGGTTCCCTAATCGGGCGTTGCTTGCTCCCAAATGATGGTAGCTATTGGCGAGTCCGACCGTCCCCAGCTCGATCTTTTCTCTGATTTCCACCGCTCGTTGAAAACAGGAACGAGCTTTCCCATAACTATTCCTTTTAAAGTAAAAGGTTCCCAGCTGCATTTGCGGATAAGCTGAGAATTGATGAATTGGGTGATCCTTGTAAAACTCAATTGCTTTCAAATAAAAAGACTCTGCAGCTTTATCGTCACCTCTCTGATCGTAGTTGTATCCGAGGTTGTTCAAAGTATTGCCGGTCAATTCGAAGGGCATTTCCGGATTGTTTTGACAAATGTGCAGTGCTTCAAAAAAAATTTCCTCAACCTTATCGTACTGTTGCAGTGCACGCCACGCCTTACCTAAATCGTGAAGCATTTCTACAACTTTGGGATGTAATCTGCCAAAAAAAAATTTTCCAATTTCGATGGCCTTCTCAAGATGAACAATAGCTGTTTCAGGATCTCCAGTCTTTTTTAAAACCACCCCATATTTATGATGATACGATACGGCGAATTCATTCTGAGGAAGCCGACCCTGTATCTCTTTTACCATATTCAGTGTAGTTTTTGCTGCTTCGAAATTGGAGGAATCAATTTGTATGGATGCTGCTTCCAAAAATTGCTCAAATTGATTTTCCTTGTCTATTTCTTTTGCTTCTTGCAAATATTCTTCAGTTGAACTTGTGTCTACGACCCCATATTCCTTTTGCCCAACAATAGGTTGAACTTGAAGCAGAAAAACGAAAAATACGATTGGCACTTTCATGATGATGTTTTGGTGTGATGGTAATTGTTACAGTTTCTCAATCGGTCGCAAATCGCCAATTACGATGAATGGCGCCCAAAAATAGGGGCTGGCCTCCATCCCAGTGCTGGCCAAGAAATACTTCTGTTGAGCCTTCCAAAGAGCCGTGTCCTTAGAATCTCCATTCTTCAGATTCAAATGAAAATCAATCATCAGATCTTTTGATTTAGCATCATTTACATTCCACAGCGTAGTGACGATACTTTTAGCACCGGCATAAGCAAAAGCCCGGGCCAAGCTGATGATGCCCTCTCCTCTTTTCAGTTCTCCAGTTCCGGTCTCACAGGCGCTAAGGACCACCAGGTCCGCATTGAGATCCAGATTGTAAATGTCTTTAACATAAAGCAGCTCATTTTCTTCATTATCTTCAATTTCGGTGAATGCGAGATAGGCATATTCCCCAACTTTATCATCCGCTTTTCCATGAGTAGCAAGATGCAATTGCTGATATTGGTGCGCCATCTCCGCAAAGTTACCTTCAGAGGCATCTTCTCTCAACAGGTAATCACCTTCCCAAATTTTGCTGACCGTGTAGGCCTCTTCCCCTGAAGCGACCAAAGGCTCTAGCTCCTCGCGACCGGTCAATTCGCTGAGGGGCAAAGCGTAACTTTCTAAATCCTTCTTGTAAATGGAATCTAAGCGATATAATGTACCATCATAGTAGGGCGCTACGGCCAGCACTGACTTTTCTGGAATGACGGCATGCTGTTTTTCGGTCATTTCTCTAAGCAAGGTGGCAGAATACGAATAACTGATCTGATGTTCCATCCCGAAGTAGCGGTGCTCATTAAAACGATGCTCGTTTTTTGATTTTTTCTTAATCAGGGCCTGGAAGGGAACATACCCCAATATTCCATCTGGTATGATAAGTACTTTTTGTTGCAGTTGATCTTCGATGGGCTTTATGAGTTTCTGATAAAGCTCATGAGCAGCATCTGCATAAAGAATAGCGCTCTTTGTATGATTACGGAATTTGGCTCCAACATTGCTTTCCGAGACATACGGTCCGTAAAGGGCCATGCGAAATTGCTGGATCAAGGAGTCAAGTGCTAAGTCCCTTGGGACCTGCAACACCTGATAATCTTTAGCATTGATTGTAAAAATGTAGATGGAACTATCTCCGACAAAATACTCTAACAGGGTTTGCTCGGAACCTAACAATTGATTTTGGACTTCTTCGACTACTACTGTATTCAAGTCATATTTCAGGTCATAGTATTTTCGATAATCAGACTCAAAATGGTTCTTAAGAGAGTCATACCTTTGGTTGAGGTCAAATAATTTTGTAGTAGTTTCGAGGACAAGGTCATCTGTTTCCTTCAATCCCTGGTACAAATACTCTTGCCGTTTCTTTTCAAGATAAGTGGTTTTTAGTCTTAAATCATACTCTTCGTTCAACAGCGCTTCAGGAATCCCTGCAAACTTTAAAGCACTTGCTTCCTGCAAAGCGTGATACAGTAAAAACGACTTTGAACGTTCTCCGAATTCGAAAGATTCATGCAGGTACTCTTCATCCCCTGTCTGATGGCACAAAAGTTGATTGGTAAGCAATGTACCTTCATATATTTCGATGGCTTTTTCGGAGAGATTAGTGAGGGCCCCAAATGAAAATGCTTGAAATTGAGCAATGAGAATATCGATTGCTATTTGATAGGTTCTCCGGGACTCCTTCAATCGATCAAGGTTGTTTTGATCTTTGTACCAATTTCTTAGAAAGGCAGCTTTATCCCGCAAAGCGATCAGGGCAAAAGGGGTATAGTGATTTGGCGATGTATGCGACTCGGTTTTTGTAACATTCAAAATTTGAAGGGCATCTTCATAGAGGTCTTCTGCTTTTTGGTATTGTTTTTTAATCGCGGCAATATCTGCAAGGTGTTTATAAGATTTCGCCAAATCAGGATGGTCAGGTCCCAATGTGCTAGTTAAAATTTCCAAAGATGATCGATAATTTATGATGGCTTGATCGTAGTTTCTTGCACCGAAATAAGCATTGGCTAAATTACCGTAGGAGTAAGCCACATCAGGATGTTGATTCCCCAGCTTATCTAATCGGATTTGCAAAGCCTTTTGATGATATTCAACTGCCAGATTGTTATCACCTATTAATCGATAAACACTGCCTAAATCGTTGTATGATTGTGCTACGAGCGGATGATCAGGAGTGAAAGCCCTCAAACGAATATCTAAAGCCTTCTCATTAAATTCGATTGACTGGTCATAATGCTTTCGACTGGAATAAATGTCGGCTAAAGCATTGTAGGTATTGGCAATTTGAGGATGATCGGGCCCCAGTTTTTTCAAACGAATTTGCAAGGCCATATATCTATATTCAACTGCCTTTCCGTAATCACCTTTGGCAAAGTAGGCATTCCCTAAATTGTGGTAAGTTATCGCAATGCTTGGATGTTCATTCTCGAGCGTTTTAAGGCGAATGTTTAATGCCTTTTTATGACAATCGATCGCTTTCTCATTGGCAACTAAAGCATAGTATACATTCCCAAGATTATTATAGGAAATAGCTACGCTCGGGTCTTCCGGGCCCAATGCTTTAATTTTGATTTTCAGTGCTTTTTCATGAAAGTAAATAGCCTCGGTTAGGTCCCCTTTTTTCTCGTAAACACTTCCCAAGTTCCCATAAAACGACGCAGCAGCAGGATTCTCAGTACCCTGAATTCTTGTATTGATGTCCAGGGCCTTTTTGTAATATTTCGCTGCTTCATCATAATCTGCTTTAACATAATAAGCACCAGCTAGGTTATTGTACGAAACAGCAACATCTTTATGCTCCTCTCCTAAAGAGGAAATTCGAGCCTTTAAAGCGTTTTCATGGCACTGTATTGCCTTTTCATAAGCTCCCTGCTTTTCGTAAGCGGCACCAAGGTTATTATAGGAAGCACCAACCTCTGGATGATCATCTCCAAAAACCTTTAGACGTATCACTAAAGCATGCTCCCAAGCCTCAGATGCAGATTGAAATGCTCCGCTGTAAAACCTGACGGCCCCTTCGAGGTGCCAAGCTATTGCCACTCCTTTGGATTCATCACCTTTTAGAGCAGCGAAGATTTCTCGTGATTGGCCCACTTTTTCCAAGGCAATTCCAAATTTTCTTTCCTTTATAGCTGAAGTTGCTTCTTCCAGATACTGTTTTGCCAAAATCGTATCTCCTAACGTGTAATTTTTATTCTCCTGCTGGCCCTGAGCAGTTGACGAGATAGAAAAGACCAAAATTACGGTCCAAAGTGTTGGGAATATTTTCATTGGAGTATGGTTTACTAGCGGCTTAGCCTAAATTTAATAACAAAACAGAATTTATACATATCCAAAATCGAATTGATGATAAGTGCAATGTTCTGAAAAAACGTCATCTCTTCATTCGATTTTTTTTATTTTTAATTTTGTTAGGTGACCTTTTCCCAATAAAATGCACAAATGAACGACGAACCTAAATTGCTAGGCTTATTTGGAAGTCCCGAAGAAAGAGAGGCAGCCCTAAAGGCTTTGTATTTGAATCAAAAATTGCGCGGTTTCATCATTGGCTTTGTGAGGAATAATGGAGGCAATCAAGAAGATGGCAAAGATATTCTACAGGATGCCCTGATTATCTTGGATCGGCAGGTGCGACTGGGAGGTTACAAAGGAACAGGTACTGTAGAAAACTACTTGCAAGGAATAGCTCACAAACTGTGGATTAGGAAGCGACAGCAATGGAATGAACGTCATCGGGAATTGAACGAGACGAACCAAAAGGAAGAAATTGACGAAGGCCCGGAGGTTCAGTTTCTTTCAAACGAACGTAAGCAGTTAATCGATCAAATCCTAACTAAACTTGGCAAAAACTGTAAGGCGATCCTCAATCTGTATAAACTACAATACTCTATGGAAGAAATAGCCATCAAAATAGGGTTCGCTAGCAAGGAAGTAGCCCGAAATGAAGCTTATAAGTGTAGGAAGCGATTTCGGGAACACGTTAAAGGCAGAAAAGACTATTTGGATTTACTAGGAATATCAAAGCTGGTCTAATCAATCAATCTGTATGGATGATCAATCACTTTTTGATAAAATAGAAGCCTACCTACTGAACGAGCTCCCGGAAAAAGAAACGGAGGCGTTCAAGCAGCAAATTGATGCCGATCCAGACCTGGCTCTTGAAGTAGAATTGCATCGATTAGAAAGCGACGCGATGGAAGTATTGGTAGCGGAAAACTACAAGAAGAAGATGACTGACTGGGAGGCTGAATTACCTCCAGAAAAAAATGCCGTCGACAGCACCAAGATACCGAGATGGTATTGGACAGTGGGTACGATCTTCATCGTTGTAACAATCGCAGCATACCTTTCCGGAGTATTTAGTTTCTCCCCTGAAAAACCAGGTCAAGAACCACAAGATGAAACTGGCAGCACCTCACCCGTCAAACCCGCTGAAGAATCTTCCATTGAGGCTTCCAGCGATCAATCGCTGGATCAAACGGAAGAATTCATCCCTGATACTCCTCCGGTAAGGGAACCACCAGAGCCTAAAGAATCTGAACCCGGAAAGGAATCACCAGGAATCATAAATCTGGAAAAGCCTCAGGAGAAAAAAGAAGTTCCAATCGCCAATAACGAGCCGGAAGAAAAATTTGACAGCGAATTGGTTGCCGTCGCTGAAGAACTAAATGACCTTTCGGACGAGGAGCTCTTTAATCCCGATTATTCAAGAAACTCAAAAAGTGACCCCGATGGTTCGGGAAAAGCATATCGGAGCTATGATGAAATAATTGCTGCCCTAACCGATACGATCACAGAAGATCCAAATCTACTCATGACCTTAGGACATGCTCAATTGAAGTCAAAACAATTCGCTCAGGCTGCAGCAACTTACAAATCAATTATTGATAGTGAAAATCGATTGGAAGCGGAAGAGGTACTATATTACTATCTACTATCACTGGTTGCGCAAGGGAAACACAAAGATGCTGACTTCCAGGAAGTTGTTAAAACTGTCCTAAAGGACCCTGGGCATGCCTCGCATGATAAAATTCGGGATTATTTAGTGCCTAAACTTGAGGAATTGAAGGAATGACGTTGTAGTGGGAAAAGTATTAATTTTAAATTATTACAACTGTCCCGCTAATGGTATTGATCAGCCCTAGAAGGCGTATAATCAACATACCCACCAAAAACGTAACCATATTGTCCTTTATACAGAATTCTTAGCCATTGATCTCGCTTTTCTTCAATTCTTTCGAAATGGTAGGTTTCTTCGACGATTCTTATTTGGTCTTTATTGGGAATCCTCAAGATAATTTCGCTATTGCGTGATTTAGCAGCTCGCATCATTAAATTATCGCCGGTTACAGTATTGATATACCCAATCTCGAAATCGGGAATTTCATTGTAAGTCCTTGGTGATTCACCACTCACCATTGGCGGAGTTTCTGCGACGGGAATAGGTTCAACCGCAATTACTCCGAGGTTGTAGGTGTTATCCTCTTCATTGTATTGTACCTTATCGGCATTTTCCAAATTGATGTCTGGAACCTCCTGAATCGCCTCTCCTTCAAATTGAATGATCAAGCGCACTGTTCTATTTTCAGGAATCTCCACGTTACTTATTTTGAAAGTTCCATCTACTTTGGTGTAGTAGGGATTCATCAAATCGTTCTTTACCCGGACTTTTGCGGAAACCACTGGTTTCGACTCCTCCCGGTCTATGATCATGCCCGTGATGGTTGCATTTTCCTTGCCGAAACCCAAATTTTCAAAGAGTCTGCCAGGTATAATCTTTAGTACAAATGTGAGAAAGCAAAGAATTAGTACTATTAGGAGCAGAATAATAAATTTGTTGCTATTGAGAAAGGTCCATAAATTGTAATCCGGATGGTGGTCTTGAAAGGAATGGTTCACGATATGAATATTTTGGTTTTTAATATGATGGAAAGCAAGAACTTTTTCGCCACAATCATACCTCATAAAATCGTTCCTTCACATAATTCAGCATTTGTCGATTATTATTGATGGTAGAATTTCGGGCTCCGGAACGAATCAGGAACACGGGACGGATCCGCTTAGACGATTTGGCGGGAATATTGAGTAGGGCGGGCTTATTTGCGGGCTCGCAATCAATCCTGAAAATCCTCTTCCCGTTTACATCTTCGATGTCGTAAGTAATCAATTTGGCGAAACAGGCACCAATGCGTTGTTCGATCAAGCCGGTCAGATCATTAGAAAAATTATCGATGTCTTTATCTGACAGATGCCCGATACCGACGATCTCTTTATCATCTTCAACTCCAATAAAAATGGTCCCGCCAGCAGAGTTGTAAAAGGCAGTCAGGGTTCTGAGAATGGGCTCTTTGCTGAATTTCGTGATGGACGTTTTGAATTCTACCTGGTCATTTTCTCCCTTACCAATAATCTCTTCTATAGGTACGGCAATTTGATTATGGATGTATCCTACTATTTGATTAGCCAAAAGACGGCTGATCTTTAATGCAATTGAAGTTGGCAGCTTATTGTCATCAAATAGTATTGACCGATGAAAGCCGATGAGCGTTGTTGGAGTGTCGGCTTTAATGCCTCCTGTGCGATAACTTTGGTCGAAAATGGCGACTTCTCCGAAGCAACCCAAGGCTCCGTACTTTCGGATTTTACCGCTCCGGAGTCGAAGTGTGAGCTTTCCTTCGTGAACGAGATAGAAGTACTTTCCTTTGTGCTCGAAGGAGAACACGGTTTGGTTCTTGCAATATCTTTTGATTTCTGCAACTGCCGCAAGCTGGTCCTTTTCGGTCTTTTCCAGGCTATTGAATATAGGAGCATTATAAAGCGTTTCGAAAAATTCGTCTTTCATGATTGTTGTTTTATTATTTTTGACATGATTCTGTCGCCGCCTTCCAAGCCTCTGTCATGGTGCGGGTTAGAGTCAAGTCGTCCAAATAGATTTTTGTTTTTGAGGTGTAATTTTCCACTTTACTATCTTCAAAGTACTTGATGTATTCCTTATTCCCCCTGGTTTCCAACTCAATGGCTAATTCCCTTCTTTTGACGGTAGGGTTTATCTTACCGGGGTCAAGGTCGGCAAGGTCAAATTCGAACACATCTGTATGGCTTCTCTTCGTATCGCGGGTAGTATGAGTCAAGGATAACTGACAGTAGTCTCCATTCAGCTGCTTCATCTCCTGGGCATAACCATTGATCGATCTGGGTAGGTCGTTCACTGTTTTCACCAACCATTGGACAGCATCTTGCCCGTGGGTAAATCGCACTAAGTTCTGCTGAAATTGCTCGTGACACAATGAGATCATTTGTCGGAGAGTGTGCTGGAAATCCCTGGCAGATTCCATATCTGGAAGTTGCCAGAGAGTTTTGCTGGTATAACCCTTGAGCACTCCGTCAGCGTATTGTTGGATCCATGGTTCCTTCTTGTATATCGGAGACTTAATAATAAGTACATTGCCTGCCACCTCAATTGCTACTTTCATGTTATCGAATTGGTCAACAAAAAACCGGTCCTTTGCCTCGGTGGATGCACTCTTAACCAATTCGGCATTGCATGCACCACTGAGTTTTTGTATCAATAATCCTTTCTTGGTCTCTATTGGTTTTAATAGCGATTGCAGAACGGTCCCTCCTTGCTCAATAGTTTCGATGTTAGGCATACAATTTTTCATTCTGGATTGTGCATGGGGAATTGTCTTTCGCAACACATCCAGAAACATTCGTCCTTCATCGATTGATTCGACCAGTATTTCTAAGCGATTGACGTAATTGTCTCGCTCTCCATTCGTCTCAACTCCAACATATTTTAAGTTCTTTAGTGTTTTGGTGACTACCATCACCTCTTGCCCCTTGATTTCCAACTTGGCAGAAGCGGGATTGAGATCGGCTAAATTGACTAAAAACCGTTGGTCCAGGTTCTTTCTTGACAGCGAATAAGCGATAACCGGCCTTTCACCTGATAGTTTAATTAAATTTTGCCGGTAATCACTCCGGTTGATGGCAAAGCTGGTGGTGTGCTCAGAAAGCCATAGGATCCCAGTGCCGCAATCTCCGATCTCCACTTCAGACTTGAAAACAGACTGAGCTTGTATCCTGCTGGACCTGAAATACGCTTCGATTTGTCGTGCATTATCGGAAGAATTAGCGTAAAACACTACTTCATTACTATAATTCTCCTGTTGATCATTCTTCATGATTCGAATGAACTTCTGCCGCTTACGTGTGCTTAATTTAAACTCGATGACATCGCCTTTGGGTCTCCAAGAAATGCCGTCTGACAAGTCTACCAAGTTGAATTCATATTGCAGTCGGTCACTTTCTTTCTTTCCCTCTTCTCGCAATGATAAAGAAACCTTGTAGATTTCGGCAGGGTCAAAGCTGAATTCTTGATGAAAGGTCGCTTTGCCCGTTTCCACTTTGACGATTGCGGCGGAAAGATTGGATAAGTCTGAAATCAGCGAGTCTTGCTGACCAAAAAGACTTAGTAACTGCAGTAGCATGAACAATATCAATAGGGAAAACCGGATCATGATGAATGATGTTAAGTAGGCGCCGATACCTCCAAAGAGGTATCAGTCGCCAAAGTGAAAGGTGATTCAAATTTTGTTATTCTCCGATGACATAGCGGATCCCCAAGGCACCGTATCCACCACCGAAACCCGATCCAAAACCATTCACAAAAAAGGTAGGCACCCAGTCGACAGTAAGACTAACCGGGATGTTCTCCAATTTATAATCCAACCCCAAATAACCTTGGATTCCAAAGGTAGTTCCGACGCTTCGATCGCCTAAAAACTCGAAATCAAAGGACCAGAAGTAGGCAGAGCCTCCAAGACCATAGTACCATTGCAAGCCGTCGATGCTATCAATATCTTTGTGAACCTGGTAGGCTCCGCTGACAGTGAACCAGTTGTACGTACTAAAATTTCGAAAGCCGACATAGGCCTCGACTGCGTGAGCATCATTAATAAATTTCTTAAAAGACACGGACAAGGGACTTCCAAAGCGCGCACCAATCGCTGCATTGTAATTTTGAGCATCTACAAAAGAAAAAACAATAACAAAAAGAGCAAGTGAACAAATTAGCTGTTTCATATTAAAATGATTAATTTTTGGTGAATGACCGGAAAGGCGGATTACCAGCATAGGAATCCCAGGCGAATGCTTGGTGAATTCCCCGTTTTGAAGCTCAACCTTTCAGATCATTTGAATATTGGTTTCGTTTATAGAGTAGACACTTTTCTTAAAAGGTGATCTTTTGCGGAAACTTTTTTTTGATTTTTTCGGGACACCTGATTATCGGCCCTCATTCACGATAACTTTTCTGGTCAAAGAAACATTGTCAGAGATCATTTGGACATAGTAAAGTCCCGCCGGACAGAACCGCAAATCGATCTGACCCTGATCGAAACCCCCAAAACCGTGAATATTTTGAACCTCCTTCATCATTTTTCCTTGCGGGGAATATACCCGCAGCATTAACTTTTCGGATGGAAGAGCCGAGAGCCGATAATTCAAGAAACCGGAAACGGAAGGGTTCGGGAATAGATCCAGGGTTCCATTAGCTAATTGCGGCGCCTTGTTTTGGGAAACTATTCTTTCGTACTTACATATGTCCAATCGGAAGGCAATCTCTTGAAAATTGGCTTCCATGGTTTGGATATAAATTTTTCCAGTATTCGGCAAAGAACTCAGTTGCGCTCGAACGGTATCGGAATAACTTTCAGAACTACAATAAATCAATCGTAGGTCGTTACAATCTCCGGAAAACAATCGAAAATGCAGGTTGGCATATTCTTCAGAAAGTTGTATCATCGAAATATACATGCTATCCAGAGAACCAGTTTCAAAATCGAACCAAAGTGATCTGGCATTCCGGTCTTCGCAGTTCAATCCCGTAGTATCGGGCCGAACCGGGACACTAATATTTGTAAAGTCACCACTGAAACATCCTTCGGAAAAGGCCAGCGAATTGGATTCTCCACAACTTACGTTTTCAGATATTAATTCGAGTGCCGCTAGACAAACCGATACGCGACTGGTCGATAAGTTTGCCGCGTCGATTATTCTCAGATAATAGGATTTTCCCGGGATTAAATCGACGATTTTATACTCTTCTTTGGTATTGCCGTCTTCGAAACAAGCCACCTGCTCAAGAGCAGAACAGTCTCCCCGGTAGAGTTCACCGATAAACCCTCCAGTCAAATTGGGCTCATAAAAGGAGAGTCGAAGATACACCCTGCCCGACAGTGGGGCATCAAAACGGATCCAAGAGTCCCGAAAGTTTTGGAAAAAGGACGAACAACTCTCCGGCAGATAATAAGAAAAACTCGGAGTTGAAGCACCAATTTCCAACTCCTGACAGTGTATAAAATCTGTAATTTCTATTGATTTGGCATCCGTGCACAGATCGGCCGGCGGATCACAAATGATCTCATTGAAAAACGGACGCAAATAAGGAACCGTAGGATTTTCGTCATTACAATCAAGACTATCAGCAACAAAACCTTCCGGGATCAAAAGATCGCCGGTTGGCCCTGTAGCAATCGGAAGGGGGAAATTTGGATCACCAAAACCGTCGCCATCTAAATCTACAAATACGACATGAGTGTCCGGACCAATTTGTTGCTCGAGACAAAGTTGCGAGCTGTTTCCGGAAGAATCCTGCGCACTAAACAGGTACTTCACATAGGTCCCACCGTCCATCTGCATAGTATCGACCTCCACTCCATCAATCCAGGAAACATCGCAGTCTTGCGTAAAGGCGGTAACACCTCCCCGCCCATCTGGAATTGGATGTATGATCGGAGCAATGGTGTCGTAAACAAGAACGGTCAAACTAAAAGAATCCCGAGAATGACATCCATAATCAGAACTGGTATAAAGCCAATCATGTACGAAGGTGATTGGCGTCTTAGGAGTGACGACTTCACCCTCCAAATTCTTTGGTCGTCGCCTTCGGTTTCCCCTTCTCGATACGGCAGCGACCAAGTCGTACCAAGGAGGACAAACGATATCCGAAATACCAAAGGAATCCTGAAGAAAATGTAGCTCATCACAATCGATCCGGAGCGTATCTTTGGATTTTAACAGCTGCCCTCGATAAAACGCCTCCATTGTGGCCGATTTACCAAGATAAATGTCTTTTTCCAATCGGGTCCAGCCTTCCGTCCAAAGAACACGGGAGTTAAACGCTCCCTTTTGCATCCGGTCTTCAATCCGGGACTGAAAAAACGAATCATCAGGATAAGGCAAGTTCGGCGGAGTTCCGATAGCCCCCAGTGTGTCCGGACGTGGATCCAAAGCTATACATATTGCGCTTTCCCGATTCGTCCTAATACCCAACCCCTGATAAAAATTGGATTGCTCAGACAAATGCTTTGTCAAATAAGCCGCATTGGAAGATTCATAATTGGAATCTACCAAAATAATCCCCTCCGGAGTGGGACCGAACGTCTTGAAAAAACCCGTGTTCAGGCCAAGCGATCCAGGTCTTTCTGCACCGATACTCCACCAGGTATTATTGGCAATAAGCAAATTGCCTGCTTCAATTTGTTGTCGACAATCCGCCTGGCCCGTAAGGTCTTCAACTTTTAGTGCCCCAACTGGAAAATCAAGGATCAGGCTGTTGGCCAACAAACCGGCTGAATTATCTTTAAAGAAAACCCCGCCGTCCAACTGAGATACGTCCAAAACCTCACCGCATGTCTGGCCGACCAGGGTAGCATTGAAAATTTGCGGATTAGAGATCCGGCCATTCCTTCCGATATTCCCTTTTCCCTCAATCCCGTAACTCCGATCAGACAAGATCTGGTCATTAGCCACAATCCCAAATTTGAAGGCGAACCAATAGAGTCCGCGGCCCGTCCATCCAAAATCCCAATCGAAGGCGTCGTCCTGGGTAAAGGAAACAACAGCGTTTGAAATATCTGCATCTCCACCATGAATGCGAATACCATCTCCCTCAGACGCATAAATCTCAATGAAATCAATCCGGGTATTCTTATCTACATGGTCCAAAAACAATGCTGCACCTATCTCTGTCTCATTTCCTTTACCGGCAAAAGATATTTGTACATATCTCAGAATTTTTGTCCCCATATTTTCTCCTCCTTGCAGTGTAATTCCTCCCCAGGCAGGAACTTTGCGTCCTCCCGTAAATCCGACGCCACTCCAATTGCGCTTATCTTCTGTGGTAAATATTATGGGGTCTTCCTCGGTTCCGATTGCTGCTAGAGTTGCTCCGGGCGCCAATATTAGGCTGGAAGTGACTTGCTGCGGATCCGAAGGCGCTGCCTTGGCGATGATTTGTGTACCGGGTTCAATCAGGAGGCTCCCTGCTTCCATTGTCACCTGCCCGTCAAGCAAGTAAATTTTATCGCTTTGCCAGCTGTACCGCCCCCACCGCAAATCGCCATCGGTAATCACGACTGTATCCCGCTGACCGATAACGTAGCTGGGAATAAGGACGGAAATAATCAGGAAGAAATATCGGACCGAGTTCATAGTATTTGGTTTTAGAGGTAGTTGTTCTTCCAGAAAGATAGTATGTTCTCCTTGAATACCCATTACATATTCGTAATTTTTTACATATTTTATTTTGATGGTATGATTCTCAATTCTTAATAAATTTGTGGCTGCTGATAGTGCCATTTGAAAACTGGACTTTCAATATATATAACCCTGATACCAAAGAAGAAACATCTAGTTCATACGGGTTTTCAAAAACATTGATATTTCTTGAATAAAGGATAGCGCCGTGGATATCGGAAACTACCACGGATCGGATTTGCCCTTCAGGGTCTGCCTGGTGAAGGAATACTGAGGATTGAGCGGGATTGGGGAAAACCTGGAGACGTGAGTCGGTTGTACCTAAATCCGAGACGGAAGTCACAAGACTGTTTACTTGTACATCATCCAGGAACATCCCATCTTCAGCGCCACCACCACCAAACCAGTCGTATTGGCCACGTTGTTGAAACCGGACAACGAATTTTTCGGTCAGCTGGAGTCCATTGTCAGCCGCCAACTGGGAAATGTCTAATTGATAAAAGTGATAAAGCCAGTCCTGCTGATTCTCGAAATCAAATTCAAATACTTTCACAAAACTACTGCCGCCATTATCGCTAAAGTAGATGCCATCGTCAATCTGAGTTTGTTCGAAAACATCTGCCATCCAGAAACTCAGCGTAACTTGGGGTTGCCCCAGCAAGTTGAGATGAAGATCCAACGCATTGGTGGTAAAACTGCCGTCACATCGTTTTCCGATGAGCGCCGAATAAGTAGATCCCTCATGAGCAAAGCCGGTGACGACATCTACAAAGCTCATCGGGTTGGTAATGGCTTCTTCTGAAATGATAGACGAAGTTTGATCTGCGAAATTCCAAGCCCAGGCGGACTTAAATGCTCCTCTTTCAAAGTTGTCAGAGAAGGGCAGAGTGGCATATTCGAGATTGGGATTGTACACTTTCACATCATCCAGATAGAATCCATCCTCAGCTCCGCCACCACCCACAAAATCACTTTGTCCGGTCTGTTGAAATCGAACCACAAACTTGTCCGTGAGTTTGAGGCCTGCCTGCGCAGCCAGTTCATCAATGTCGATTGGCGGATGCTGCCCGTAAACATTGTGGCACCATTCCTCAGGAAAGAAATCCAGGACTTTAACAAAGTCTTCTCCATCATTATCGCTAAAATACAAGCCGTCATCGACGTGGGTTTCATCAAATTGATCGGCCACGAAAAAGGTCATTTCCACATCCCATTCTCCCAGGAGATTCAGATGGAGATCTAACGCATTGGTGGTAAAGGTACCATCGCAAATGCGGCCCATCAATACCCCGGCCGTACGGTCTTGTCCGGTTTGATCAACGACGCCCACAAAACTCATGGGGTTGGTGATTGAACTTCCAGTTGCTACCGTAACGGTCTCATCGGCAAAGTTCCAGGCCCATGATTTCTTCATGATTCCATTGTTGAAATCATCTTCGAAAGGAATGCGGGCGAATTCCAATTGTGGATCGTAAACTGAAACGTCATCCAGATAAAATCCATCCTCGGCCCCGCCGCCGCCGCTAAAATTACTCTGCCCCATCTGCTGGAAACGAATGACGAATCGGGCAGACAAGGATAAGCCGGCAGCTGCCGCCAATTCATCGACATCGATGGGAGGATGCTGACCAAATCGTACATCACACCATTCCTGCGGAAGAAAATCTAACACCTTAACAAAGGTCTCACCAGCATTATCACTGAAATAGATACCGTCGTCAACATGGGTTTCGTCAAACTGGTCGGCAATAAAGAAAGTCATTTCTACGTCCTGCTCCCCCAAAAGATTCAAATGAAGATCCAGGGCATTGGTGGTAAAAGTGCCATCACAAATGCGGCCCATCAATACCGCATGGCTCCTGTCCAGGCCAGTCCGGTCGACGACGCCGACAAAGCTCATCGGATTGGTAATGTCACTACCTGTGGCTACCGTAGTCGTTTCATCCGCGAAATTCCAGGCCCAGGACTTTTTCATCACCCCGGTATTAAAGTTATCGGAGAAGGGAAGGTCCGCAAATACCAACTCCGGATCATAGACGCGGACTTCATCCAAATAAAAACCGTCTTCCGCTCCTCCACCGCCGGAAAAGTTGTGCTGGCCGTTTTGCTGAAAGCGGATTACAAAGTTGCTGTTGAGGCGGAGGCCATGACGCCCCGCCAGCTCATCCACATCAATTGGCGGATGCTGACCGAATAATCGGTCACACCATTCATGCGGCCAAAAGTCTAGCACTTTTACAAAGCTGCGACCACCATCATCGCTAAAGAATAAACCGTCCTCAATCTGGGATTCGTCAAATTGGTCGGCGATAACGAAGGCCAGTTCAACATCATTTTCACCGGACAAGTTTAATTTCAAATCAATTGAGTTGAGCGTAAAGCCCCCCTGATCAGAGGTCTTTCCCATTCGGACGCCGATTGTTTGATCAATGCCAATGCGATTCTGGACATCAACTACACCATTGGCTCCATTCAAATTGGCATGGGCAGTCCACCAAATCGGATTTAAGGCGCCGCTTTCAAAATTGTCGTAGAAAGGTAACCTAGCTTGGGCAAAGCAAAGATTACAGGTGTAAGTCAGTACAATTAGCAGCAAAAGATTTTTCATTGTTTTCCTTTTTAATTAACTATGCTTTTACTCTAGGTAGGAGATAGTTTCAAAAGGTGATCTTTTGCTGTTCTATTTTTGCTAATATTTTTAATTGTACAGTACAAAACCTGCCCAGGAATAGGGAGAATACCCCTTCTCCTTCATCGCCTTTTTAGCTTTCCTGAGGGCAAAATCAGCCTGATTGGTTTCGAGATATGATTGGTAAAAGTATTTCATGAATTCTGCTGCTTCCCGGTCGATGACTTTCCATAAACTCATGACTAGTTGACGAGCGCCAGCCAATCTAAATGCTCTTTGTAAACCAAAAACCCCTTCGCCGTCCGTTTCCTTTCCTCTTCCGGTATCGCAGGCAGAGAGAACGACCAATTTCGTCTGCTTCAAATTAAGATCTATGACTTCCCGAGAGGTCAAGACACCATCTTTGAACTTCGGTGGGACAGTACCGCCATTCCAGGTGTAGTTACCACCTGCAAGAATCAATCCGCTGCGCAACAAAGCATTTTTCGAAGCGCTGAAACGCTCCTCCAGCACTCTGGCCTCTGTGCTGGCCCATTCATCGTATTGATAGAAATAACCGTGGGTAGCAATATGTAGAATCGCGGGAGAAGGATCAGCGTAATAAGATGCAATCTGGTTTTCAAGAGCTCGCTGCCCGGAAAAAACTTTTGTCTGATAGTGATGCTCTTGCAACAAGTCATTCAACAACCTTATCTCTTGAGAAGTCCCCGGAAGCCGATCGAAAGGACCTAAAGTCTGTATGGTTTGACCGGTAAGTGTTGGTAAGGAGTTTTGCCAACGTATAAAGTTGGTGCTGTCCACATCGAAAGTTGGGTCCCCTAGCAGAACAGCAGAGGTTGGGTATTGATTTTCAGATTCGTCCTGCAATAGGTCCCGCAAGTTATTGTGATAACGGATTTCAAAATCGTTGAACAGGAGGTCTCCTGAATCAGAAGCGTCTTTACAAATACCTTCGAATGCAATTTGAAACAATTTTCCGTCTGCCGACAAATTGATCTTTCTTATACCTGCGATCTCTTTTTCTATTGGTTCCCAAATTTCATGGTAAAGGACTTCTGACGCTTCCAAGTCTTTCGTATAATGTTCGTAATTCTCTAAGATTTCTGCAAGCTTTGAGCTATTGGTTAGGTATATAAGCCTTGGAGCAGAGAGTTCTTTCTTTGTTATTAGCGCATAGTACAACATCGAATCAGGGTTTAGATACAATCCATCATGATGAGGGAATGCCAGGATGTCAATGGCAGCCTCTTGTGGATCTAGAGCAGCGGCCAAATCTGCAAACAAGTACTCCTTTCTTTCCGAATGCCAGTTGGGGATTGCACGAACCAGGGCCTGTTCCTGGACTTCTTGCTCTTTTTCTAAACTGTCGATCGAAAAACCGTAATTGCGCTGCTCTCCCAAAGTCATGTTGTAAGCCTGCGATAATTGCCTCCTAGTGGATTCATATTTTCTTCTGGCTTCTGAAAGTTCATTAGAAATCTGTCTATTGCGAAAGCGAGTACTGTAGTCAAAAACGAGGTTTTTTGTAGCCATACTGAGATCCTGCAATGCTTTGTTCAGATCTGGTTGATTTTGGGTGACAGCAAAGTTCACAAATACATCAAAATTGCCAGTGGCGAGCAACCGGTAGTCCAATCGGGTTTGTTCGTCAAAGGAGGCGTAATAGTTATGCAAAAGCTCCAATTGTCGTTTATTGGCTTGTTTATAATGTATGGATGCTGATTTAACTTTGTCTAGCTGTACGTACACGCGAGCCATATTGTAAAGTGTAGATAAATAATCGGGATGCCCCTTACTATAAATCCTTTTTACGATCGCTAGGGATTCGGAATAGAAACTTAACGCTTTTTCCGCATCTTCAGACAATTCATAAAAGGTGCCCAAATTGTTAAGGGCATCAGAGTAATGCTTGTTTTCTTTACCAATCATATTTTCGATAATGGCCAAACCCTCCTGGTAGCAACTGTCGGCAGCATCATATTTCCAATCATATTCCAGAAGCCGCCCAAAAGCATCCAGTAAAAAGGCTTTGTGAAGCGAATTTTGACCGGGCCGAAGCACTTGCTGTAAATGGACCAAACTACTGTCAAAGTAAGACCTGGTCAATTCCACGCTATCGGGAAATGCTAGGGAATGGATTCCTCCGAGTCGATTGTATGCAATGGCCAGGTCGAGGTTCTGGTCGATCGATTGGAAGCACTGAATGACTTTCCTATACTCCGACATCGCCTCTTCATACTTGCCAGTTGCGTAATAGATGTTTGCGTTTGCACCATGATTATAACCAACTTTACTGGGGATCTGGCAATTGGATTGATTCACGGACTCTGAAATATGCAGCAGCTCTTGTGCCTCCGGTATTCGGTTGGTGCTAACCTTTAACAAACAATAGTCGTTAAGAAGGTCCGCGTAGGCTGGATGATTGATCAGTCCTGCTTGCTCCCATATCACTTTGCTACTTTCATAAGCTGCTTCTGCATCTACCAGGCGGGAAAATCGTTTATACGCATTGCCTGCCCCGTGATGAGCCAATGCCCTAATCGCAGAATTGACGGGAGCTATCTCAAGTACTTTTTCGTAGGACTTTACAGCTTCATCATAACTTTCAATAAAGTATTGAAATTCAGCAAAGTGAAAAAGCAATTCAGGATAATTGTTCGAGGTATTCGCCGTCTCTACTAAGAGCATCTCAAAAAGTGCCTCTGACTGGTCAATCTCTTCAATCTTCTGTAAATACCGGGCTCGTAAAAGCCTAAACTGGCTAATTACTTCGGCATCGGTCTGGCCATCGATATAGGGGCCCCATTTGATAAATGTTTCTTCCGTCGCATGCCAATCTTCCATTTCTAACAATGCGGTCAAGTACCAGATTCTTTCCCGTGTTGTCGAGTTCTCAGCGTATTGGAGCCACTCTTCTACCACTCGACAAAAAGAGCCCTGATAGAAATAGTGACCGAACGGACTAGCTTCCTGGCCATCCGTAGTGGCAATCTGAAAAATAGATGTACAGCATAGCAGAAACAAACTCCTGGCATTCCCATTGAAAATAGTGGTGACCTTCATAATTGTTAGGGGTTATTTCAGAATGATTATCTTTTCGGCTTGGCTTATTGTTTTGGTTTGAAATTGAAGGTAGTAAATACCAGGTTCAAGACTACTTGTTTCAATTCGGCCGACATATCCCGCCCGAACGAAAAAATTTGATAGTAATTTGCGGATTGGCTTGCCCCCAATTGAATAGAGAAGTACGGAAAGCTGTTCCTCTTTTGGTGAGTCAAAACGAAAATAGGCATACTCCGAACCGACGGGATTGGGGAATACGGTAATCTCTGTGCGATTGTAGGTAGGATTGCCTCCCGAATCAGTTTGAAATATGGCGTTCCTATCCAAATCTTCACTTTGCCCTAAAATCGAAATTTCTCGCAAACAAATAGCCACGGCGCCAAACGCGAGATTATCTGCATCCTGAATCCTTAAATAGTAATTTAGTGCAGGATCTAGCCCTTGAATGAAGTATTCGAAATCTCTTTGTCCGTTTCCAAAACAGTCCAGTTGTGTCAAATTTTCACAATTGCCTTCATATAGCTCAAAATAGTAGCCTCTTTCATTAATTAGCTCGTTGCTAAATGTATTTAGTTGCAAAGTTCCGGAAATAGGCCCATTAAAGGAAAGCCAAATATCTTGAAATTCACCTGTCGTGAGATTGCAATTACCAGGTAGCAGGCCTTCATAAGAGGGACTATAAATGCTATCAAATGATAGAAGACAGTTTAAAGTATCTACGACTTCTAAATGAATAGCGTCCGGACAATGATCTCCAGGATTTGAATGGCAAGTGCCATTATTAGAGTCTGGAAAGATAGCAGAATTATTGTCATTGCAATCTTCACCGTTTAACACAAATCCAGCGGGAGGCACTTCACTGTATAACACCATTTCTGGGTTCCCATAACCATCACCGTCTAAATCAGCATAGCAAGCTTTCATATTGGGGCCAAGCACTCTTTGTATCGTCAGAGAAGACTGATTACCAAATTCATCCTCGGCAAGGAAGGAATACCTGATGTAAGAACGAGAGAATGACCAGGTGGTATCAATTTCTATAGCAATAATTTCAGATGCCCTACAATCCTCTGTAAATGCAGTTATCCCACCATTATCGTCAGGAATGGGATAAATGACCGGCGGATCATTGTCATAAACCAGGAAAGTCAAATTTAATGTGTCAGGTAGTTGGCATTCAGAATCTAGATTAAGTATGTCCCATTCTTCTGTGAGAATAATCTTTTGTCCTATACCACCTTCTTTGCTGTTCTTAGGTCTTCGTCTGACATTCCCTCTCCTTGTCACGGCACTAGTCAGGTCATAGTCCCAGATACAAGGACCTTCGATATCGATTTGATCCAATAAAAAGTTGATTTCTTTGCAATTAATGGAGATGGTGTCTCCCGGTTGAAGTTGACGGCCAAACAGGTAATAACTCGGTTGGGCGTCCTCCCCTAATGACATATAATTCTCCAGTTCACTCCACCCAGTTAGCCAAAGGGATTTTTTTTCAAAAGCACCTTTTTGTTCTCCCTGAACAACACCTCTTCTTTGATAGAAATCAGCATCCGGATAGCTTCTTTGCGGACAATCATGATATGAGTCATCTGGATGCAATCGGGGATCCAGGGCAAGGCAATCACCATCTGCCCTCTTAAAAGCGATCCCCGGACCTCGATATATATTTTGATTTTGCGTCAAGTGATTTAAAAGTGAAGCAGCGCTAGGGTCTTCATAATCGAATTCCACTCGAACCACCTGCCTCAACAAATCCAGAGCGCTTGTCCCTTGGTTGTTAGATTGCGAAATCTTTAAGGATGCCGAGTTAATATTCCACCATACATTATTTGCGACCACCAAAGCTCCATCTTCCAATTGTTGACGACAATCCATGGTGCCCACCAAATCTTCTACTCTGATACCACCATCAGAGAAGTCAATGATCACACTATTAGCGATAAGGCCGGCAGTATTATCGATCAAACTAATACCGCCTTCGTACTGCGAATTGGAAGGGAACCTTAGGCAAGACTCTCCAATGAGTGTAGCGTTAAATATTTCAGGATTCGAAATTCTTTGATTGCTACCGATATTTCCCTTGCCCTCGATAGCGAAACTGTGTGAGTTGGTTCCATACGAATCGGTAATCAGTCCATTTTTTACGCTAAACCAATACAAGCCCCTGCCAATCCATCCATAGTCCCATTCAAATGCATCGTCCATTACATGAGACACTGCAGCATGAACAATGTCAGCATTTCCTCCATGAATCCGAATACCATCTCCTTTAGATCCAAAAACCTCGATAAAATCGATAATGGAAGATTCAACGTCTTTAAGAAACAATGCACTTCCGATTTCATTTCCATTCCCCTTGCCAGCAAAGGCGATTTTAACATAGCGAATAGCAGTGGTTCCCGTAGCTCCACCTCCAAAAACGGAGATTCCTCCCCATCCTAAATATTCACTATTGGGATCGGGGTACAACTCGTCGGTTGTGAAAAGAATAGGTTCAGTTTCATTCCCTGATGCCAGAAGACTTGCTCCGGGCAAAACAGTCAAGTTCGACGTCTTGTGACGCTCCTCACTAGGGACCGATTTGGCGATAATCGTTGTGCCAGGCAAAATAAAAAGAGTTCCTTTTTCCAGTGTCACTGGTCCATCCAAAACGTAGATTTTATTATTTGTCCAAATCTGGAAGGGACTAATTCCCAAGTCTGCATCGGTAATGTAAACCGTATCACTTTGGGCACAGATTACAGAGGCATTCAGTACCAACAGAAACAGTAGAAGTTTGTCAATTAAAAAGATCGTTTTTTTCATTTGGCCGGGGTAATATTATAAGTATTTCAATAAATCTTGTGCCGCCGCATATTTATCAGACTTCGGTAAGACCTTTTGCAGTCTTTCCCTGGCAGTCTCCAGCTTTTGTTGTCTCAGATAAATAAGTGCCAGGTAAAAGTCCAATTCATTCTGGATCGGACTACCGCCCGAGCCATCGATCGATTCCAGATAGCCTTGTGCTTCCGCATATTGCCCATGTTGATAAGCAATCTGGCCAAGGTAATAGGTCACGAACAGATCGGTGAAACCCTCCGCCTGCTCCCCAACCTTTTCCAGCACTACTTTTGCCTCTGAAAACTGCTGCTGCCTTAAGTGTTCCATGCCAACTTCAATCAAGGAATCGCGTTCTGCATCTACGGCTCTACCAGCACCAGGGGCAGCCAGAAATGCCTCGAAGAGTTCACCATCGGCCACCTCAAAATGGCTATCGGCCAGTTGCTGGTAATCAGGTTTAGGTATGGCTAATAAGTAAAGTGCTACTACAATCAATAGCAACAGGACGGCAGCGATGGCCAAACTACGGCTATTGGGGAACCTAACCACTTTTGCTTCGCGCTGCGGATCAGGCTTTTTTTTACTATTGGCTTTCTGCCCTTCCTCTTCGTATACCTCATCGATCGAATCCAGGATCACCTGTCTTTCCTCCAGAGCCTGCAGGCCACCGATGATCTCCCGGCGAAGTTCGACCGACTCCCGCAATTGAGCATCGACCACCATATCTCTTTCAAATGCCGTCTTTTCCACGGCACTCATTCTATCCAAAAGGTAGTCATCGATCTTGTCACTGTTATCCATAAGATTATTCATTGATGAGTTGCATATACTTGGCCTCTAGTTCCTGAAGGCATTTACGCCTCCGTTGTTTGGCATAATCGTACTTGAATCCGAAAAAATCTCCGATCTCCTTCAGTGGCTGTTTATAAACATAAAACTTGATTAAGATTTCTTTACAATGTTTCCCCAAATTGTCCAGGGCTCGACTTAACCTGGCATTAACCCCGTCGAGGTCAAAATCGAGCGGCTCTTCCTCTAACATTTGCTCTATCAGGATGCTGTCCGAATCATCGAGGTCCAGAAATATCTTTTCTCTCTTGTCTCGCTTAAATTTCTCCTTGCATTGGTTGCGGAAGGCGCCAAAAATATATCCTTTAATAGAGTTGATTTTCAACGGCTCCTTGTGGTTTTTGAGTTTCCAGAACAGCGCCAGCCAGACCTCCTGATAAAAATCCTTGGCCTCTTCCCTGGTCCCACCTCGATCAACCAGATATTTGGTACATTTTGGTAGCAGTTCTCGATTCAAGTCTCTGATGACCTCTCGATCTCCTCTTCGAATACACTCGATCAATGCATCATTATCCATTTAAGCAATTATTTAATTATTCTAACTAAAAATAAAAATTTGATTCGCTCTGAGTAGAAAACTGCTTATATTTTAGGATATTTTTTTGATAAGTGTATTCCCTTGTTTACCTATTTAGTAGACTTTATATGAAAAAGGTGATCATCCGTAATCATAAATATTTTCCGTGGCAATTGTTGTCTACGATTTTATTGGTCGGCATGCTGCAATGCCTTTCCTCAAGGTCCTTTTGTCAGACAGATCAGGAAGTAGTAGAACAAATTGCGGAAAAACTTCAGCGGGCGGTCGGCGACTTCAGAGAGGATTGGCCGGAGATCGTAATTCTCGACAAGGGGGGCCATATGGCTTCCTACGTCTCCAGAGGTGAACAAAACTGGATTTACATCGATCGCAAAGCACTGGAAGCATGCCGGCGTCTTGGACGGCATTTTGAAAACGGACTGGCCTTTTTAATCGGCCATGAATTGGCTCATTTTTACCAGGAATACGATTGGTCCGAAGCCTATTTTTCAAATCATTTCCGAAGTGTTCCGGTAGCTGCGATTGAGAAGAAATTAGAAATGGAAGCGGATCTCTACGGCAGTTTCCTAGCTAAACAAGCCGGTTACGAAATTGATAAAATAGCAGAGCCGTTACTCAGGATACTGTATCAAACTTATCAACAAACGGTCAACGAAACTGCTCTATATCCGGCTCTGGAGGAAAGAATTGAATTGGCAGCAAATTCCTGTATCACCGCCCACGACTATCACAATGCCTTCCATACTGCCAATTATCTTCTCGTAGCCGGTCAACCCCAACTTGCATTGATGATTTACAATTTCATCAATGAGAAAATTAAGTCTTATGAACTACACCTGACCATTGCCACCGCCAGCAACGATGTACTTTTGAAAAAAGATCCTTTACCACTCAAATATCCATTGCAAATCAGCAGCGATATTCCGATCACCAGGGATCAGAACATTTTCCTCATTCCGAAGCTGCTGGAAATGGCATTGGAAAATAGCGAGAAAGCCCTTCTATTTGATGCCCATTCAATTCCCGCTCAATTGAACCGATTGCTGGCACTTGAGCTACGGGGAGATCCCCATTCGGCAGAAAACCACCTATCCGAGTTATACCGCCTGAAAAGTCTAAATGAATGGGAAGAAGACCAACTCACACTAGTAAGTGCCAATCTGAAAGCCAGGAATGGAGCCGCGGAAGAGGCCTTAAATAGATTGGCAAAAGTAGATCCAAAGCATCCTAACCTTTACCGGAAAGCCCAGTTCAATGTTAATGTCCTCAAAGGTGAAAATGGAGAAAGCATACCCAGTCTAGTCAAAGAAACACTCGACCAGAGTGGAATGAATCAACTGCGCGCTTTCAAAAAAAAGTTGCCGACCCTCATTTTACCTCGCCGCTACCAATTAGACATTGAGGAATTGTCCGGAACTGTCTTATGTCGTTTGTCCGGAAAGAAGGTGGATGCCAAAGTGCAAAGGTTCTACGATCCCAATATTGAAAGAGAAGGGGTGAAGGTCGGAAAAACAAAATCGGAATTGACAAAATTCTTGCCTGCAAGATACATTCAGACTCTAGAAACCGAAAGTGGAGAATACATTTTTAACCCTAAGTATAACCTGATCCTGAAATTCGATCGGGATGACCGTCTAATTGAGTGGGGGCGGGTGATTATTCGGGTGGAGTGATTGGTCAAGGATTCAACTTCTTGTGATTCTCCGTACTTAATCTGCAATCCATTTAATTTGAGTACCCCCATGACAAAAATCCCCACCCCCAAATGACATTTCTCTCCCCTCCCCACCCCCATCCATCCTATTTTTGAAGAAAGGCCCCAAAAAGCCTCATGACATTCATCATCTACACAAGATGCTGCATTTGCAGATTAGCCATTAGATCACAAAACGAACGTGCCACATGAAAAAGATACTCTTTCCAACAGACTATTCAAGTGCTGCCCGACACGCCTTTATTTATGCCCTGGGAGTAGCCCGGCATCTAAAGAGCGAAATTATTGTATTTCATGCTTACCAGATTCCCCGGATCCGAGGGGGCGCCAATCTGCCGAGGACGATGGAGGAAACGTACGCGAGCATGCGTGCTGAAGAGAAGGAGAAGTTTGATAAACATTGCACGGCGCTGCGAAACCTTGCCGATAAGAAGGGGTTCGACGATGTACAGCTCATTAATTTGGCACAAGAAGGGGGTTCCATTGCTTCCATCGTTGGGACGGCCAAAAAGATGGAAACGGATCTCATCGTGATGGGGACTACCGGGGCCTCGGGCTTCAAGGAAGTTTTCTTGGGAAGCATTGCCGGCGAAGTGATGGAACGGGCTGATTGTCCGGTCTTGGCAGTACCGGAAAAAGCGGAATTCAACGGCAGCATCCACCAAATTGCCGTCACGACCACTTTCAAAGAGGAGGAAAAAATGGCGCTATGGAAGACGCTTGATTTTGCCAAGTATTTTAATGCAAACGTCATTTGTCTCCACGTCAATTTGGAGCAGGCGGAATTCGTCAATTATCATGTGGCTATGTTGCAAAAGGAATTCGAACACGAAACCAGTCTTAGTTTCCGGGTCGTTGATGGCAACAATCTGGAAAAGGCACTTGCTCATTTCCTCGATGAGCACGACATTGATATTTTGGCCATGCTGACCCATAAAAGGTCGGTGGTCGAAGAACTGTTCAATTACAGTCGAACGAAAAAGATGGTTTATCATTCCAAGACTCCCATCCTGGCCATACAAGCTTAATGCCGTGAGTCGCAGTTGAATATTCTGCCGTCGTTTTTTTATCTTGTTGACTGATATTTTTTGACAATCAGTCCATTACCTGTATGAACGGCGACTTTTTCACCAATCGGACCTTGACGAGACTCAAGACTAGAGATGATTTACTCCAACTGTTGGATAAGAAGAATGTCCAGTACGAGAAAGTAAAAAGAAAAGTGCTTTACAACCGGGAGTTGGAGCAACTTCAACTGGAACTACTGAAACTACAGCGCTGGATTTTAGAAAACAACAAAAGGGTGGTAATCATTTTTGAGGGGCGTGATGCAGCGGGCAAGGGTGGAGCCATCAAGCGATTTAAGAAGTATCTGAATCCAAGGTCGGCGCGCTCGGTGGCATTGGGCAAACCCTCCGATATTGAGAAAGGTCAGTGGTACTTTCGCCGACACATCAAAGAATTACCCAACCCGGGAGAGATCGTTTTTTTCGATCGGAGTTGGTACAATCGGGCGGTTGTAGAGCCGGTAATGGGCTTTTGCACCCAAGAAGAATACCGAATATTCATTCAACAGGTTCCCGAATTTGAGCATATGTTGTACGAAGACGGTGTTCGGATCATCAAATTGTGGTTTTCCATTTCCAATGCCGAACAGGCGAAAAGATTTAAAGAGCGACAAACGAATCCACTCAAACAATGGAAGATTAGTCCGGTAGACCTTAAATCCCGCGATCTCTGGGAAGAATACAGTCGCTACATCCTGGAAATGTTTGCGAAGACGCACAACAACTTCAGTCCTTGGATGATCGTTCGGACCGATGAAAAACGACAGGCTCGTCTCGAAAGCATCCGTTACGTCTTATCTCAGTTTGCTTACGATGGGAAGGAAGAGGCTCAGGTAAATCTGACTCCCGATCCAAATATTGTACAACGCTTTCACCGGTTGATATTCGAAAAGAAATAAGGCCATGTTGAATAAAGAAGATTTAAAGCTGTTGAATACTTCGAGGGGCTTGGAATATTTGTTGCAATCGAACGAAATGGACTTCACGGATGTAGTCGAACGACTTCGATATGAAAAGCATTTAATCGACCTACAAGCCCAACTCATTCAAATCCAAAACAAGATCGTCTCCCAAAGAAAACGAGTGATTGTACTCGTAGAAGGTCGGGAATTTGCGGGCAAGGGAGACTTGGTTCACGTGTTGTCCGAACATTTAAACCCTCGATCCATGCGCATTGTGGCACTCAGCAAACCCACCCCGCGCGAAAGCGAACAGTGGTACTTCCGCCGGTACATCAAACAACTGCCGGAAAGAGGAGAAATCGCTTTCTTTGACCGAAGTTGGTACAACCGGGCAGTGGTAGAACCCGTCAATGGATTTTGCAGTGAGAAAGAGTACAAAAGGTTTATGGCAGAGGTGAATCACTTCGAACGAATGCTCACGGAAGACGGCATCTGGATCATTAAGATATATTTGTCCATCTCCCGGGATGAACAGCGCGGAAGAATAGAAGCAGCCCAACAAGACCCACTGAGCATTTGGCGATTGACCGATGTAGATCTGAAAGCATTGGAGCTGTGGGATACCTATTCAAAATTTGAAAAGAAGATGTTCAAAAAAACGAATACGGCCACCAATCCCTGGTTCGTCTTTAGGGGCGATGATAAGAGGGCAACCCAGATAATGGCTTTTGAACAATTGTTGTCGATCTTGGCCGGTCTTTAATGACTGGACCTCCACCTCCTGATCCCCTTTTCTAATTCTACGGCATGAAAGACGACCGAAGCAACCAGCAGACATCCCAAGAGTTCGCGAATCGTCAACGGCTCAACCGAGAAAATATCATTTAAAACAGGAACGTAAAGAATGGCCAACTGCAAGATAAAGGTCAGTAAAACTGCCCCGATTAACGGCAAATTGGTCATAATCCCTTGACGGAACAGGAAGTAATAATCGCTGCGAACGGCCAGCACATGGCCCATCTGACTAAAACAAAGAATGGTAAATACATAGGTTTGCCACTTCGGATCGCCGGTACGCATGGCCCAGGCCTGAACCCCCAGACAAAGCAGACCGATTAAAAGTCCCACCCAGAGAACGTGCAAACCCAGTCCTTGAGCAAAGATGCTTTCCGTCGGTTTACGGGGCGGGAGGTCCATAACATTTTCACCGGCAGGTTCATTGGCCAGCGCAAGGGCGGGCAAGCCATCGGTAACGAGGTTTACCCATAAGATGTGTAGCGGCAGCAAGGGTATCGGCAATCCGGCCATCGGGGCCAAAAAAATCGTCCAGATCTCGCCACCGTTTCCGGTCATGATGTATTTTACGAAGCGGCGAATGTTGTCGAAGATGCGCCTGCCTTCCCGCACGGCATTGATGATGGTGGCAAAATTATCGTCCAACAGGATCATGTGGGCTGCTTCCTTGGAGACATCGGTTCCGGTAATGCCCATGGCAACCCCGATATTGGCCCGCCGCAGGGCCGGAGCATCGTTTACACCGTCGCCGGTCATCGCTACGTAATGCCCTTTCTTTTGCAATGTTTTAACGATCTCCAGCTTTTGCTCGGGAGAAACCCGGGCGTATACTCTAATGTGTTCGACTTTCTCTTCGAATTCCGAAATGGGCATCTGTAGCAATTCTCTGCCGGTTACCACGAGATCAGAGGGAGCATCGAGCATCTCCAATTGGGTGGCGATGGTCCGGGCGGTATCCGGATGGTCGCCGGTAATCATCACCGGGATGATGCCCGCCGTTTTACAGTCTTTGATGGCTTGCAGCACCTCCGGTCGTGGTGGGTCCATCATCCCAGCCAGCCCCGAAAACTCTAATTGTTGTTCGATTGTAGCTGCAGCAAGGGTATCGGGTAGGTCATCCAAGACCCGGTGGGCATAAGCCAATACGCGCAAGCCCTTTTCAGCCATTCTTTTGGCTTCTTGACTGACACCAGCGGGAACATTTTCATTACAAGCGTTCAAGATCGATTCCAGTGCTCCTTTAACAATAACAAGGTACTTATCCTTATAGCGATGGATGGTCGACATCAATTTGCGATCGGCGTCAAAAGGCAGTTCATCAATGCGCGGGTAGTTTTCGACATTTAGGTTCGAATGTTTTTTGGCATAGGTAGCCAACGCTATTTCGGTGGGTTCTCCAACCAGAGCGTCACTTCCATTTTCATGAACATTGTGATTTAGGTACATGCTCATTAACAGGGATGTTCGGGAAGAGAAAGGCAGGTGTTTCGGTGCACCTTGGGGATACCAAACATCGGTTACCGTCATCCGGTTTTGGGTCAGCGTACCCGTTTTGTCCGTACAGATGTAAGTGACCGAACCCAGGGTCTCGACGGCCGGTAATTTTCGGATCAATGCATTTTGCCGGACCATGCGACGAGCACCCAACGCCAGGGCAATCGTCACGACGGCAGGAAGGGCTTCAGGTATGGCAGCGACCGCCACCGAAATTGCAATCAGCAACATATTGAGCGGTTCCTCATCCCGTAACAACCCGGTGGTAAATAGCAGGACACATATGCCCAATACCGCCAGCGAAAGCTTTCTTCCAAAATCTGCAAGTCGTCGCTGCAGAGGTGTCAGCGCCTCATTCTCTTGCAATAGCTGGGCAATGTGACCGATTTCCGTTTGCATTCCGGTTGCGATCACCACTCCGGTTCCTCGGCCATACGACACCATGGTTCCTTTATAGGCCATGTTCTTTCGATCGCCCACCATCAGTTCGGTACCGGTCAATGGGACAGTCACTTTATTGACTTCAGCCGATTCTCCGGTTAATGAGGCTTCGTCCGTCCGCAATGAATGAGACTCCAACAATCGCAAATCAGCCGGCACCATGCCACCTGCAGCTAAACTGACCAGATCGCCGGGAACCAGTAGGGAAGCATCGATTTCTTTTTGGTGACCATTTCTTACCACCATCGCCTTCGGCGCGGTCATTTTTTTCAACGCTGTCATGGCTTTTTCCGCTCGAAATTCCTGTAGAAAACCCACTACGGCATTGAGCACGACAATGATGATGATGACAATGGCGTCCTGCCATTCACCAACGATGCCGGAAACCAGCGCTGCGGCCAGCAGAATCAAGATCATTACGTCTTTGAACTGAGCCACTAACATTAACCAGGGGGGCTTTTTGCGCTTTTCCAATAGCACATTGAGATGGTATCTTGCCAGCCGCTCTTCTGCTTCAGCATCGGAGATCCCGCCGGGTGTACTCCCGGTCAATTCTAGTACTTCCGTTGTTCTTTTAAGGTGCCAATTGGAATCTGCGGACGAAAATTCATCCAACAAAACCCCTTGCTTTTTCATGATTGCACGTTTTCTGCTCCGAATTGATTTTCGTCACAAAGAACGTCCACAAGCGCATTCGGAAAAGTGATGAATGTCAATACAACGGGGAGAGTTTAGTCACTCTCACCCGTGGGTTACCAGTGACAGTATCCTCCGATGGAATACCCCCTTCTTGAAGATAGCTTAAAATCTCAATGACAAAAATCATCAAGTTTGATGACGAAGTGCATATAATAATCGTGGGTGAAACCGGAAATTCCGGAGAGCATTTCTCAACGACTTCGCTACAAGAGAAGATCATTCTACCACGACGGTTAACCGTCTACTAACGCTTTTACTATGGGATCAAATAGAGTTGCCATCATCTCGGACGCCAAGAGTCGCCGCCAGTATTTTCAGACATTGATGAAAGACCTGGAGGCCTTGGAATACATGTTAGATCACGATATGTTCGAAAAGGACATTCAACGCATTGGTTTTGAACAGGAATTGAGCTTTGTCGACGATTCCTGGCGGCCGGCCCCGGTAGGCATGGAGGTTTTGCAAAGCCTGCAACATGATTTATTGGCTCCGGAATTCGGGCTTTTCAACCTTGAGATCAATCTCGATCCCAAAATTTTCACCGCCGACTGTTTGTCAGAAACGCAACGTGATTTGCAACGGATGCTGGATTTGGTAAAATCTGGGGCCCGTAAATTTGGTGCTCATCCGTTGTTGGTTGGCATTTTGCCCAGCGTTCGTCAACAAGATGTAACGATGGATAATTTAACGCCCCTACCCCGCTATAAATTTCTCGTAGAAGAGTTGCACCGGGCTCGTGGCGGTCAATTCGAACTGCATATGGAGGGCATGGATGAGTTGATTCTCAAGGGCATTCCCATGATCTACGAGGCCTGCAACACGAGTTTTCAGGTACACCTGCAAATAAGACCGGAAGACTTTCGTAAATCCTATAATTGGTCCATGGCCATTGCCGCTCCCGTCATGGCCTGCTGTACGAATTCTCCCCTCCTATTGGGCCGACGATTGTGGCGGGAAACCCGCATTGCCCTTTACCGGCAAACCACGGATACCCGACCGGTATCCAAGTTGTTGCGGCAACACAATCAGCGAGTTGCACTGGGCAACGGTTGGATCAAAAATTCGGTCCTCGATGTCTTCCACGAAGACATTGCCCGGATTCAACCGTTGTTTCAGCCCAAGGAATATGAAGACGCTATGGAAATATTGCGGTCCGGCAAAATCCCCAAACTACGCGCCTTAAGTACCCACATCGGTACCTCGTACCGATGGAACCGTGCTTGTTATGGCATCACCAACGGGATGCCACATCTCCGGATCGAAAACCGGCTGATTCCAGCTGGTCCCTGCGTAACGGACCAAATCGCCAATGCCGCCTTTTGGTTGGGGTTGATGAAGGGTTTGCCGCCAGAATATGCGAATATCCAAGAAGATCTGGACTTTGACTACGTCAAGGTCAACTTTCTAAAGGCTGCCCGACAGGGCCTTGGAGCTCATTTTCGCTGGGCATCCACCAAAAAGCAAATCACATCGGAAGACCTGATTCTAAAGGAGTTATTGCCGATTGCCAAACAGGGATTGGAAGATGCCAAAATTGACCAGGGAGAGATCGATCGTAATCTCGGCATCATCGAAGAGCGGGTCAAATCGGGCAAAACCGGCTCTCAATGGTTGGTAGACTGCTTCTCCAAGTTAAAGAAGGAATCCAACACTCAAGAAGCCTTGATCGGCACTACTGCAGTTTTATTTCACAGTCAACAGTCCGGTCAGCCCGTCCATACTTGGGATGTTCCCGCATTGGCTGAAGCAAGGAAATTTTACGAGCCCTATCAGACCGTAGACACCTTGATGCAGACCAATCTCTATACGATTCGGGAAAATGATCTGTTAACGGTTGCCGCCAAAATAATGCATTGGTTCCACATTCGTCATCTGCCGGTAGAAAATGCACAGGGAGAATTGGTGGGTTTTCTAAGCCCTAAAACATTGAGAGAACAAGAGGGTACTCCTGTTGACCAAGATACCCACACGCTCATAGTCAAGGACATCATGGAAACCAATTTCCCAGTCATGCCTCCCAATGCCACCACCATCCAAGCTATTAACGCCATGCAGCAATGCCAGTGTGATTATGTACCGGTCATGGAAAATGACCGGCTCATCGGAATCGTCACCGAGCACGATCTCAACAAAGTAGCCCCCAATTTCCTCGATAAAGCGTGAACCGAATCACTTCTTGAAAGCTGACTTAAATCACTTTCAAGAAGTGACCTAGGTCACCCCGATACACCTCATCGGACAGTAGTTTTGAAGTAGGAGTTTAAAAAAGAATGCAATATGGATACAAGTACAGCCATTAGAGAAATCATGACCGCGGACCCGGTCCTAGTTAAGGAAGACAGCGGACTGGATGAAGTACGTCAAATCTTTGAAAAGAACAATTTTCACCACGTGCTGGTCACCGACGAACAAGGTAATCTGACGGGCATTATCAGCGACAAGGACCTTTACCAAATCAATGAACAATTGGTCGCTCCCGATACCGAAACTACTCAACTGGCTCATGAGGTTAGCCTAAACCTTGTTCCAGCCCGCAACATCATGACCAAAGATCCGATGGTTTTAGACCCGGATGACAGCATCGGACTGGCAGCTGATATTTTTCTTGCGAATAGATTTCACGCCTTACCTATTATGGAGGGCAGCGACTTGTTGGGTATTCTGACCGTTCATGACCTTCTGGCTTTTTGTTTTAAGTAATTCGTTGGGGTCAATACCGCCGGTTTACACCGATATTTCAGTCAAAGCCCGTTTTTACGATAAGGGACTAAGATTTGTCAATTGACATCGACCATTCCCGCTCATCTTCGGAAAGCGCCACATATTATTCGATATTGTTGAGAGGGTTTTGGTATTAGCTCATTCTATGGTAAATTTTGGGCGGCTAATCTCTTGGAAGCAAGCTGGATTGGGCCTAATCAATGGTTCATTAAAGAAATCATTGGCACTTCTCATGGCACATGGATTGCCCCAATTGGTCGTAGGTGTATGTTTCCAACCTTTAAAAATCAAATGATGGCTATTGGGGAAATTTTCTTGCATTTGGGCCGCCCATTTCGGTGGCGTCTCATTATCGTATTCACCGCTGATCAATAAGAGGGGAATACTGCTTTTCACCGCTTGGTTTTCGATATCCGCCGCTCTTTCTACGTTCCAAATCTGGCAAACTTCGGAAGTAAAAACGGTAGGAGAAAGTCCTGCAACCTCCGGATATCGATTGGCTTCCTCTTTCACGCTTTTCTGGGAGACAAATGGAAATTCTTCGGCACACCAGACGGAAAGCCGCATTCCACTGCCGTTCCCTTTCCCAGGTTCTTCAAATAAGGACAATAATTCCTTCTTGATAGCGCTCAGATCATTGTTCAGTAGTTTGTGTATTTCAAAGGGCACGTTAGGTATTCCGCCGGTGGAGACGGAAGTAAAGACCGTAATTAGATCTTTTCCCTTAAGGTGGAATGTTTCTTTTTGGTCGTTTTTGGGGTTTTGCACCTGTACAATTAATGGATCTTTGTTTATGTCTCTTAAATAATCATAAAATCGCTCTTTTAGATTGGGAAATGTCTTGTTGCAATCCTCGTCTTCCGCACAGTCTGCAAGCAACCGATCCATTGCTTGCATCAGATGTCCTACACTGACTTCATCGTAATTCACCTCAAGGGGTAGCGGTGAATCCATGACCACACTTCTTATGGCATTTGGATAATCTCTCATCAGCACCTGCGCTATCTTCGTACTGTACGAAATGGTCAAAAGATTGTATTTTTCAATATTCAATACTTTTCGCAAATCTTCTATATCAGCTGCAATCTCGTTGGTGTTATAGCCATTGAGATCAATTCCCTTCCCGATCAATCTTTCCCTACAGTTCATTGCCGCCTGATTAAAAAGGCTATCAGACCGGTTTTGATCAAAGCTGGGAAGTCTAGACCAATAGACGGCTTCCGACCACTCCGGACAAGCAAGATTTGGTCTTGCATACTGGGTCCCTCGCTGTTCGAACAGGATAAAATCCCGATCGTCAAGGTATTGATAGTATTTCATGTACTGAGCAGCGTTCATCGACGTGTAACCTGGCCCTCCCACCGTGTAGATGATGGGATCGGGTTGTGGGTGTACACTTCTGCTTTTGAAAATGTATACGGGAAGCTTTATGGTGTTGCTTGCCGGCATTTTCCTGTTTTCGGGTACCTCTAAGTAGCCAAAGGTAAATTCCTGGCCCTGGGGAATGACATGCGTTGTAGAGTCGGAAGGGATAAACGCGGACTCATAGTCCTTTGACACTTGAGAGCGACACAAGTTTGAAAACAACAAAAACAGGAGTAAGAGGAGCTTTTTCATAGACACGATTTATCTGGTGGAGCTAAGATTTGCCATTTTCCTAAGTAGCGGGCTGCACCGATACCGCTCCTCACGATAAGTACGGTACAGATCATCCATGCGTTGAACGCATGTTTCAATACCAATCTCATCAGCCCATTGCAATAACCCTTTTGGATAATTGACGCCTTTGGTCATGGCCAGGTCAATGTCTTCTCTGGTGGCGATCCGGTGGTGGAGCGTATCGGCTGCTTCATTGATGAGCATGGCGATGATGCGGTCGACAATACGGTTCCCGAGCCGCTCATCTTGAATCGGTTCGGCACGAACGGCATTTTCCGAATAGTCATAAAAGCCGCGTCCGGACTTCCTGCCGTAGTAACCCGCCTCCACCAGTCGCTTTTGAGCAAAAGAGGGGCGATATCGACCATCGTAATAGAAGGCCTTGAAGATGGTCTCCGTCACAACGTAATTCACATCGTGCCCAATGAAGTCCATGAGCGTGAATGGCCCCATCCTGAAGCCACCGATCTGGGTCATGGCCCAGTCGATCGTAGCTACATCGGCAATTCCCTCCTCATAAATTCTGAGTGCCTCCCCATAAAAGGGGCGAGCCACCTTATTGACGATGAAACCCGGCGTATCCTTTGCCAACACCGTCGTCTTACCCCAGCCATCGACGATTGCTCTCGCCTTGCGGGGCGTTTCTGTGTTGGTTTGGATGGCCGGTACGATCTCCACCAAACGCATGACCGGAGCCGGATTAAAAAAATGTAGACCGATGAATCGCTCCGGCTTTTCCAATGCCGACGCCAACGCCGTAATGGAAAGGGAAGATGTATTGGAAGCAATCATGCAATCCTGTCTAACGATGCCTTCAAGGGCTTCGAAAACTTTCTTTTTAATGTCCAAATTTTCGATAATCGCTTCGATGACCAAGTCACACGGTGCTAAGTCTCGGAGACTATCAGCATAAGAAATATTGTTTTGAAGTTCTTTGGTTTGTTCTTTCGTCATCTTGCCTTTAGACACCAGTCGCTGGAGAACTTTGTCCAACTTCTCTCGACTTTGCTCCAAAGCTACGCTTGATACATCAAAAACGGTGACCGGACAACCGGCTCCTGCCGCAACCTGAGCAATACCACTGCCCATTGCTCCGGCTCCAAGGATTCCTACATTCATAGACATACGCGGTTTTCCTTTGAATTTACTCCTTCGGAACCTCGTGTAATAACTCCATCCCGGTGGAGGAACGAGGCACAAATCCGGGCCAATTTTCCTCGTTAGAGTCTTCTTTAGCAGCGAGGTATTTTCCGTAATCCTTTTGCTTCAGGTGTACTCCGAGAAAGGCCGTAACAAAATGTTGATTGATGTTGTTGATGCGGCGTTGATCCCAGGTTGGGTCCGCATACCGGTAATACTCATCGATATTTAAACCGGGTTCTAGGGCTTCTGCCGGTGGCGGATTGGGAGCTACGTTGTGGCGTGCATTCTTATAGGTTAACAAGTAACGATCTGCATGCACTGCTCCGTTGAAAATTGCCTTAATACCATTTTCATAACCGGAAATATCGTCCTGACTTCCCGCCACAAAGAAAGTCGGTACTTTTAAGCCCTTCAACGTTTCGGAGTCCCATACTCCCTGCACCATACCCCAGGGTGCAAAGGCAACGACGGCTTTAATTCTGGAATCTTGAGAACGTTTGAATTCTTCACTGTCGGCTCCGCGTACCGTCAGCGCTTTACTCCCTCCAGACATCCCGGCAAATAAGCCTAAAGCTTTTTTGCTGTACGCAGCACCCGCCGCGTTGAGGACACCATATCCACCCATGGAATAGCCAATGATGGCCGTATGCTCTGCGTTGACCAGCCCTGATAAGAACCCTTCATTTTTCGCGGCTCCCAATTTGGCAACTTCATCCAGGATAAACAAAATGTCTTTCGATCGATTGAGCAGGGTGCTGGTAAACGGTGCAGCATCTCTAAAGGTAGATTCCGTATGATCGATGGCTACGACAATGTAGCCCTTCGAAGCCAGATTCTCAGTTAAGTAAGTCATTAAATATCTCGACCCCACATAGCCATGAGAAACGACCACCAGGGGAAACTTACCATCACCCGTCATCGGGGCAGCATCTCTGCTTGCCCGGCCGTAGAAGGTAAATGGAAGGATTGGTCTCTCGGGGTTGCCGTTTGTGCCCATTACTTCCTCATACTGGATCAAATCGCCACCCTCCTTTTTGTTGGATGAAGGGTACCAGATTTCTACCGTCAAAGGCCGATCGTAGAGTGGATCCTGGCCCTCTTTGGAGTTCAAAATATCTACTTGGTCCTTATGGACAAATTTAAGTGTGCGGACACCCACCTGGTAGTCTCCCCGGGCCGACAATTCCGGTGCGTCCGGTAAAGCATCCCCGTAAACGAATGTATTTCCTTTTGTTTGTGCAATCAATGAAATGGGTAACATCAATGCAACAATAACGGATTGGATCTTCATACATGATTGGTTTTAATCTAAACGGTTTCACAAAATAGTGATCGGTAGTTAATTATCCATTCTAATTGCCCCTACTCCACGCTCCCATAGCTTTTTGTTAAAACTTGGAATGGCAACATCAATCAATTCATCTGCTTTTTCTCCTAAGACACGCCATTGGTCATCTAGCTCCTTCTTACGCTTTTTGACCGATTCATTGACCCTTGGAATCACACTGCTACGCCCACCATTACTCCCTTGATTAATTAAGAATAAGTATTCAGCCGTAAATTTATTGGGAAAGTTCTCCACGTCATCATACGCCTTGGATTTCCGCTGGACCATATCTTCATCCCATTTGGTCAACGCCTCAATGAGTTTTGAGCCTTCACCGGCTAAATCGGTCTTATCCTGCTTCTTCAATTGGTTAACCAACTCCTTTAATTGATTTTTGGCTCGGTAGAGCTGGTTGACCTTATGGTGCATTTCCGTTAGGGTTTGCTCCATCGCAGTCATGTACATATGGTGCTCTTCGTATTGGCCGGGCTTTGTTTCAAAATTAGGGTCTTCTCGAATGACTGCTGTCGCTGTTAAAGCCGCCTCTCCGACTTTTAAAGTCAGCGTATAGGTCCCGGGAGCAACTTTGTGCCCACCAAAACTCCCCTCGATCCAAACATTAGGCACGCCCGGCATGGTCGGACAACGCATATTCCAGACAAATCGATTCAAACCTTCTTTCTTGGATAAAGTGGGAGCAGGAGCAGGACCACCCGGCCAAACCGACTGCTCCTTATCCCTTTTTGAGGAAAAAGTATGGATACGTTCCTGACCTGCGTTGGTGATCTCCAAAATGACCTCGGCATTTTCATCCGTTTTGGGAAGGTTGTAATAAATGACCACACCATTGGCGGGATTGACTCCCTCGAACGGATTGGTACCATCAAAACTCGGATTATTGGCATTGAGAGGGCTCAACCAAGCGCTGTTTATAGCTGTTTCAGGCTCATAAATCTTCAATTCCCCCGCTACCTTTGGCTGCGCCAGGAGACCGAGATCGTCCAAGACCCAAAAGCCACGGCCGGAGGTAGCGACAATGAGATCTCCCTGGTGTACTTTTAGGTCCATAATGGGGGTCACGGGGAGGTTCAATTGAAAGGGCTCCCAGTCTGCTCCATCATTCCAGGAAATATAAACGCCCAATTCCGTTCCGGCGTACAGCAGGCCTTTTCTATCGGGATCTTCACGGACGACCCGGGTATAAGCCCCGTCGGGTATCCCATTATTGATGCGGGTCCAGGTCTTACCGTAGTCAGCCGTTTTATAAATGGCAGGCGTGTAATCATTGAACTTGTATTTGGTGGTAGCTATATAAGCGGTAGCGGGATCATGGGGAGAAATATCAATGGCATTGACCAAAGATTCGCCCAGTCCCTTTGGCGTTCTATTCTGCCACGTCTTTCCATTATCGCGCGTAATAAATACAAAGCCATCATCACTTCCCGTGTAGTAAACACCCTTTTCATGTGGCGACTCGATGATGTAGGCAATGGTGCCGTAATTCTCCGCCCCTACCGCTTCATTCGTATACGGAATGCCACCAAGTCCCTGCTTCTCATCGATGTTCTGCGTTAGATCCGGAGAGAATTCAGTCCAAGACCTTCCCATATCCGTAGTTTTCAATACTTTATTGGCACAGTGAAAGAATGTCCCCGGTTCGTGAATGGAATGAATGATGGGCGCGTTCCAATTAAAAAGATATTCCATGTCTCTGGCGGCACGCCCCAGCCACTGATGTGGCGCCGCCATGATGTTCGTTCTCGACTTCGATTTGGTATCCAAAACTTCGATGTAACCGAGGTAAACCCCTCCCAGCACATATCTGGGATCATCCGGATCAAAGGCCAGGAAAGCGCTTTCTCCTCCTGCTGAATAAGTCCAGTCTTCTCGACCAATGCTGTAGCGGCCCGTGGATAAGCTGGCTATCTTCACGGAAGTATTGTCCTGTTGACCTCCGTATATGTTGTAGGGGAAAAGGTTATCGGCATTGATGCGATAAATCTGGGCGGTAGACATATTGGACTGAGTCGACCAAGTCTTCCCCGCATTAAAGGAGATCGCAGCTCCTCCATCATTAGAAGCAACTATATTTTTTGAATTCTTCGGATTGATCCAAAGGTCGTGAAAGTCGCCGTGCGTACCTCTCCCCAGATTCTCCCAAGACTTGCCGCCATCAATTGATCGAAGGACGCTGGCACTCATGACATAAATCGTATTGTCGTCATTCGGGTCCGTGGCAATATCAGTGTAATACCAAGCCCGTTGAGTAAGTCGATTATCGTCGCTTACCCTGCTCCAACTTTTACCGGCATTATTGGAAATGAATAATCCGCCCAGACCTTTATTGCTATCGCTTTCTACCAGCGCATAGACGCGATTCGAATTGGATCGGCATACTGAAATAGCCATTTTACCCAATTCTTTGGGCAAGCCGGTATGGATCTTCTTCCAGGTATCACCTCCATCCATCGACTTGTACAAACCGCTGCCTTCTCCACCGCTGATAATGGTCCAGGGCTTCCGCTGATGGTGCCACATCGCCGCATAGATCACCTCCGGATGATTCATATCCATTGAAAGCTCCACACCGCCGGTCATGTCGTTCACGTACAGCACTTTTTCCCAAGTTTTCCCGCCGTCTGTCGAACGGTAGATCCCCCGTTCCTCGGTAGAGCCGTATAGAGCCCCTTGCGCCGCTACGAAGACAACGGATGGATTGGAAGGGTGGATGATAACTCTAGAGATGTGCTGTGTTTCCTTTAACCCGATATGGGTCCATGTTTTTCCGGCATCGGTTGATTTGTATACGCCGTCGCCGTAAGAAGTCATCACACCGCGAACTGCATGCTCACCCATGCCCACGTAAACGATGTTCGGATTGGATTCTGATACCGCAACCGCACCAACCGATCCCGTTTTGAAAAAGCCGTCGGAGATGTTGTCCCAACGTTGGCCGGCGTCTTCGGTTTTCCAAAGACCACCTCCCGTTGTCCCCATATAGTAGGTCAGCGGATCGCCGACTACTCCTGAGGATCCTACGGAGCGGCCTCCCCGGAAAGGGCCAATGTTGCGGTATTTAAGTGGTTGATAATAGGATTCTGCTTCTTGAGCTCCTAGAGAAATGAAGACCAGGAGAAAGATGGTTAGCGCGATTGGGTTTTTCATTATGTTCGTTTAGATTAGAATCACTAAAAATAGAGTTCTAATCTTTAACCGCCAAGATTAATTGACTCAGACTACCCAGATCCACTATTGCCGGACCGTATGGTTACATGGTTATCTTTCCTCTTGCACGAACCAACTGATGCGCTCGATCTCCCCAACCAAAAGCTTGCATCCCAAAATTGTTGTTGCCAATTAACACAACCGGCACCTGATCTCTGCCAATTTTCAATACTTTCATGTCTTTCACATCGTGCGGAGCGAAGAACCCGCTTTCCGAAATGGGAACTGGACTAAAGTTACCGGAACCATCCCCTCTCATATACAGACCCATACCGGCATCGTTACGTGGAGTCTCTATTTCCGAGCTGTATAAGTTTCCGGCAAGCAGTAAATCCAGATGTTCATCTCCGTCAAAATCCTGGGCTATAATGGTATTCACGTTAGAAAACTGAGACTCATTGGGTAGTTGAGTCACCCGGTATTGGTTGTCACCAACATTTTCAATGTAGCTGGTGGCAAAGGTGTACGCTTGTAATTGCAGCGCTGTTTCCAGCTCTTCTCCGTAAATGTCGGAGAGATTGGCCTTGCCAAAAGATTCGTAATCCGGAAATCGGACCGCTATTTCGGGTATCTGGCTGGAAGAACAAGAACGCCCTCTGACGGGATATATCTCACCGTGTTCATGGTAGCTTAAGACAATATCATGGGCTCCATTATGGTCCAGATCACCACTGTGAATTTGAAAAGGCTCCGATACGGAGGCCTTGTACTTGTAATTCAATCCTAAATTACCCACTACAAAATCGGTATCGCCATCGCGATCAAAATCTTCGGCGCAAATACTAAAGTACCAACCTGCGGTCTGCTGCAAACCCAGCAGGTCCGTACGGTTTTCTAAACGCCCACTGCGGTTTTCCAACATGGTTACGGGCATCCATTCTCCTACAACTACTAAGTCCAATTGTCCATCATTGTTAAAATCGGTCCATTCGGCATCGGTCACCAACCCTGCTTCCATGAGAAAAGGGGCAAGAGCTGCGGTTTGATCCGAAAACACGCCTCCGTTATTGATCAATAAGGTGCTTTTAGCCGGGTAGGGATATTTGCCGGGCAACAGACGACCACCCACAAACAGGTCAACATCCCCGTCGCCGTCAAAATCCGCTGCTTTGACTCTGGAGCCACTGGAAGTCATATCGGGCAATCGATCCGAAGTCTTCGCAAAATTGCCCCACCCGTCGTTTAGATACAAACGGTCCTGTAAAAGTGGATCTCCAACTTCAAATTCATTTCCTCCACTTACGACATACAGATCCAGGTCTTGATCTCCATCCACATCCAGCAAAAGGGATCCAATATCTTCGTAATCGGCCTCTTCCTGCCAAATCCCTTGTGTAGAAACAGTGAAAGTTCCTTCACCCCGCTGTAGATACAATGCCCCTGCAAAGCCGGTTGCTCCACCAATGTAGAAGTCCTCCAACCCATCTCCATTGACATCACCAACGGCAAGTCCCGGACCAAAATTGGACATCTTATGAGGCAATAATTCTTGCTTTTTGAAATCGTTGAAATCGTTTTCCCGGTGTCGATGGTCGAGTTCCAGCGTCGTGGTCAGGTCACAGAAAGTTAGCGGGTTGGATGGGCTTTGCTCCAGATCAACCAGCGCATCGGTTGGTTCAGCAAGCAAAGACTGATTCGCGGGCACATTACTCCAGCTTTTCGTGCGCCCGTCCGGCCAGGATATCACCATTTTTTCAATGTTGATCACAGCACCAAGACCAAAATGTAAAACATCATCGCTTTTCGACATGTATCCCCGGGCATTCGTCAATTCCTGTACTTGCCATACCACGCCGTCTTTATACAAGGTAGCACGGGCACCGTAAGCGGGACTTTGATCATCGGTCTGGACCGTTACCCGCAGGAAACCATTTTCACTATCCTTTTCCCTTAAATTATTCCGATAGATGCCGGCGAAGTCATCTACGTTGTTAATGACTAAGTCGAGGTCCCCATCCTGATCTAGATCGGCATACGCCCCACCGTAAGAAAGACCTGGTGCAGTCATTCCCCATTCTGTCATTTGCTTTTGGAATGTCAGATCTCCATTATTTTTGAAGATATAGTTGGGCAATCGGTCGATCGGTGCCATATCGACGAATGATTGAACGTCGATGATCTCTTCGAGCGGTACCTTTTGCTTGGCCGCTATCAATTCGAGGCTATCCAGTCGCCTGGTGATCATTTTGTCCAAATCGGTATAGCGTTGATTCCGTTTGATACCATTGGTAACGAAAAGATCCTTCCATCCGTCATTATCAAAATCGGCAAAAAGCGGCCCCCAGCTCCAGTCGGTATTGGACACTCCGGCCAGGTGTGCGACTTCACAAAAGGTGCCATTTCCGTTGTTTTTCTGAAGCGTATTGAACATGTATTGGTAATGCCAGCCATTGTTGACGATGCGCCAAAACATTTCCGGATTCATAGCCCCCATATATGTTTTATTCCGGAGGTGGTCTTCCGCTACCATATCGACCACCATGATGTCCAGCAAACCATCGTTGTCATAATCGGCCGCATCGGATCCCATGCTGAAATTAGAAATGTGTTTGACCGATTGATTGATCGTATTCCGGAAAGTGCCGTCTTTTTGGTTAATGTAGAGATGATCGGGTCGATCAAAATCGTTCGACACATAAATATCCGGCCAACTGTCTTGGTTAAAATCACCCACCGTAGCGGAAAGTCCATAACCAATGTTGAGTACCCCCGCCTCTTTGGTCACCTCTACAAAAGGTCCGTTTCCAGTATTTTCGTAGAGGCGATCCGTGTACTTTGCCGTCTGGTGATTGAGTCGGTTGTACATGTTGCCCCCAGTCCTTTTACCGACGCTGGGTGGTTGGTTGACCAAGTACAAGTCCATCCAGCCGTCTTTATTGTAATCGAAGAAAGTTGCTTGGACAGAAAAACCCCGGTCGGCAAGATTATAGTTGGCAGCTGCTTCTCTAAAAGTAGGATAATCTCCTTCCGTAGCGGGACCTTCATTGATAAATAGTAAATTGCTGCTCAATTGATCATTGTCCTGTACGCTTTTACAGACGTAAATGTCCAGCCTGCCATCGTTGTTGACATCCGCCATGGTCACCCCGGTCGACCAGTTTTCATCCGCTCCGATTCCCGACTTTTCGGTAATGTCTTCAAACTTTAAATCACCGCGATTCAAATAGAGTCGATCCGGGACTTGATTTCCAGCTAAATAAATATCCGGATAGCCGTTGCCGTCAATGTCGCCGATGGCCACTCCAGCTCCCGCTACAAACATATCGTTGATCAAATGATTGTTCTTGGCATCTTCGACCAGCGTGTTTTGAAAACGAATCCCGGTTTGTTTAGGTGACAAACGGGAAAACAAAACGTCTTTCTGTCCAGCAGCATTTTCCCAATGAGCGGGTTGACAGCCTTGGAAAATGAACAACAATCCAAGAAAAGAAAAACAATAAAAGAAACCTTTTAAATAGCTCATAGCATCTACTGAATTCTAGTTCATTGAAATAGCTCTCTGATCATCCTTCTTACGGAGTGTAAAACCAATGGCCTGCATCCGTTGCTGATTATTAGCTACCAAAACAACATCCTGCCCGCCAACATTGATCATTTTCATATCCTTGGCGTCATAGGGGGCAAAAAAGCCACTTTCCTGCCAAGGGACGGGACGGAAACCTCCATTCCCATCTCCCTCCAGATAGAGTCCGACACCTGCATCATTTCTGGGCGTTTCAATTTCAACCGGATAGAGGTTTCCGGAAAGGAGCAGATCAAGTGTGCCATCTTGGTTAAAGTCTTTGGCAATGATGTTGTTGACACTGGAAAATTGAGCTTCCATCGGCAATGGTCGCATGGTAAATGTTCCGTCACCGTGATTCTCCAGATAGACGGTGGCAAAATTACGTGCCTGGTAGTGCAGCGCATTGTTTAATTGCTCTCCGTAAACATCAAAGAGGTCGGCATCACCAAAGGATTCGTAGGTAGGGAATTTCTTGGCAAGATCGGGTATTTGCTGAGAGGAACAGGAAAGGCCGCGCAATGGAAATAAAGCACCGTGTTCGTGATAACCCAACACGATGTCTCGCTGCCCGTTGCCATCAAAATCGTCACTGTATATTTCAAAAGGCTCTTCTTTCGACGCTTTGTATTTGTAGTTTAATCCCAAATTTCCAGCAACGAGGTCTACGTCTCCATCACCATCAAAATCAGCTGCTTCGATGCCGTAATACCAACCAACCGAAGATGACTGAAGACCGGTTCTCTCAGTAACATTGAGCCATTTACCCGCTTGATTCTCCAGGAAAGTTACGGGCATCCATTCGCCGACCACTACCAGGTCGAGCTGGCCGTCATTGGAGAAGTCAACCCATTTAGCTCCGGTCACCAAACCGAGTTCCATTAATTCCGGAGCGAGTTCCTTAGTAACATCCTTAAAAAAACCATTGTCATTCCGTAAGATATGACTGGTCGCGGGAATGGGATAGTTCCCCGGTACTAATCTGCCTCCTACAAATAGATCTGTATCGCCATCGCCATCCATGTCTGCCGGCACTACACAAGAACCACTGGTCAGCAACTTAGGCAGTCGATCATTGGCTTGGTAAAAGTTAGCCTGCCCATCGTTCAAGTAAAGGCGGTCTTGCAATCCGGCATCTCCCGGTGCAAATTCATTGCCTCCACTTACCACATAAAGATCCATGTCTCCATCCGAATCCGCATCGAAAAAGCAAGCACCTAGATCTTCATGCTCTTTGTCCGCTTCAAAGCCGGACGACTCATAAGCTCGAAAGCCTCCCTCTGGCAATTGAAGGTACAACACACCTGGCATGCCTACAGCACCACCTACGTAAAAATCATCGAGGTGGTCTTGATTTACATCACCGACCGCAAGCCCGGGGCCGAAGTTGGACATTTTATGGGGCAGCAGCACTTCGCGCTCATAGTCGTCATAAGCATTCTCTTTATGGCGATATTGAATTTTCAATTCATTCGTCCGATCGGCAAATGGCCGGTAGTCTTGTTTCTTTGTCGCTTTGGGAACAGCACCTTGATCAACATCCAACGTAAGCAACTGATCTGCCTTTACATTTTCGAGTACCAATTGGTGCCCGAAGGGCCAGGTGACCTCTACCTTCTCTACTATTTGGTCCTTTCCAAGTCCAAAATGCAACTGATCGGTACTTTTAGATTTATATCCCCTGGTGTTGGTTAGTTCCTGTAGCTGCCAGAATTTCCCATCTCGGTACAACTTCACCCGCGCACCATAAGCAGGCATTTTATTTTTATTCAATATGCGGAATCTCAAAGAATGTCCTCGATTCTGTTCAACGGCATTATTGCGATAAATGTGGGCAAAGTCGTCGGTATTGTTGACAATGATCTCCAGGTCGCCATCTTGATCCAAGTCGGCGTAAGCACAACCGTAGGAGAGGTTGGGCTCATCCAGTCCCCAATCTTTCGACACCTTACTAAAAGTCAGATCTCCATTGTTTTTGAAGGCAAAATTGGGCAACTTTCCAATGGGGGCCATTTCGACAAAATCCATTAAGTCGACTATCTCAAATAGTTCTTTGCCCTTTTGTCTGGCAACCAACTCCAGGCTGTCGAGCAAAACGGAGTACTTCCGGTCTAAGTCGCTGTTGCGCATTGCGCGTCGTTCTCCATTGGTAATGAACAGATCCTTCCAACCATCGTTGTCAAAATCGCCGAACAAGGGGCCCCAACTCCAATCTGAATTTGAGACTCCCGCCAAGTGAGCCACTTCGCTAAACGTGCCGTTACCGTTATTGCGCTGTAGGGTATTGAACATGTATTGATAGTGAAATCCCCGGTTCACGTTCTCCCAGAATTCTTCGGGCTTCATCGCCCCCATATTGGTCTTGATCCTTTTGTGGTCTTCGGCAACCATATCGACAACGACAATGTCGAGCAGACCATCGTTGTCATAATCCGCGACATCCGTTCCCATGCTGAAGTTGGACATGTGCTTCAAAGCCTGGTTGGTCACATTCCGATATTGCCCTTGCCCAATGTTGAAATAAAGCTGATCCGGACGCTCATAATCATTGGCGACGTAAATATCCGGCAGTCGGTCGTTGTTGAAGTCTCCGATGGTACTGGAAAGGCCAAAAGCAAGATTATTCCTGATCGCCCAGTTGGTAGCATCCATAAAGGTACCATCGCCCAGATTCTTATAGATTTTATCGGTATACAGCAGGCTTTTTAATCGGGTTAAAGTGATTTTATTTCCCTTGCGGTTGCCGGTAGAAGGTGGTTGGTTAATGAGGTAAAGGTCGAGCAGGCCATCCATATCGAAATCAAAGAAGGTGGATTGGACGGAAAAACCTCGATCGGCTAGTTTGAATTCCCGAGCTTTTTCCGTGAAGGTGAGATCTCCATTGTTGATGTAAAGCCGGTTTTCACTCAGTTGTTCTTTGTCAAAGACATATTTTGTGATGTAGATGTCCAAATCGCCGTCGTTATCAATATCTCCCATCGTCGCTCCGGACGACCAAATATCTTCAGCTTCGATACCGGCTTTTTTTGTAATATCTTCAAATTGCAACCCTCCCTTATTTAAATAGAGTTTATCGGGCACTTGATTTCCGGTAAAAAACAAATCGGGATATCCGTCATTATTAATGTCGCCGACTGCTACACCCGCCCCGGAGATAAACATATCATTGACCAGGTGATTATTTTTTTTGTCTTCGGTTAGTTGGTTTTTGAAGCGCACCCCTGAATGTCCGGGTTTGATCAGAGTGAACAAGGTTTCTGCCCTGGAAGCATCCTCCGGTGGATCCGAGGATTGGCAAGCTGGTACCGTCATCAATACTGCCGCGATGATAACGAATTTAAATAGCCCAATAAAATGCTCGTTTTTGTAATAGCCCGACATAGTAAAATCAGTATTGGTTTAGCTGGAGGATACTCAATCCTACCAAATTGAATGATACGCCAAAGGACTGATTTTCAGTAAAGAGATCAGTCCTTTGGCATCACATGTTCTTATATGATCTGGTATCAGAATCTACTGACTCCGTTGGGATCCTGTGCTCCACCGAAGTTGTACGGAATCTCTTCACGTACCTCCATTTCATCAGCCGGTACCGGCAATTGAGCGGGCGTCTGCAGTTGCAGCCCTCCTAATGCATCTACCTGGTCGAAAGGCAGACGCGGCCCGATTCTACGCCGATCAAAATACAAGCCCATCGGCGCCGTACCCAATAATTCTATGGCCCTTTCGTATATGATGGCCTCTTCTACTTCGTCAAAAGTAGCACTCATATCCAATGGAGGCAATTGACCACGTGTCACGCGGGCTCCGGCGTTTAGAATGGCAAGAGCTTCGTCCATTCGATTGAGGTTCAGGAGGGCCTCCGCCTTGATGAGTTCGTTGTCTTCCTGGCGGAAGACTGGCATCGGTCCGGAAGAAGCCCCATCACCAGCAAAGGTTGGATCTACTACATTCCGGTTGTGCCGATAATGAGAGAAATGCCACTCTCCGCGATCAATCGGGAGGTTGATGTTACCAACAAAGACGAAATCGGATGCCAATCGGGCATCGTCACTGACTGCTACCGAATCTTGAAGCGGAGTTTCACCCATTGAAACTTCTGGATAACGAGTAGGCTGACTGGGATCCAATGCAGCCACCAGACGTTGGTCCAGGTAAGCCCAGAAAGGACCTTGTCCGGTCGTTGCGTAGGCAAATTTTTGATAACTGTCCCAGAAGTTACCGTCGGCGATCGGAGCAAAATCATAGGTAATGCCCTGTTCGGCGTGCGAAAGAACAGCCGCCCAGTCGATTTGTCCGGCTTCGTCTTCAGTTCTAGGCCATTGCATTAAAAATCTCGCGGAGTAAGAATGCGCCAATTGAATGAATTGCTCGGCGCTGAGCGACAGTCCATTGAAAAAGTTAAAGGTAAAATTCTCACCAATCGGCGCGGCCAGACTAGCGGCCATTTCCAATTCACTGATGGCGGCATCGATTACTTGCTGATAGGGTGTGAAAGATATTTGTTGCTCTAAGTCGGTCTTCTCATCGACCAACAAGGATTGATCGAACAACATTCCCAGATATCCCCAGCTCACTCCCCGCAGGAAGTGACAAGCGGCAATAATCGATTGATCCTGAGGTCCACCGTTATCGATGGTAATACCTTCCTGGATAGCAATCAATACATCATTCGCACTGGATACCGCGGAGAGGGTACCAAACCAGGGGTCCTCAACCATTTGCTTATAATCGGCTGACTCCGATGAACGGTTGTTGTAGGCCGCACGGGGTTCTTCTCCCATCCGACGTCCCGCAAAATTACCCCAGGACACCCCATACGTATCGGAGGTAATGGACAAGGCCATAGCGGGGTGATCATCGTGGATACCCTGCCAATAAGCAATGTAACCACCATTCAGTACCGCGATCAAATCCGTACCTACGGCCAATACGGCATTTCGGCTAGGGTTGTTGTCATTGACAGTTTCCAAGTCTTTACACCCCACGGAAATGGCGAGTAAAGCAACTAAACTGATTTTTATATAAATCTTCATTTTTTCAATTTATAAGTTTTGTTTCCGCACAAAACTATTGTTAATTAAAAAGCAATTAGAATGTCAATTCCAATCTAAACGTGAAAGTCCGGGCCAATGGATAATTAAATCCATCTACCATAAACAAACTCGGGTCGCCATTCGGTGTCTGGTTATCACTCCCGGCCGCATTCTGTACGCGGTTAGACAAAGTATTTTCCGTCCGCGGAGAAGAAGTTACATCGGGGTGGAATCCTGTGTAATCCGTAATGGTGAACAAGTTCCGGCCAATGACGCTGAAACGCATGGTCTCAATGAAGTTTCCGAAAACTTTCTGCATGGCGTTGGCGCCAAATTCATACGACAATGCTGCTTCTCGGAGCATGAAGAAAGATCCGTCTTCAACAAAATGGTTGTTGTTCACATTTACGTTGTAAAGACCATTACTACCAAAGAAATTACGGGCCAATCCACTGTTGGGCACATCGGCGTGACGGAAATCCCGATACAGCCATTGCTTACTCTTATTGTAAATATCTCCTCCTTGTTTCCAATCGAACAAAGTATAGAGTTTAAGTCCCTTGTAGCGGATAGAATTGGAAATTCCCACCCGGAAATCCGGGTTGATATCACCGATCTCCCGGGCAATCGGGCTGCCATTCTCGTCCAACAATTTATAAGGAACTTCATTAGCAGTTCCAATCGTTGAGGTTTCTACCACATAACCAAAAGAGTTGATGCTGTAATCGCCGGGATTGACGCCTTCCTGGTCTGCCAACTGGTCGAGAGAGGTAGCAAACACTTCTCCGACCATGGTACCGAAAGAGATGCCTTCTTCGACCCTGAATAGCGTCGACTGTTGGATACCAGGACCGGTGTTGTAAGCGGGAACATTTAGTTCGGATATTCTCTGTCTTACCCGATCAAAAGTGGTATTGATGTTCCAGGAGAAATCCGAGTTCCGGATTTTGAGCAACTGCCCCATATCAATTCCAAGAGATGCTTCGTAAATATCAGCACTGATCGTACCAGCATTTCTCCATTGTCCGGTAAACCCAACCGCACCGGAAAGCGGGACCAACAAGATCTGGTCTTGCGTTTCCGTGTCGGAGTAGCTGAATTCAAAGCTAAAAGCATTGAGGAAATTGATGTTTACTCCCAGTTCGATTTCCTGGGACTGTGCGGGTGTCAGGACATTGTTACCCAAGGTATTCTTTGTTGTCGTTCCGTTGATGAGGCTGAACGTTTCGAAGCGCTGTTCGAAGGTCGGACGAATACCGGCAGTACCGATCGACGCTCTCAATTTAAACTCCTGAATACCGGAAATTTTGATGTCTTCGCTCAATCGGTAGGCAACACTTCCACGATAATAGTTCGCCCAACGTTCTTCGGGGCCAAACAAGGAAGAGCCTTCCCGACGGAACAAGGCACTGAAAATGTACTTTTGTGCGTAGTCGATATCCGCTACCAGGAATCCACTGTAAGCAACAATCTCCTGCTGCTCCGAAGCGATGAAAATATTGCTTTGGGCGTTATCCAGGGTTTGAGCACTTGCCACCGCTAGGTTTTCGCCGATGCCTTCGTTGAATTCCTGTGTCAGGTCTTCATAGAGAAAGCTACCCCGAATGGCCGTATTCCAGCTGCCGAAAGATTTCTGTGCGATGGCATTAAAGCGCGAAATGAATGAATTGTTGACGCGGGTCGTACGGTGAATGGCGCCGCCATTGGAAAGTGGGGCCACTCCGCTAAATGTAGTCAGCGGACCGAAGAAAGCCCCGGGTACATTAGTGCTCAGGTAACCCTTGGCGACAAATTGCTGGAAATTATTCGTAGAACGGTCAACCGCTGCCGAATAATTGAAAGACAGCCAGTCGTTCACAAAATAATTCAACCGGATATTCCCCAGAATGCGGTTACGGTTGACTGTTTGGCTGGAATTAGCCCGATCGTACAATGGGTTCGTTGTTCCCAATCCCGTATTATCGATGTCCCAATCAAAAGGAGATCCGTCTTCTTCGTTCGGTGCGGTCAAATCAAACATCGGAGTCAAAAACAAAACCGTAGCTAAATAACTGCTCGGACCATTGGAGGAGGGAGCCAGTAGATCTTGCTCAGAAGTAGAGTACATGGAACTAACCTGGACACTGAATTTATCTGAGATTTGGTGGTCGATGTTGGCACGAAATGAATTTCGCGTATAACCATCTGTACTTTGGATAATCCCTTCATCTTCCAAGCGCTGAGCGGATGCTAGGAAATTCGTGGTGCTGGACTTACCTTGCACCGCAATGTAGTTGGATTGAAACAAACCATTACGGAACAGAATATCTTCTTGGTAATCCTGCAAATTGGGCAACTGAATGTCATCAAAATCAGATGCCGGATTACCTAACGTAGGTTGTGGGCCACTGGGGTCCGTCACTTCCAAATTGGTAAAGTTATTGATTTCATAACGGTTGATTTCCTCAGAAAATCCAACTTCACCCCGGTAAACCACTTTGGTTTCTCCGACGCTGAGGTTACGCCCTCTTTTTGTAAAGATCTGAATAACTCCATTTGCCGCCTGAGAACCGTAAAGAGCGGCTCCGGCTGATCCTTTCAAAACTTCGACCTTTTCAATGTCTTCAGGGTTGAGATCCGCCAGTGTAGAACCGTTCAAAAATACACCGTCGACGATGATCAATGGTTGCTGACCATTGGCAATCGAGTTTGCAGAGCGAATTTGAAAAAAGGTACCTTGCCCGGGTTGACCACTGACCTGGTTGACTCTCAAGCCGGCCACTTTCCCCTGCAGTCCGGCACCCAGATTTGCGGCTGGTACTTCCGTAAGCATTTCTTCATCGATCGAACCGACGGAAAAACTCAGCGTCTTCTTCGACTGGCCTGCAGCGGTACCGGTTACAACAATCTCTTCCAGCTCGGCTACGTCACTGCTCAATGCCATATTGACCGTTGTACGCCCTTCTATGGCAAACTCCTGGGAAGCGAAGCCGGTATAAGAACAAACCAAAATGCCGTCGGCGGGAGCGGATATCTCATAACTACCGTCAACATCCGTGACGACGCCATTAATGGCTCCTTTTACCTGAATCGTTGCCCCGATCAAAGGAAGTCCATCATCTGCCGAGCTGACCACACCTTTGACCGTGGTCTGCGCTTGCAGAAAAGTGACGCCCATTGCTAATAGGAGCACAAGTGCATAGCTTTGTAACTGCTTCATATAACATGTTTTAACGTGAGTGAAATTCATTTAAAAAAAATATTGGCGCTTTGCCGGAGCAAGCGTCCATTCAATTTGATAATCAGTCTTTTGTTACCTAGATATCTCTATTACAATGGGAATTATGGATTTATTGGTCTGATATACGCCTTCCTTCCCTTCCAGACCAAGTCTAGAATTGAATTTTTACTTAATGTATTTAGCTCATTAGAAGGTGAAGTGATAATCCACTTGGAGACTAAGTTCCTATAGATCATTTGAAGCTTCAATAAAAGTATTAACATATCATGACAGGATTAGAGCAACCTTGGGACAAAACAATCCCATCTCTAATCCGGTTCGGTGAGCGTTTCGTGTATCAAAACGTTGAAATATTTTTGATTGCTGCCTGTAAATGCATTTTTTATTTTGTTTTTTTGAAATGCTTATTGAAAATGAGCGCATTGCATAAAAAAAAATACTACCATTCCATGGAGAAAATAACTGCAATATTCCCAATTATCCTTCTATTATGGTGTATTGGTTGTCACTCCAATACCAAATTGGCAGAGGGAGATACCACCTCCAATGATACTATGAAGGTTGGAAAGATTGTTGACCTGACCGGGCTTGGAGCCTGTTCCTGGGCCATTGAGCTAGCAAATGGCCAGAAAGTTGAACCGATCAACTTTTCGGATTTCAAGATCGAATTGGCGAATAACAAGAAGGTCAAAGTCGCTTACGAAGAAATGCCCGACATGGCCAGTGCCTGCATGGTTGGCCCGATTGTCAAGATTACGGACCTAAGAGCCGATCCGTGACCTGCAGGTTGTCCGTTGGGAAAGTCCGTTGCTTCCTTTTTTCGGTCGGACCAAGCATGAACGCCAAAGCTGTTTCCTGCTAGTATTAGCATCCTGCATTAGGAAGACACCTAAATCCGTCGGGGTGACATCCTCCTTTTTGTCGCTCTTTGTTATCTTTATGAATGGAAAAAAATCAAGGAAATACCAACATTAAAGACGCAACAGCTCTTTTTTCTGCTTTGCCACCAATTCCGAATAAAGACTTGCATTCGATGGTCATCGCAGCTAAAAAGAATCATTTGGACACCGTCATTGTACTCGATGATGATCCTACCGGCACGCAAACGGTTCATGGCATTCCGGTATTAACTGTTTGGACAGTAGATTTCATCCAAAAAGAGATGGAAAACGGTACACCTTTGTTTTTCATTTTGACAAATTCCCGAAGCCTGGATGTTGGCCCCGCCAAAGAATTAGCCCTTGAGATCGGTCGCAACATTGCTGAAGCTGCTCGGTTATGTGAAAAAAGATGTTGGGTGATCAGTCGAAGTGACAGTACTTTGCGCGGGCATTATCCCGAAGAAGTCAGATCTTTGATGGCCGGCCTGCGGTACGAAGGGACCATTGAGTTTATTGTACCGGCTTTTTTCGAGGGCGGCAGATATACAATTCACGATATCCACTACGTGCAAAAAGGCGAAAAACTGATCCCCGCCGCTGAAACGCCTTATGCGCAAGATAAGGTATTTGGTTTTCGGTCCTCTAATCTGCAAGACTGGGTAGAAGAAAAGACCAAAGGGGCGATCCCCTCTTCAGATGTTGTGTCGATTAGCATTGAAGAACTTCGCAACGAAACAAAAGAACCGTTGATCGAGAAGCTTCGTAGACTGCCATCCGGCAGGACTTGCATTGTCAATGCCGCTGCTTATGCAGACCTACAAACGTTTGTATTGGCCCTACTAGCTTCAGGTATTCAACCCATTCTACGAACCGCAGCATCTTTTGTAGCAGCTTTGGCCGCACTGGAAGATAAACCGTTGTTGTCGGGAGGAGAAATGGCAACTACGGGAAGTCATGGCGGTCTGGTGGTTGTAGGATCTTTCGTGCCGATCACCACTGCTCAATTGCAGCATTTAATCGAGACTCATCCCGAACTCCATCAAATTGAACTGGACGTTCAACAGATCCTGGAAAATGATTCAACAGAAGTGATGGCGAAGACCAGTGCTAAAGAGATCGATCGGATCATAGCTGACGGAAGAACCGTCGTCCTATCCACCAGTCGGAAATTGATAGCGCATCATTCAAAAACTAAAAACCAGGAAATTGGACAAAAAATCTCCCAATTGGTCACCGCCATTGTACATCAGATCCAAGTCCGACCGGCCTTCCTGATCACCAAAGGAGGAATTACTTCCAGCGATGTCGCTACCAAAAGTCTCGGTATTAAAAGAGCCATCGTCCAGGGACAGATCATCAAAGGCATCCCAGTCTGGAAATTGGGTCCAGAAACCAAATTTCCCGGCCTATCCCAGGTAATCTTTCCTGGAAATGTAGGTACTGAAACTTCTCTAGCCGCAGCAGTCAAACAATTAAAAACCTGAATATCAATGATATAGATACAGATTCCCTCTGCATCAAGAACAGTAATACCAACATCAAACTCCAATTCTGATGGTTTTTTTGAGAATATTTGATACCTTGGGAGCGAAATTGCACTAATGTGCGTTCCATCTAATAATTGGTTGAAAAACATTTTTTAGCCTGACTGTTATCCTTTCATCAAACGATCACCATTTCCAATAGGTTAATCCCTATCGGAAGATATCAGCTCAATTTGCCGACCTTGAACGGTTTTGTTCGCAGGGCGGTCCTACAACAATTTCTCATTTCCTGGTGATTGTTCACTTTCATAGGATTCTTTCAAGTCATCAAACAGCAAGAAACGAAATCACTCTCAACTAAGGACCGAGCTAGATCCTAGAGGAGTCGCTGTAGTCTCAGCGGAATAGTCCCCCAGGATTTACACTCGATTCTTTAATAAAAAACGTTCAATTATGAAGGTTGACCTATCAAGGATCCTACTCCTTGCGCTCCTATTTTTGTCCGTGCAATTTTCCTATGCACAAAAGTTCACAGCCACAGGTACTGTTACTGATGAAACGGGAGAAGCTCTGATCGGAGCCACTGTTTTAGCGAAAGGAACAACCACTGGTGTTGTTACCGACTTTGATGGTTCGTATTCGATTTCCGTCGATGGAGATCAAGCCATCCTAGTATTTTCTTACACTGGTTTCACTACACAAGAAATCTCCGTGACCAGTGCGACTCCATCTACTGATGTGGTCATGATCCAATCGGCCGAACAACTTTCGGAGGTAGTCGTAACCGGTTATGGTACGACCCGGAAAGAAGCGCTGACCGGATCCGTCACTACACTCCAAAGTGCTAAATTGGAGTCCGTCCCCTTAGCGTCCGTCGAACAAACGCTTCAGGGCAACATTGCCGGCCTTCAGGCCAATATGGGCAATGGCCAACCCGGGGCCAATGTCCAAATCCGGATTCGTGGTCAAGGATCTATTTCCGCTTCCAGCGAACCGCTCTTTGTCATCGATGGGATTCCCGTATTGTCCAATGATTTTAGTAGTGGTGATAACCCCGATACTGTTGTCGACAGTGATGTCGAATCCAGTAATCCATTGGCGACCATTAACCCAAATGACATTGAGACCGTCACTGTCCTGAAAGATGCCTCTGCGACAGCCATTTATGGTGCTCGTGCCGCTAATGGGGTCATTTTGATCACCACTAAAAGTGGTAAGTCCGGAAAGCCTAAGCTTCGCCTTACCGCCCAGGTCGGTGCCAATGACTGGGCAGTATCTGAAGACAAACGTCTGCGTGGATTAACTGCCGAGGAATATTCACGGCTCTACGTAGAAGGCTGGGTAAACACTGGAGAAACAGTCGAACAAGCCATCGAAAGATTTAACGGCCGTTACCCGGATCCACTAACCGGACAACCAGCAGTAGATCTGACGCCGGATGGTAACGGTGGTGTTAACATCGGCACCATTCGCGTCGACAACCGTTGGATCGACGAGCTTACCCGCACTGGCCTCAATCAGGATTACAACTTAAGTGTCAGTGGTGGTAATGATGTCATCACCTACTATGCTTCCGGTGGTTACTTCAACCAGGAAGCCCCCATTATCTATTCATCGCTCGATCGTTATTCTACCCGGCTCAATTTGCGGGTCAAAGCCAGCGATCGCCTTAGAATTACCAATAACCTAAGTATTTCTCGGACCCATCAGCAGGGAATGAACGATGGAACCAGATGGGCTAATCCGCTTTACAATGGATACTTACTGGCTCCGGTGATTCCGGCACGTGATGCCGAAGGACGCTTCTACGGCGACCACAAGACTTTCTTCATGGGAGGAAACAACCCCATCGGCAGTCTCAGCGGTGACGACGACCAGGAGTGGACCATGGTCCGCATCATCGACAACATTACAGGAGAGTATGACATTGTCAAGGGCCTGACTTTCAGGACTGCATGGTCGGTAGATCTCCTCAACTACCAAGAAAATTACTTTAGAAATGCCCGCTACGGTGACGGCCGTAACAGCAATGGCGATGCCAGCGAATTAACGAGGAATGTAACCAACTGGATTGGTACCCAGACACTGACTTACGACCATACTTTTGGCAGCAACCACAATTTCAACGCCCTGGTCGGATATGAAGCTCAGGAAACGACTACTCGTTCTGTGAGAGCTTTCGGTGAAGAGTTTCCTCCCAACTCCCAATTGCGGGTTTTGAGTAATGCTGCAGCCGGAGATCCCTCCCAAAGCGCACTCGTCGGGTTTGCCTTTGAATCCATCTTCTCCAGGATCAGCTACAATTACAATTACAAGTACTACCTGCAGGGGTCGGTACGTCGCGACGGTTCTTCCCGCTTTGGCAGTGACAATCGCTATGGAACATTCTGGTCAGTTGGAGCTTCCTGGCGTTTGGATCAGGAACCTTTCGTCCAGGAAATGTCGTTCATTAATGAGCTGAAGTTGAGAACCAGCTATGGAACCACGGGGAATGCTGGCATCGGCAATTTTGACTGGCTGCCGCAAATTTCGTACAGCGATATCGATTATAACGGCAACCCAGGTGGTGCCTTCCTCGAAATCGGAAACCGGGCCCTGACCTGGGAGCAGAACAATACCTTCAACATCGGTTTGGATTTTGGTCTCTTCAACCGCCTGTCTGGAACCGTCGAATTTTTCAACCGGGAATCCGAGAATCTATTGCTCGATGTACCGGTATCGCGGACCACCGGCTTTAGAGATGCTACCCGCAACTTTGGAGCAATGAGAAACCGGGGTCTTGAACTCACCATCAATGCGGATATCGTACGGACCGAAGACGTTACCTTCTCCATTGGCGGTAACATCACCTTCATCAAAAATGAGATTACGAAATTGGACGAACCATTTGTGGATGGAACGCACGATCGTTTCCTCAGAATGGAAGGCAGAGACTACAATGAATACCACGTTTTCGAATGGGCTGGAGTGGATGTACAGACCGGTGCTCCCCTGTTTTACGTCGACGAAAACAAAGAAGCGACCACCAGCGACATCAATGACATCGAGCGCTACTTCATCGGCAAATCGGGAACACCAGACTTCTTTGGAGGTTTTAATACTAATTTCCGTTGGAAAGGTTTTTCCATCGATGCCCAGTTTAATTACAGCTGGAACAACTGGCTGTACGATGCAACGGCGTGGGTACTCCAGGGTGACGGTCGTTTCACCCCCAGAAGTCAGACCAACCTGGTCCTAAATCGCTGGCAGCAGCCCGGCGACGTTACCGATGTACCTCAGTTTTCTTGGGGTAACCGTAGCAACAGTAACCTTAGAGGTTCTTCCCGCTTTATTCACGACGGTACCTACATTCGCTTGCGGAATCTGACTATTGGGTATCAATTGCCCACCGCTGTGATCGAGAAAGTCCGGTTATCGTCCGCAAGAATTTATCTGCGCGGTACGAACCTCCTGACCTGGACTCGCGACGAAAACCTTTATTTAGACCCGGAAGCTTCCATCAATGGTCTTGTCAATTCGCCGGTTCCGAATATGAAGACGGCATCGATCGGGATCGATCTTGGATTTTAAACCGGTTACTGTTTAGTTCACTAAAAAATTGAAAAAAATGAAACGCTTTAAAAATATTTTTGCTTTAATCCTGATGTTAAGTGCAACTTCCTGTGGAGAGGAATTGCTGGACATCACTCCCAGCACGGCACTGCCACCGGACATTGCCATCCAAAGTGTGGCTGACATGGAAACTGTGCTGTTGGGCGTTTACTCTCAAATGCAAAACTCTGACTATTACGGTCGATATTTCATCCTCGTTCCGGACGTCATGTCGGATGATGTCAAACAAAATGCCAGTGCAAACCGGGCCAAAGAATGGGCCGAGTTCAATGGTAATGAAATTGATTTCATCGCTGAAGAGATTTGGACCGAGGTATACGAAGTCATTCTCCGTGCCAATACCGTCATCAATTCCGGCCTGGAGTTTCCGGCCGCGGTCAAGGATCTAGGCGACCAACTCCTGGGAGAGGCCTATGCCATCAGAGCCCTTGCACACTTTGACATCGCCCGCATTTACGCTCAGACTTACAACTTTTCCAGTGGTGGAAGCCACCCCGGCGTACCGATCGTAACTGAATTCGATCCGGATGCGGAACCAACGCGTGCTACCGTAGGGGAAGTTTACCAGGCAGTGCTCTCGGACCTTGACCGATCCATCAGTTTGATGAATCAGTCCCGCGGTACGGGCTTTTTCTCAAGAGATGCCGCCGTGGCACTGCAGGCAAGAATTGCTCTTTATATGAGTGATTTTGCCAAGGCAGAGAGTCTCGCTTCACAAGTGATCGATGGGGGTAACTTTTCCCTAACTTCGACGGAAGGGTACCTGGACGCCTGGGCTGCCAACGGCTCTGCACCCGACGTAATTTTCGAAGTTATTATGACAGAATCGGATAACAACGGTGGAGATGCACTCGGAAGAATGTATATCAATGAGGGATATGGCGATTACCTGCCCTCTCTGGACCTGGTCAATCTGATCGATTCCAACGACATCAGAAGTCAACTTTTCAAATTCGACGAAACCCTCGCTGGAGTTTATGGAACCATTCGGGTCAATAAGTTTCCGAATATCAATGGCGAAGATAACACCCCCGTTATCCGTCTCTCCGAATTGTACCTCATCCGAGCGGAAGCCAGGGCCATGACAGGCAATGAAGCCGGTGCCATCGAGGATCTAATGACCATTCGCCAACGGGCCTGGCCTACTGCACCAGCGGTCACGGCTACCGGCGAAGCGTTGTTGGATGAAATTGAACGTGAAAAGAGAATCGAACTAATGTTTGAAGGACATCGTCTTTGGGACCTGATGCGCAAAGGCAGAAGCGTTATGCGAACCGACTGCACTGCGCCCATTTGTGAAATAAACTATCCAAACGAACGGTTCATCCTGCCGATTCCGCAACAGGAATTGGTAGCGAATCCAAACATCTCGCAAAATCCTGGTTACTGATTTTTTGTGATCAGAACTGAATACCGAACGGAGAGGGGCTTGAACAATCAAGCCCCTCTTTTCAGTTGTAGAGACGTAAGACTTTGGAAAAGTAGGAGATAAGACATTTTTGCAAGCCGGTTCTTATTAACTTACCGACGAATGTCTTCAATTCCGCTGTTATGTTTGCCCGACTAATTACATTGATTGGACTCTGCCTGGTACTATCCTTCGCAAATTGTAGCCGCGAGGTCGAGCAATTACCTACTCCCGCAGAAGGCCCTCAATTTTCAAACAATCCATCTTCCGGTTCCCACTTAGTTACCATTTTAGAAGACGAATTTCAAGGTATTCCGATTGTCCTGATTGGCGATGCGATGATCCGATCGTCCACATCAGCCAATGAAGATATAGCCAGTGATCCGGTCTCTGAAGAATGGCGCTTCATTACCGCTTTTCAAAGGGAACTCAATGACATCATCCTTCAATTGTCGCCGGTCACAGAAAATGAAAATGAAGTCCTTGTACAAGATCAGCTGGGCAACCACTGGAACCTCTTTGGAGTAGCCGTCGAAGGCCCATGGACAGGAGCCCAGATGCAATCCTTAAACACCGGCACGGGGTATTGGTTTGCCTTTAGTGCCATGTACCCAGGATTGTCCATCCACGGGGAGTCGATCCGAGAACAGGGATCTACCAGCCCTCCCGCAGAAGCATGGCTCATCCCTACCAATACCGTTGTCAATGCCTCAGGACTTGACGGAATTCCCGCCATCAATCATCCACGTTTCCTACCTTTCTCAAAAGAAAGTACTCAGGACATCGATGTGTATATTTCACCGTCAGACCTAATGGCCGTGGTTAGAATCAATGGGGAGACCAAGGCCTACCCCTACCCCATTCTCGATTACCATGAGATCGTTAATGATGTGGTCGGTGGCACTCCGATCAGTCTAACCTATTGTCCCCTCACCGGTACTACCAAGATTTGGGACCGCAGTTCTGACTCCGGCGACCTGTTTGGTGTTTCCGGCCTATTGTATAACAGCAATCTGATGCCTTTCGACCGACGCACACAGTCAATCTGGCACCAATTGGAGGGATGGTGTGTCAATGGTCCAAGAAAAGGAGAAAGAATGGCCTTGATACACCATTTAGAAATGTCGTGGTCTACCTTTCAAGACCTGTTTGACAACGGCAAGGTGCTTTCAACGGAAACTGGCTTCGATCGTATTTACACTCGATACCCCTATGGAGATTACCGCGAAAATCACGATATCATTCTATTTCCGCTCGCTTTCCGAGATATGCGACTACCCAGTAAAGAAAAGGTATTTGCTGTGATTGCCAATGGCACCGCCAAGGTCTATCGCGCTGCCCAATTTCTCTGAGAGGCCAACTAGAAGCCCAGCTTAATTTTTTCCTCAAGGGCTTCCATATACTTACTTCGATCGAATTTGTAGAGGTTTGGAGACCGATGCCCCTTACCCGTTCTCCGCTCATCAAGTTGGATTAATGTCTTGCCGGCCAATAGTTTCTTACGAAAGTTTCGTCGGTCGATCGGTCGATCAAGAATGATCTCATAAAGTCTTTGTAACTCGGGTAGCGTGAAGGAATTGGGCAGCAGTTGGAGTGCGACCGGGTGAATCTGAATGTCCATTTTTAAGGTATCTACCGCTTTTCCAATCATTTCAGCATGGTCCATAATGAGCCCGGGAAGCTCTTCTACGTTCGCCCAGATACAGGCTTCGGTAAATACATCTGCTTGAGGCTTTACTGCTTCATAGTCTACTAATGCGTAATAGCCAATGGTCACAAATCGCCGGAAGAACCATTCGGCCCGTTGCCGTTCAATACCAAGGGAAGAGATGAAGGCTTGCATCTGTTCGGGGTAGTATCGGGAAGCTTTGCCAAAAGCGTGAAACTGTTGCAGAAAAATCTGGTCCAATCCCGTGCGCTCCTTCAAGTTTCGAAGGGCTGCTGCATCAACATCCTCATCTTTCCGGATGAACCCACTCGGCAGAAATAACAGATCCTGTTTGAAAAACTTCAGTAAAAGTACTTTTAATTGGTTGTCGTGAAAGCTGAAGATCACACAATCGATCGACAACTGGGGAATCATTTGTTGGACGCTCGACTGAAGGTGAGCCTCAATACGATCCCGCATTTTCTTTGGGTTCATTGGTGTCATATGATCCCAAAGATAAAAATTAATGTGTAAGAAATACACAATGAAAATATTTTCGTATCTTTGTGTACAAAGTACGCATTGAAAGTCATGAAAAGAGTCCTTCTTTACCTCCTACTCCTGGCTGTAATCGGCTGGGGCATCAAGAAAATATTTTTCACCAAGAAGCGTTTTGTCTCCGTCCTGGTTTTCTCCAAAACCGAGCAGTTCAGACATGCTTCGATCGAAGCCGGGAAAACGGCGATTCTGAAGTTAGGTGAGCAAAATGGTTTCCGCGTAGACACCACGGAGGATGCTGACATCTTCAAGGAAAAAACGCTGCAGGAATACAATGTAATAGTCTTCCTGAATACCACCGGAGATATCCTCAACGAAGCTCAACAATTGGAATTCAATCGGTTCATTCAAGCGGGTGGAGGCTTTGTCGGTATCCACGCTGCAGCGGATACGGAATACGATTGGAATTGGTATGGCCAATTGGTTGGCGCCTATTTCAATGGCCATCCCAGTGACCCAAACGTTCGGGAAGCGGATATCGAACTGGTAGTGTCGGAGCACCTTTCGACGAAGATGTTGCCCGATCACTGGCACTGTAATGACGAGTGGTACAACTACAAGGAGATCAACCCCAATATTACGGTTTTACTAAACCTCGATGAGTCTTCTTATGAAGGTGGAACCAACGGTGAGGAACACCCTATAGCTTGGTGTCACGAGTTCGATGGAGGAAGAGCGTGGTATACCGGTCGGGGTCATACCGAAGAATCCTTTAGCGAATCCCTTTTTCTACAACACCTTCTGGGCGGAATTAATTATGCTGCCGGTGCGGGCGAATCGGTAGACTTCAACAAGGCATACGTTGCTCCGGAGGAGAATCGCTTCGAAAAAGTGGTGCTGGAGGATCACTTGCAAGAACCGATGGAACTGGAAATGCTGCCGGACGGACGGCTACTTTATATTCAAAGGGGAGGAGAACTCCGTATTTTCGATCCAGCGGTTGACAGCTCTGCTTTGGTGCAACAGCTCGAGGTTTTTTCTGGCCTGGAAGATGGTCTGTTGGGGCTTGCCTTGGATCCGGATTTCAAAAACAACAATTGGCTGTATTTGTTTTATTCCGATCCGGTGGAGTCACACCAAAATGTTTCCCGCTTTGCCATGGGTGTAGACTACAAGACCCTTGATTTAAGTTCCGAAAAAGTACTTTTACAGATTCCCACGCAACGCGAGGAGTGTTGTCATTCAGCCGGCAGTCTGGAATTTGGACCGGGCGGCCTACTTTACATTGCTACGGGAGACAACACCAACCCTCATGCATCGGATGGATACTCTCCCAGCGATGAGCTACCGGGTCGCAGTCCTTGGGATGCCCAGAAATCGTCGGCCAACACCAACGATCTACGCGGGAAGATCCTGCGGATCAAACCGGAAGCGGATGGTTCTTACTCCATCCCGGAAGGCAATCTTTTTGCCGAAGCCGGATCGGAAGGTCGACCGGAAATCTATGTAATGGGGTGCCGGAATCCATTTCGGATTTCGGTCGATCAGCGTACAGGTTATCTGTACTGGGGTGATGTGGGGCCGGATGCTGGACAAGATAGCCTCCACAGAGGCCCCCGTGGTCACGACGAAGTCAACCAGGCTCGTCAAGCCGGTTTTTTCGGCTGGCCATATTTCATCGCCGACAACAAACCCTATCATAAGTATGATTTCGCCAATAAAGGGTCCGGCAAAGAACACGATCCGGCAAAACCACTGAACCGATCGCCCAATAACACCGGATCGGAAAGTCTACCACCAGCACAACCAGCCTTCATCTGGTATCCATACGCAGCTTCAAAGGAATTCCCCTTGGTCGGGGACGGCGGACGCAACGCTATGGCAGGCCCCGTCTTTTATCTGGACGATTATCCGGCAAGCGACCGTCGATTCCCAGATTATTACGATGGCAAATTTTTTTCGTACGACTGGATGAGAGGATGGATCATGGCGGTAACCATAGATGAAGAGGGGAACTTTGTGAGAATGAACCGCTTTCTTCCCAATATGAAATTCAACAATCCGACTGATATCATTCTCAGCCCACAAGGAGATATGTACCTCCTGGAATATGGGACCGTTTGGTTCTCTGAAAACCCGGATGCCCGGCTGGTACATCTAAAATACACTGCCGGCAATAGAAAGCCTTTTGCCCGAATAGATGCCAACAAACCGGTCGGATCTGCGCCTCTAGTCGTTCAGTTCAAAGGCGATAATTCGGAAGACTATGATGGAGATGCTCTTTCTTACGAATGGTTTTTTGGTGATGCCAGTTCGAAAGAAGCAAACCCGGTTCACACCTTTCAAAAGCCGGGAAAATATGAAGTTCGCCTGGTCATTAAAGACCCACATGGAGAAACTTCTGAAACCACTACGGAGATTTTGGTGGGCAATGACTTGCCGGTCTTAGCCTGGGAATTCGAAGACAACCGAACCTTCTATTGGGATGAGCAAGAAATCAATTATGCGGTAACAGTTGTCGACAAAGAAGACGGTATGATTGGCAATGGCATTCGCCCTGAGCAAGTCAACATCAGTATCGACTACCTCGAAAGAGGTTATGATGCCAATGAGATCGCACTGGGTCACCAGGCAATGAAAGAACAATCTGCTTTCCTCTTGGGTAAACAACTCATGGATGGCTCCGATTGCGGTACCTGCCATCAGTCCGAAATCCTTTCCGTAGGACCCAAGTATCAGGATATTGCCGAAAAATATCGGTCTGACAAGAAAGCAGAGACTTATCTCGCCAACAAGATCATCAACGGTGGGACCGGGGTATGGGGAAAAATAGCCATGGCAGCCCACCCTCAGTTATCGCAAAGCGAAGCCCGCCAGATGGCCAGGTACATTTTATCCCTAGCGGAACAAGAAACCAAAATCAATAACACCCTGCCGCCAATCGGTTCCTATCGTCTGGATCAACATGCATCCGATAACGCGGAGGGCAAATACATTTTGACCGCTTCCTACACCGATCGGGGCGGTCCGGAAATTGGCCCACTCACTGCTCGGGAAGTCATCGTTTTGCGCCATCCAAAAATGCTGGCCGGCAATTTTGATGAATTGGTAAAAGCACAAAAGTTTACGGTAGACCCTGAAATGTCCCAAGGAATGTTTGAGGAATCGGTGGATTTGGTGATCGGACAAAATGGAGGCTACGTCAAATATCAAGCTATTGATTTTACCGGTATAAAAGGTCTGAAACTGGAAATCGCTAAAGCCGGCCCTTATCTGGCTGGCGGCACACTTCAAATTGTGCTGGATCGACCCGATGGACCATTGCTCAAGGAAATTGCAATTAAAACCAACCTCGTAGACTTTGGGATGGAGGAACTAAACGTTCCTCTTCCGGCCACTAATGGCGTCCACGACCTCTACTTAAAATTCAGCAACAACGGAGACAAACCAGTCACCGCACTCGTTTCCATTTATTTCAGCAATAAGACATTCAATGAAAGTACTTAAGATCATCGGCCTCTCTTTGCTGGGCATTATCCTCGTCCTGGCCATCGCCATTGCCCTTTTCATCTATAAAATGGGGAGCGGGTTTGATTCCTTTGAAACCGATCCGCCGGACCTCCCTTCGGATTTAGGCTCTAAAGCCATACTTGTCTTTTCCAAAACCAATGGTTTCCGTCACGGGGGGGCCATCGAAGCATCCTATCCCGTTTATCGGCAACTCGCGAGGGAAAATGACTGGTCGATCTTTGAAACGGACAATGGTGCGGTATTTTCAGAAGAGATCCTAAAGAAATTTAAAGTCGTAGTATGGAACAATACCACTGGTCGGGTACTGATCGAAGAACAACGCCAGGCCCTCCGGGACTACCTGGAAGGCGGTGGCGGATTTGTTGGCGTCCATGGAGCCGGTGATCACTCGCACCATTGGGATTGGTATGAGGACGAGGTCATCAACGCCCGCTTTTCTCACCACAATATTAGCCTGGAATTGGAAACTGCCAGTCTGTCACTAGAAAGAGACACCTCCAATCTGGCTGTTTCTGAGGGGCTTCCGACCGCTATGTCCCATCAAGATGAGTGGTATGTCTTTTACGACAATCCACGCGAAAACGGTAGTACGGTTCTTTATACCGTCGATGAAAACACCTTCGACGTTAGTGGAAACCTGGGTTTCCTAGTAACCGATAAGGATTTTGGCATGGGGGAAGACCACCCCATTGTCTGGTATCATGAATTGAAAGCGGGTCGGGTATTCTACTCTGCGTTAGGTCACCACGGGGCAGCCTTCGACAACAGGGATCACCAGCAAATCCTGGAAAACGGGATCACGTGGGCCGGAAATTTTTGACGGCCCGTTGAGAATAATTGACTACTTTGCGGGTCAAAATAACCAAAGACAATGACATTCAACTACTGCCCGACCTGCAAGGGAGATCTCGGTCCTGGCCCTGATGGATATACCGTTTGTTTGGATGACAGCTGCAATTTTGTATTGTACGAAAATCCCACCCCCGTCGTAGCTGCCGTTATCGAGTACAAAGATGGCAATGTATTGTTGGCGCACAACACAAAATGGCCACCGAAGATCTTTGCCCTGGTTACGGGTTTTCTGGAAAAACATGAAGATCCGGAAGCAGCAGTACTCCGTGAGGTCAAAGAGGAGGTCGGCCTCGATGCAGAAATTCGTGGCTTTCTTGGGCATTGGACCTTTAAGCGAATGAACCAGTTGATCATTGCCTATCACGTTTATGCCGATGGCGAAGTTGTACTCGAAGATCCGGAGATCGACGAAGTCAAAATCATTCCCTTCGAAAAAGTGAGAACCTGGCCGACGGGAACCGGAGAGGCCCTGAGAAAGTTTTTGCGTAGTAAGGGCTATGACCCGGAAGTAGTACCTTTTCGTTAAACATTGATTGGGTTGCCGATTATTTTTATCGAAATCCCTTAGCTAGTAATTCATTTGGTTTGAAGTAAACCGTCTCCTCCCGAATGTGAATGATCCAGTGAAAGCGCTTTAACGCATTACCTCCGAGAATGGCCGGAAAAGGACTATTGGTTTCGGCACGGTGCAAATAGGCCGGTAAGCCCTCCAATAGAAAACCACCGACGTCGGTCTGGGGTAAGATAATACAATCGGAATTAACCTCTTTCCCTCCGGCCCCAACGGATGAAGCCTCCCCAATTTTTTGGAATTTATCGAACAAACGGTATTCCATTACCACCGGATAATAGACAATTAATTCACCATTGTATCCAGTATCAATCATCGCGTTGAATTTCATCGGTCGTTTCTCATGCAGAATTCCAATCTCCATAAACGGTACATCACCAATGAAAGTAAGCGCTTTCTTCCGATAATCCGAAAGGACCTCTTTGCGAGGACGACTTCGGTGGATGATCAATTTTTGCGATTTGTAATCGATTTCGAGGTAGTAATCGGCAAAAAATGGGTAACCAATGACGCCATCGAAGGTATAATTTTCTGGATATGGAATACCAACCAGGTCCTCGTTCCCTCTTAAGAAAGGGCCGATCTGGATCTCATTCCCACTACTGACTCGACGTGCCTGTACTGCATTCGCACTTCTGTTTTGCGTAGTAGCATTGTAGGTCAATCGCACTTTCTGTTCGATCCGGCTGGTATTGGCTACCATGGCGTTGGCTCCGGTATCAAAGATAAAATCCAATGGTTCCGAATCATTGATGCTGACTTTGAGATAGATTCGATTGTCATCGCCAAGGGTAAATGGGATGGTGTCTTGCCCGATCATCAAAGTAGAGCAGATGAGCAAAAAAAATGTTGTAAAGACCGTCAGTTTGGATGTTAGTCGAAGATTCATCATAAAATTCTATTAGAGAATACAGTAACCCACCAATACTTGTTTCGACAAAGCACCAATTTCTATCACGGACCATAAGAGCATTTAGTAAAAGCAGATCGGCACCGAAAACCTCGATGCCGATCCTGAATTGAGTAATTGCCTAACTGATGTCTTTGTTTGGCCAGCTTATTTAGATTACTTGAAAATCAGATTTACGTCCACGAATCCCTGGCCACCCAAATCGTTGGAAGACCACCAGGTCAAATTGATGTGGTCACCGGCCGTAAATTCGACTCCTTCATCATCCAGCGTCGGTACTACATAAGAAAAATTAAAGGCAGCAATGTCATTATTAACTGGAATGATCCGTTCGGTATTCGGTTCGACCGCCTTGGCATCCTCCGCATCATAGGCTGTATGATGGTAAGATCGAGAAAAATCGAAGTCTGCTCTGTTGGCCCCCACACCAGGGTGAAATTCTCCGGCAATTTGGATGGTTTGTCCCGGCGTTACCTCAAAGTCGATCCAATGGGAATGCTGATCGCGGGAGGGAGCAACCCCATCGACGGTCAATTTCTCCACTCGCGGGGTTTTTGCAAAAGAATCTTCCAATTCTTTCAAGACGGCATTTTCATCGTTGCCGGTCACACAGGCATTTAAGGTCAATACAATAATGACCAGCAGTGCTATATTAATGGTTTTCATGTATTCATTTTTTTAACGTGAATAAATAATGGGACCGAATACCCCGCAACAACCGATAAAGATCTGCCATTGAAAGCCGTTGTCAGTCAGTTCTGCACTGGCTCCGGGGTCGGTCGAATTGACATTTCCAAAAGGAGATCCTTGATCCGGCACGACAATCTTGTCGCTGACACCTTCAGCACCACCTCCCACTACGGCGAAGAAAATGCTCAGGTTATTCCCGCTGGCCAAAGCTTTATCGATGGAGTACCAGGAACCGGAAATCCGGGTGACAGTGGCAGCCTGATTCCAACTCGGCACTGCAGCCGTTCCATCACCATTCCATTGACCCGACAAGTCTACATTGCTGACCGATTCGCTGATGACCGCCACAAAACGTTGTTGACTGGCTGCCGAAACCTCGTCCAACTCATTGACCACAGAAACGGAATAATCAAGTGTATAGACGCCGGGGGTCGATGGATCGATCTGGCCGGTCACTACGACATCGCCCGAAACATCCTTGCTTCCAAGCGTAGCTACCACGCCGGGATCATCAAATGAGCCACCGACGGGAATCGTAATGAAACGGTCGCCATTGAGGGTTACGGCGGGAAATGTGATGAACCCCTCCCGGACCGTAGCGGTATCATCAGGCGATTGAAAATACTCGCACGAGACAAGGGGAATCACCATCGCAAAAAGAAACAGATATTTAATAGTTTTCATCTTCATTTTAAATTTTGACACTTTTAAACTTATTCACTCATATCCCACCAAACCGGGTCTCCGATATTGGTATTCGGCGGTGTATTAGGGTTGTTAGCCAGCTCTACCACCGGGTAAAAAGCACGTCGCGGAAACTTGCTGCCATTCAGATTAGCGGCCGTCCCCTCTGAAGATTGTTCGAGTTGAGGGGTATCGGTTCTTCGCCAGTCGGCCCATCCTTCGACACATTGCGTACCGGCCATAGACAGCCATTTTTGAGTATGGATACTTTCCAGACCTTTGTAAGCGTAGGCACCGCCGTCGGCAATCAGACCGGATGGGTCTGCTCCACCGGCAAATTGGAAAGCCGCACGCACTGCCGCGTCATAAGCCGTTTTGGCGTCTCCGGTCATCCACCCGCGGGCAATGGCTTCCGCCTGCAGAAAAAGGCTCTCGTGACCGGTCATGTAATAGACCGGAGTACTAGGTCCGGCCACATTGATCGCACTGGGGGTAGAGAAATCATTCCTTGTCTCGCTACCGTCTTCCTCGACCCCATCTCCCTGCACGATCGCAACGTGATTGCCAGTGGTTACACTTGGATCGAAGTAAAAATCTACTCTCGGGTCGCCGGCATCCAGCATGCGTTGAATGACAGAAGCGCTGCCGGAGATATTGACATTCCCCAAACCTGGCGTCGCGCTGACATCGCCGCTATACAATGGGTTTTGATTGCCGGTCGTACCGGGATACGAAATGGCGACGTCCTCTCCGGCGCCTAAAAACGCTACACCGGAGCTTGCGAGAGCCTGAATGCCATTCTGGGCAACCGAAGATCGCGCTTCCGATTGTCTCATGTAGATTTTCAACTTCAGCGTATTGCCGAATTTGACCCAGGTGGCCATATCTCCCTGCAGCATCAGATCTTCGGCACCGGGTGCTATCCCACCCAGAACGATCATATCCAGACCTTCGTCAACCAGGGCGATCAATTGGTCGTATACTGCTTCGCCGGATTCGTACTGGGCTTGTAATATTCCTTCGCCACCCTTTAAAGCCTCGGCAAATGGGATCTGATCAAAAAGGTCGACCAGAACCTGGTACTGGTAAGCCAACAATAAAGTAGCGATAGCAGCGTGATTCGGCAATCCGTCAATCACGCCCTGAGTCTTTACGTATTGCAAGTCGGCCATCGCGCCGTACCAGGAGTTGGTCCATCCGTCCCGCGTCTGATTGCCATTGTAGTTGTAGCGGTCGTATACTTCGTATTGACCAGCCTGGGGAGATTGGGTCCAGTATTGAGCGATAAATCCGCTAACCAGAGCAAAATCAAGTCCAATCGATTGTCCTGAATACAACATGCCCGAAGGCAATGTCAATGCCGGCGTCGAACTGGCCGGGTTATTAGGAGAATTGTTGATATCCAAAGCATCATCACAAGAGACAATGCTGATCACCAGAAAAAGCAAGGTGAGGGTATAATATTTATGGTTCAATCTCATCTTTCAATTTTTTAGAGGGTTAGTCTCAGGTTAATACCATAGCTACTGGTTGTCGGCAGAGTACCAAACTCAAATCCCTGCAAATTCCCGATGTTGCCGTTTCCACCGGTGAAGGAATTCACTTCCGGATCAATGTACGTGTTGTCATCCGGAGTATGAATCCAAAGGTTGCGGCCAAAAAGCCCGATCGTTAAACTTTGAAAGGGCAGCCGACTAATGATGGATGCCGGCAAAGTGTAGGACAAAGTCAGTTCGCGCAACTTTGTAAAAGTAGCGTCGATGATCAGGTATTCTCCAAAGTTATTGATGGCATTCCAGTAACCTCGAATGTTGTTGCTGGCGTAATCGATGGGGATCGTATTAGGAGAAAAAGTACCGTCGCCATTGTCTACCACCGAAAAGGGAATGATGAACCGTTCCCGATTATTGAAAGCCGTTTCGGCTGCCGATCCGTTGAAGTAAATTTGTCCGACGGTCCGACTGTACACTACGCCCCCCTGGCTGTGTTCGACCAATGCCGAAGCGGAAATGCCTTTCCAACTCAGGCTGGTCCGGATCCCACCGTACCACTCGGGTTGCACGGAGCCAAAAAAGGCCGGATTCGGTGCCTGTTGAGGCAGTCCGTTGCCGTCTACGACCAGGTTGCCGTTGGGATCTCTCAAAGCAGTTGGAGCCTGCAATACCCCATAGGGTTGGCCCTCAATCGCATTAAAGGTATAGTTGGCCAGGCCAAATCCGATGCCCAATTGTTCCCCGTCGTTCTCCGGAGTTAGCAGGGAAACCACTTCGTTATCGATCTTGGTAAAATTGGTGGTAATGCTCCACGTAAAGTCTTTGGTTTTGACGGGTACCAGATCGAGCACTATTTCAACCCCCTGGTTGCGCATTTCACCGGCATTGATGACCTGAAAACGGAATCCACTGGTGGGCGCAGTTTGAGCATTTCGAAGGATCTGATCTACGGAACGGCGGTCAAAATAAGATGCATCTAATCCAATCCGGTTGTTCAAAAACCGGACATCCACCCCAAATTCCAACTCTTTCGTTCTTTCCGGTTGTAGATTTGGATTGCCGATCCGGTCTCCCTGGCTAAAACCTCCCACTCCGTTAAAAGGGAAGCCGGTCTGGGCAAAATTACCTTGGATGGGCACGCCGGCAATGGTAGGAGAAGTAAAGATAGAGTTGGTCAAGTATACCGGTGCATCATTACCCACCTCCGCATAACTGGCCCGAATTTTCAGGAAGCTCACCGGTGAGTTGGATGATAGATCCAATAAGTCGGACAATACAGCACTGGTATAAACAGAAGGATAACCGAAGGAGCGATTGGAAGCGGGCAAGGTAGACGACCAGTCCTGACGATAGGTCCCTCCCAGATATAGCCAATTGTCAAAATCAAATTCCAATCGGCTGAAAGCCCCAAAAAGCCTTCTCTTAGCCTCTAGGATAGAGACACTTGCCGCCCCGGTACCGTTGCTAAAGTTGACAAAATCCGGCAAGGTAGTGCCCAGAACACTGGCTTGAAAGTCCTTGGAAGAACGCTGGTTGAAATTCCCGCCCACGAGTAGGGTTGCCCCCAGGCTACTGTTAATTCTCCGCGAATAATTAGCTGTCAAATTCACATCGAACTGATTGTCCGAATAAGATTCATCCCTGATGAAGCCAATTTCATCGGCTCCTGAATTGGCACTCAATGTGGATGCAATTCGGCGTTCTTTGGACCTGCGTCGATCATCGGTAATGATATCCGCTCCACCAATCGCACTGATTGTCAGGGTCTGAACTTCTGACTTTAAAATATCATAGCTCAAATTAATACTGCCGTAGAAGCGATCCATATCCTTGGTATAGGAATCCTCAAACAAGTTGAAATACGGATTTTGGATAAAAGGGGTATAATACCAATCGACGCCATTGTAGACGTCGTTCAGATCTCTTTGTTCCCGAACGCTCACATCGCGACTGGTCTGCAGTACCTGATTGAGGGGCGCCTCGCCTCCCTGACCATTGACTACCAGATCATTTTGCTGTTTGATGTAGTTGAAAGAAACGGAAGCCCGAAATTTTTCGTTGAAGGAATGAGTACCACTGAGGTTAACGGTTCCCCGTTTGAGTCCCGTATTCGTAACGATCGCAGTCTGATCGGTATAAGAACCACCTACACGCAAAGAAGAATTGGCATTGCCACCCGATATCGAAAGATTGGTCGTAGAAGTGCGTCCAATATCAAAAAACTCGCGAATGTTGTCTTGCAAAGGAGCATAAGTTTTGTATCGCTGCTGGTTGAAAAATTCACTACTGGGGTCTCCAATGACGGCCCCGTAGGGCCGAACGGAACCATCAAATGCGTCTCCCCAACTTTCCTGATCATTCAAAAAAGATTGGTTGTCTCCGTTTTGTCCCTGGCCAAATTGATTTTGCAATGTAGGCAAGAGCAAGACCCGCTCAAACGCGTACGATTGCCCGAGTTCAACTTTCGCACGACCAAGATTTTGGGCACTTTGTCCCTTCTTAGTAGTGATCAAAACTACCCCGTTGGCCGCTCTAGATCCGTATAGAGCAGCAGCGGACGCCCCTTTCAAGACATTGATCGATTCGATGTCTTCCGGATTGATATCACTGATGGCATTTCCGCCATCTACGGCCCCGGTCAATTGAGCGCCGCCATTATTGGAGACATTGTTGACCGGAACGCCATCGATCACGAACAAAGGTTCGTTATTGCCCGTAAAGGATGATATGCCTCGCAATTTGACATTGGTAGATGCACCGGGAGCGCCCGAAGCCGTAATGATTTGAACACCTGCTACCTTTCCTTTTAAAGCTTCTAGTGGGCTTCTCGTTTGTGTAGCAACAATATCTTCCGATCGAACTTGTTGCACAGCATAGGAAAGCGCTTTTTCATCCCGGGAAATTCCCAAGGCTGTGACGACTGCAGTCTCCAAAGTTATTCCTTCGTCCAAAACAATGGTCAATACGCCCGATTCGGGAATTTCCACCTCCTTGGGGTTAAATCCTGTGTAACTCACCATCAGTACATCAATGCCATCGGGAACCTGCAGCTCGAACCTTCCGTCTAAATCGGTGCTGACTCCCACCGTAGTTCCCTTGGCAACAACATTGGCGCCAATTAATGTTTCTCCCTGATTGTCGGTTATTGTTCCGGTAATCAATCGCTGTGCCGAAGCCACCGAAACAAAGAAGACGAAAGCAAGAAGCATCGTCAAGAGTTTCTTCATCATTTCTAATTTTAAGATTAGGTAATAGAAGTAGTGTGCTAATTCGCATGAATTAGAATCGAAATACTTATATATGGCCCGACAAGAGAGGATCCTCGATTGAGAGCAAGGCATAGTCATAGCCTTAATAATCAAGGACTTGAAAATCCGATTAATCCCTTTCACAAAATACCTGCAACATTAAAAAGCACGGGTATTTGGTGTTGAGCAAGCATTTGCTCGCAGCGAGAGTGGTAAATCAATAATACTTAGAATGAGAAATGAGAGTTCAATCTTGGAGTAAGCGTTAGACAATAAGGTGAGCGCCTTATGTTGAAGATAACGTCACAGTCATCTTTATTGCTGCCAAGATATAAAAATTTTTGTGGTTGTGATGCTTCCATGATGATTCGGTCGCATTAGCTCTTCCGGATTGCCACATCCGTCTTAGCAGCGAATACGTTGCTATGATGCTGGTCACAACACGCTTTCGTTTGACAAAATTCCTTTTTGAAACCATCACAACATCAAATGAGTCCCAAGGCCATTTAGTATCAAGGGAGTCCAAAGGCGACCGCAGCATCACAAAAGCATCAAAGCATCACAAAATATTCCCCATTTCTTTGGCATTTACGAATAATATCAAATATATTTGTTTGGCATTTACGAATAATATATGAAAGGAACGCACCTAGGAGAGTTTGAAGAGCTCGTACTCTTGACCGTCGGTATACTGGACGGCAACGCTTATGGCATCACGGTCATGGATGAAATTGAGGCTCATACCGGCCGTAGAGTGAGCGTTAGTACCATTCATGCAACCTTAAATCGATTATTGGATAAAGGGTTTGTAGAGTCTTATGCCGGCCCGGCTACTCCGGTTCGAGGAGGGCGAAGTAAGAGATTGTATCGCATGAACTTATCCGGACACCGGGCATTGGAGAAAGTACGTCTCCAACGTGAAAAGATGTGGAATTTAATGCCAAAAAGCGCCTTTTAATATGAGTCGACAGCCGCCAAAATGGGTGCTCCAATTTTTGGAGTGGACTTGCTCCCCCAAATATCTGGACGAATTGCAGGGTGATCTATTGGAATTGTTTGACCGGGATGTATCGGAAGGCG
>JANQRV010000541.1 GCA_028284395.1 Saprospiraceae bacterium
GCTCCGCATCGAACTTGGGAAGAAATTCACAACATGCCCCCGACCACAGGGCACAACTCAATACGTTGACGATGCCATGAACATGATGTAGGGGCAGAATATTTAGAATGTGATCTTCGGCACGCCACTCCCAGGCTTCCACCAAGGTCTGGATCTGGAATTCGATGTTTCGGTGGGTTGTGACCACTCCTTTTGGCAAATTGGTCGTTCCGCTGGTGAACAGGATCATGGCTCTACGATTCGGAGTCACCACGGGTAGCAAGGAAGGGTCGGCCAGAAGCAGATCTTCTGCCTTGAGGAAACGGATGTCCCGATCCTTGGTGAGGGGCTCCAAGAAAGTGGCGTAACGCTCACTCGCAACCAATATTTCTGCTTTCGTATTATCCAATACGTATTGCAGTGAAGGCAATGGATGCAATACGCAAAGTGGAACAGCAATTCCGCCGGATCTCCAAATCCCCCACTGCAAGGCAACGTATTCGAAGGAAGGGTCGACCATAAAAGCAACCCGGCTTTCTTCCAGATCAGCCTTACCGGCCAGTAAACCGGAAGCCACCTTGCGGGAAGTCATTAGTAAATCTTGATATGAGTAAGATCTTCCATTTGAGACGATTGCTCTCCGATCTGGAAATTGATTGGCGTTGCGAATTAGTTTTAACAAAATTCTGAATATTGTTGAGATACCAAATTAGTGATATTTTATTATTATTGACAAAGCTGCAACGGCATATCAGGTGCAGCGACCCGGTTAATAACATCGACCTATGAAACTGAAAGTGGTTTTTTTTCTTCTATTGGCAGTTTATTCCTACGGACAGGACAATCGAATCTGTGAAGGCAATTTGGGGGCGAATATTTTCGACAATGGAGATTTTGGTTTTGGCAATGACAACGTCGTGGTGATGGACCCACAGATCGCTCCCGGATATTCCTATACACGAACAGTACCTCCGGGAGATGGGTTTTATACGGTCACGAACGATATGGGTCAATGGGCCGGACTCTTTCAGACCTGGCTGCCCATCGGCGACAACAGCGGCAACCGGTTCGGTTATATGATGGTAGTAAATGCCAGCTTTGAGCCCGGTATCTTCTATGAACAGACCATTGATGGCCTTTGCGACAACACGCTCTACGTATTCAGTGCCGATGTCATCAATTTGATCCAACGCAACGTTACTAATCACATCAGGCCCAATGTCACCTTCCTGTTGAATGATGAAGTTCAGTATACCACGGGAGAGATCGCCCAGACCGAACGGTGGGAAACCCACGGATTTACTTTCACGACCATGCCCGGCCAGACCACCGTCAAACTCACCTTGCGGAACAATGCCCCCGGAGGAATAGGTAACGACCTTGCACTGGACAACATCGCCTTCCGGGCGTGTGGCCCGGAAGCCCTGATCCTACCATTTGAAATAGCCAACATCTGTGAAGACGGCTCTCCGATCGATCTCGACGCTACGATCAACGGAGATCAATTCGACACGCCGGCCGTTCAATGGCAGGAGAGCCTGGATGCAGGAATGACCTGGCAGGATATTCCCGGCGCTAACGACTTCAGTTTCACGCATGACAAACTATCGGGAGGGTTCTACTACTATCGCTACTTTGTTGCAAACTCGGCGGTCAATCTGGCCAATACCAAATGCCGGATCATTTCCAACACGAAGATCGTACACGTCGTGCCTAAATTTTATGAGATTACCGATACGATTTGTCAAGGCACGACCTTCGAAGTAGGAACAAGTGTCTACTCGACCGCGGGAACTTATACGGATTCCCTTATATCTTCCATTGGATGTGATAGTATTGTCACACTAAACCTGTCCATCGCACCCGACCTGGGCATTCAACCCGTGCTCGATATTCGTCCACCTTCTTGTTTTGGCTATGACGACGCTGCGGTCAACATTGAAAGTGTTACCAATGCTTATCTGCCCGTTAGTATTGATCTTGAGGGTAGCAACGGAGGGCCTGGACCATTTTTTGAAAACCTGACCAGCGGAGACTATTTCCTGTCGATCGTCGATCGATTCAATTGTCGATACGAGGAAAACCTTTTGATTGAAGACCCTCCGCTATTCTTCATCGATATTGGAGAAGATACCATTGTTGAGCTAGGTCAGCAATTGCGATTGGCGGCCAATACCAATTACGACATTGCCAACTTTAGCTGGACGCCAGCTGATGTTGTTTGCAACGACGATTGTCTCAGCTTAGAGTGGTTTCCGATCCAATCCACCCAGTACCTGATCGAAGCGACATCTACAGCCGGTTGTACGGCGAGCGACAGCATTTTTGTCGAAGTGCAAAAATTGCGGAAGGCCTTTATCCCCAATATTTTTTCGCCGGACGGTGATGGTGTCAATGACTTTTTTACCGCCTTCGGTAATCCGGATCTGGTTAAGAACATTGAAAAGTTGATGATCTTTGATCGATGGGGACAACAAGTATTTGAAAAAACAAATTTTCTGCCCAATATTCCCAATGAAGGTTGGGACGGCAATTCCATCAACCAGCCGATGGCTACCGGGGTCTATGTCTACCTGATTCAACTGCGTTTTCTGGATGACGAAGTGGTCAACTTCTCCGGTGATGTCCTGCTTTTAAAGGCTGCCCGCTAAGCAAACCAAATCGAGCCATGAAACTACTCGCTCTACTCATCTTTCTATTTCCGGTGATTCTATCGGTATCGCTACGGGCCCAACCGGCTCAATATCACCTCAAAGTAAAAAAAGGCCGTCTAAAGGCCATGCTAAACAAGCAACAAAACAATGGTCCGATCATCAGCGCCCATCGGGGTGGAAGGTACTACCACAGTTTTCCCGAAAATGCCCTGGAATCTTTTGACCACATACTTCGGAAAACACCAGCCATGATCGAATGTGATGTCGAAATGACCAAGGACAGTGTTTTGATCTTGATGCACGACCAATCCTTGGATCGAACTACGACCGGCACCGGAAAGGTAAGAGAAGCAGACTGGGCATACGTGCAAGGTCTCGCCCTCATTGATGATTTCGGCGATACTTCAACTTTCAAAGTGCCCACACTTCAAACAGCCCTACAATGGACAAAAAAGAAGGCACTCTTAGAACTAGATGTAAAGAGAGGAGTTCCATTCGAACGCGTCGTTCACGCGGTCAAAAAAGCGAATGTTGAAGACTACGTTATTATCATCACCTATAATATTGATGATGCGAAGAAAGTTTATCGGCTGAACAATGACCTGGTGATTTCGGTAAGCATCCGCAACAACGAAGAATTGGCTTCCATCAAACAAGCGGGCATACCTTACGAAAACCTGATCGCCTTCACTGGAACCCGACTAACCGATTCCCTCCTTTATCAACAAATACACGATTTGGGCATCCTCACCATTTTAGGTACTATGGGCAACATCGACAACAAGGCCAAAGCCCGGCAGAAAAACGTCTATCGGGAGTGCATTGAAAAAGGGATCGATGTATTGGCCACCGATCGACCGATTGAAGCGGCCCATGACATTGACGTCATACCCGTGGATTCACGGAAGCATCGGAATTATATCATCCGTAAAAAGAAGGCTGCCCAGCATTGATCTACTGCCCTACTTTTTCCAATTCAGCAGCAGTCAACTTTTGGTTTAGCTGTACGAGATCGTTCTTCAGAATTCCTTCCATTTTTGCCAGGTGCCCTTCCAATTCCGCCGACAACTCCTCGAAAACCTTGTAGGCACCATCAGTGGGACGGGCATCGCCATTCTCCATACTCCTTCTGAGTGAAGCCAACCGATTATTCAGTTTGATGGGAAAATTCAAAGGATCCTGGTTGCTTTGGTTGCGCACCTGGTACAGATCTTCCTCTACAGCACTCAATTTTTCAACCATCTTCTGGGCAATACTTTCCAATTCTGCATTATCGCTGGAAGCCAGTCGCGACTGAACTGCCTCTTTAATTTCACGTATTTTGATAACGGCTTCATTGGCAGCCGAGGTCTTATTTCGGATCTTTATAGCCAGATCAAATTGCTCTTTTAAGTCGGCTTCAGAAACACCCTTCAAATTCGGATCCATTTCAATCCGGAAAGGATGCGTTTGTTCGAAATCCCCTACTTTAAGTCTTACCTGGTAATCTCCGATCGGTGCTTTGGGACCACGAGTCGGGCGGGCACTCCAGATGATCATTCCTTTAAAGTCTTTTGCTCCGGGATAGCGCAAATCCCAACTAAATTCGTTCAGGCCGGCAGCAGTAGTAGGCGTAGAAGACCCTCCGCGGCGCCACCATGGCACATTCGGATCTGGCTTATATTCCGGCTCCTTTCCCACAAAGGTCTCGATCAGATTACCGGCACCATCCAAAATCTCAATGGTCACTTCTTCGGCCTGTTCCTTAAGGTGATATTGTACAATGGCATCGTATACTCCTCTAATGGCATTGCTGGGCTTGAAGAGCACTGCGTCCTTTTTGGCGAGCTCGGGAGTTATCTGTCGAAGTGGATTGATGTCATCCAATATCCAAAATCCGCGACCGTGACTACCGAGCACTACATCATCATTTTTGATGACCAGGTCACGAATCGGTGTATCCGGCAGGTTCAGTTGAAGTGATTCCCATGACTCGCCATCATTAAAAGAGACGTATACGCCGTGTTCAGTGGCCAAGAACAAAAGCCCCTCTCGCACATGGTCTTCGCGAATAGCGCGGGCAAAATGTCCGTCGGCAACACCATTGACGATCTTAACCCACGTTTTTCCGTAATCATGTGTTTTAAAAACATAGGGTTGTCGATCATCCACTTGATATCTATTGGCAGCCAGGTAAAGGGTACCGGGATTATGTTTAGATTCGTCGATGATGCTGATGCGGGAAAATTTCGGTAGGTCTGCAGGGGTGATATCCGTCCAATTTTTGCCTCCGTTTCGGGTAATGTGCACTTTACCATCATCAGAGCCCGCCCAAATGGTATTGACATCGTGATAAGAGGGTGCCAGCGCAAAGACCGTTGCATAGATTTCCGGTCCGTTCATATCCATGGTAATGATACCACCCGTTTTGCCCAGGGTTTCGGGATCGGCATAAGTTAGATCGGGACTGATCTTTTCCCAGCTCTGACCGTCGTTGGTCGTTTTCCAAACATGTTGCGAGCAGGTATACATGATGGAAGGATCTTGCGGAGCAAACATAATCGGAAAAGTCCATTGCCAACGCTCGGGCAATGCACTGGCCGGCTCTCCGGAAAAGAATCGGGGATAGACTTGTATGTCTCTGATTTGTCCATTGCTGCGGTCATACCTGGTTAAAAGAGCTCCCTGACTACCGGCGTAAAACACGTCTGGTTTTGTAGGGTGTTGGGTTATCCAACCGCTTTCACCTCCTCCTACCGCATAATACCAACCACTGTTTGGCCCCCGTGCCTGTCGGTGCGACCAACCATCACTAGGCATGGCCAGGGTACTATTGTCTTGCTGAGCGCCCGCTACATGATAAGGAACGTCACTGGTCGTCATCACGTGGTAAAACTGGGTAGTGCAATAATCTTGCTCCGTCCATGTTTTGCCACCGTTGATTGACACATTGCCCCCGCCGTCATTGGAATTGATCATGCGCATGGGGTTGTTGGGGTCAATCCAAAGATCGTGATTATCGCCGTGGGGAACGCGAATGGTGACATCAAAGGTCTTTCCACCATCTGTGGACTTATAGAATCCGGTGTTCAAACAATAGACCGTTTCCTTGTCCCATGGATCCGCGTAGATTCGCGAATAGTAGAAAGCCCGCTGACGCAATTTCCGCTCACTATTTGTTCGGGTCCAGGTCCATCCGCCATCGTCCGATCGAAAGACTCCTCCTTCGTTCGCCTCGACAATGGCCCAAACCCGATTGGGATCGGCTGGCGAAACAGTGACACCAATCTTTCCGATCGGCCCTTCCGGCATTCCGGGGTTTTTAGTTAAATCGATCCAGTTGTCACCTCCATCTACCGATTTCCACAGGCGACAGTCCGGTCCCCCACCCCACATTTTCCAGGCTTTTCGATATACCTGCCAGGTGGAAGCATATAAGACT
>JANQRV010000593.1 GCA_028284395.1 Saprospiraceae bacterium
GCAAATCGAGGTAATCAAAAAGACGCATCGAACCATCGCCATTGATTGGCTGGGGTTTGGCCGTTCCGATAAGCCGGCTGATCAGCATTATACGTTCACGAAAAGCAAGGAGATTTTAGATGCTGTCGTATCCGCATTGACCGAAGTGGAAGAAGAAATAAGCATTGTCGCGCACGACATCGGAGGTCCGCCCGCCATCCTCTGGAGCTACGAGAACCAGGATCGGGTGAAACGCCTGATCCTGTTGAATACCGTGATTTTCCCGTTCAGTACCCCACTGGATCAGATCAGCCATACGCTATTTGCCATTCCGCTCATCAGAGAGGCGATCGCCAGTCCTTTCGGTTTGCAAAATTTAATGAAAGGACTTGCCAGAAGCGGTGACCGAAACATAGGAACCAGCATTCGGGACATATTGCATGCGCATGAAAACCGGACGAGTAAAACCACCTTGAAAACCATCCTCGAACCGCTGAAGTACGGGAAGAAAAAAGAATTCCACCAGTTGAGCAAACAGTACGGGCAGTTGACCGTAGACCGGCATCTCATCATGGCAAAGAGGGATCCGCTTTGCTACGCACACATCAAAAAACTGAGCGAGGAAAATCCACAAGTGCCCACCTATCCAATCGACCGATGCGGCCATTTCATCCCCATCGATCGTCCCGCTGAGTTGAATGCCATCCTGATGCAAATTTTAGGAAAGACGTAGGCCTCTCCTCCCCTATTCATCCCGCAGAATTTCGGCCGGATTGACCGATGCCGTCCGCACTACTTTTCCCCCGATCGTGGTGGCGCTCACCACAAAAAGAATGAGAATCGAGATGAAGAACGGGAAAAACCGGATCGGCACGTAGTAAGTCCAGATACTGGCCATCAACAGATCCGTCAGATAAAAGGCTCCGATGGACCCCAGGACCGATGCGACTACTAAAATGATGATGAACTCGCGGCTTACTTTCATGGTAATGTTCTGTACCGAGGCACCCAAAACTTTACGCACGCCAATTTCTTTCATACGCTTAATGAGGTTGAGAGAAACCAAACTAAACATGCCGATTGCGGACAGGAGAACGGCCAGTAACCCCAGAAAAATAAACATCGTCTTGATATTCGTATTGATCAGCGTCGTTTCTGCTTTGTCTTCCTCCATGTAGCGGACCGTAGACAATTTATCGGGGAAGATGGCCCGGTGCTTTTCATCCATCAAAGCTTTTGCGGCCAGTATATCCGCCAAATCGGTCCGGACCGACAGGAAGCGATAATTTTCGGGTTTGCTGCAACGCATTAACATGGGTTCCAGGGGATCGAACAGTCCTCCCTCGTAATAGATATTTTTTACTACGCCGATGACGTTCAAAGCAATGGTATCCCTGAGCAGGATGCGCTGTCCGATGGGGTTATCCCATTTCATGGTCTTTACCAATTCTTCATTGATAATGACCGATCGCTCAACATCGGTTTGGCTGTTTTCCTGGAAATCCCTGCCGGCGAGTAAGGTCCCGCCAATTGCCGAAAGATAACCGTATCCAACGTCCAGAAGGGTAACATCCATCTCCTTTTCACCATATTTGATGGGGTCCGTATACCAGGAATTGGTGATGCTGTTTCTCGAACCTGCTATCTCTTTAATGATGTCGTGACTCATCAGTTCGTTGCGCATTTTATTGTATCCCTGTTCATTTTCAATATAAGCGGATAAAATGCTCTCTGCCTCAAAGCCGAGGTCGTAATTTTTTTGGTAAGTTGCATTTTGACTAAAGACAAAACCGGCAATAATGGCCAGGAGTGAAATGGTATACTGTAGGGTCAACAGGATCCGGGTCAGGGTATTGGTTCCACTGAATTTCACCGTTCCCCGCAAAATGGTGGTCGGTCGGAAACTACTGACGTACAGGGCGGGATAACTGCCGGCAAGCAGGGCCGTAAAAAGCAATAACAACACTAAGAAACCCAACAAGTCCAGGTTTTCGAACAGGTTCAAACGGATGTCCAGGAAAGGCCACATAGCACTGTAGGCCGGCACTAAAAAAACGGCCAGCAAAAGCCCGGTCAGCAGAGCCAAAAAACTCAGCAGTACATTTTCGCCCAGGAATTGAACAATTAACTGCTTTCGGTTGGATCCCAGTACTTTGCGGATGCCAATCTCCTTAATGCGACGATTGGCAATGGCGATCGAAGTATTGGTAAAATTAAAACAGGCAATCAGCAAAATCAGAAAGGCCATGATGCCCGGGGCTACCGCCGCCGCTACCGGCAAACTATCGGAAAACCAGTGGTTCCAAATATCTTCCCGCTCCGCCCGGACCGCCATACCGACAAAAGGGTCCAGATAAAACTCATTGACTTTATAATCTTCTTTGGCCCGATTTTGAATGGCCACGTAACTTTGCAATTGCTGTTCTACTGTCGGAACGTCCGCCGGATTGTCGATCGTCACAAAGGTGCTGTTGAACAACGCCCAGTTATCTTGTTTCCAACCGACTAAGTCTATGTTGTTGTCGTAATGGACATAAGCTTCATTGGAAAAACTGGTATTCTGAGGCGGTTTTTCAAAAACACCACCAACTTGGTAATCGAAGCGCTTATCCCCACCAATGAAGGTCAACGTCTTTCCAATGACGTCGCTTTGCCCGGGAAAATACTTGTCTCTCAAGTCCGTGTTGATCAAAATGGTTCTCTTATCTTTAACCGATTCGGAGGTTCCGATCTCCATCGGAAAATTGAACACTTCAAAGAATTCCGGATCGACCGCCCCGATGGAAGCGCGAAACAAATCGTTGTTCACCTTAAAGTCTCCACCCATGGGAATGTACCGGATCACTTTATCTACCTCGGCCACCGAAGTGCGCACTTCCGCCCCCAAAGGCAGCGGGCAGCTTCCGTTCTTGATCGGACGGTCGTTCATGACCCGCACAAAATTGATGCGGTAAACATGATCCGTATTTTGGTGATAATGATCGAATTTAGCGTTGTAGTCCCAATTGAGAAAAGCAACGATGCAACAGGCCAGGGCCATTCCCAGGCCTATGACGTTGATCAGGACGAAAATCTTGTTCTTCAACAGGTTGCGAAGGGTGATCTTTAGGTAGTTCTTAAACATAGCGAGGTGATTAATGGATACTCTGATGAAAGGACGCAAAAAAATGGAAATAGTTGTAACGCTAAGCAGTTGATGTTCGCTTTAGCACTTCCCCGGCCGGTAAGACCTCCAGGTAATCCACCTTAACCAATCTTTCTAACAATCCTTTGAAGTAAGATGCACTCATGGGGCCCCAACCCTCATTGTCCAATCCATGAACATTTAAAATCAGCCATCCGCCGGAAGAGGCCAGGAAGTCTTTGACTTGTTTTTCTACCCAGTCGTCGATGTTGTTCGGCCCCATCGAAAGGCATTGTAGCCTAACTTTCTCCCCACTTTCAGGGATTGGGTTGAGGGCGCCATTCCCAAAAGTACGCACTGCCCGGACCCGGGACAAAGTATAGGCTTCGATTTCGGGCGTAGAGGCATTGAAAGGGAAGTTAAACACGGCATTGGTCGCTTCATATCCCTCCAGGTGCTCCTCGAAGTAATCCAGGCATTTTGCAATCAACTCTTTGGCTTTATCGGCGGGCTGTTTCGCGAGGTTCAGATGTTGCCAACTGTGGGGCATTACCTCGTGTCCGCGCCTCACCAGCGCATTCCAGTCGTCAAAATCTCCCATTAATTCCGGCAGGATCCAATCGTCTACCGCCTGAAACGAGGGAAAATGTCCTGAAGCAATGACATTCAAGCCCGCTTTCAGACCGAAAGATTCGCAAATATCCGCCACTTGCAGAAAGGAATTTCGAAAGCCGTCGTCGAAACTGAAGGTTAGAATGTGCGATTGATCGCCCTTGCCGGGATTGCATCGCGCGGCAGCAAAAGCCAGGGGGCTCAGGGCCATCGTTTTTAAGAAGGTTCTTCGTTGCATACCACACTTTACTTTTTCTAATTTGAATTTACAAAAGGTTCCAGTTTTTCGCGCAGCTTCCGGTATCCGTCGGCATTGGGATGAAGGCCATCCGAAAACAATTGCTCATCGATCTTGCCGTTGGTCCCTAAAAAGACGTCGCCCAAGTCTGCGTATCTCAGGTGGTGCCTGCCCGCCAATCGTCCGATCTCCCGGTTGAGAGCTGCCACTCGCTTTTCGCGGCCTCGCCGGGGCAACAAACCCATCAGCACCAATGCAGCATTGGGCTGTCGTTGCCGGATGGCTCGTACCAGCAATTCCAGTCCGGCCAATATTTCATCATCGGTATTTAAGTGAAGGTTATTGGTGCCGATCATCACCCATACTTTGTCGGCATCAAAGCCATCCAGTTCACCGTGATAGACCCGCCAAAGTACATTTTCGATTCGGTCCCAACCGTAAGCGGCATTCCGGACACCCGCCGGTGTTAGCAGGTTCTGCCAGCTTTCCTCTTCCCGGACCAGCTTGGTCTTCGGCAGTCCACCCCAAAAATGGATGATCGAATTTGCCAGGAATACGATTTTAGGAGGGTCTTCGGCATTCAGCTTCAGGATGGCACGATGGCGGGCTTCCCAATCGTAGTTGCCCGGTTCGCGGAACTGGGTACAGGGTTTGGTCGTACTGGCCTGCCCCACAGGCTCTTTGAGGACACTGCGTAGTTTTTGTTCGTAAGCTTTCGCATAATGTGCCATCCCCAGATCCGTTGGGTGTACACCATCTACCATATCGTCCATTTGCAGGTCTATTTCCTCTTTGGTCAGGTAATAAAGCTGCTCATGCCCTTCTTGCAGCAACTCGTAGAAAGCCGCTTGCTGTAATAAATTAACCTGTTGATAATCTTTTTGGCGGACATCACTGATCCGCTCTTCCGTATAGCCGGCGTGATCGACCAATAGAATGGGTACCTTCGGCCGCTTAGTTTTCAATAGCCGAACGGCCCTCCTGACCCGTTCCTTAATTTCTTCACCATTGCTAATGCCCAAATTACTCCAGGCCGGCAGAGGCAGGTTGGGTAGGCAGTCGAGAATGAATATTTTGGCATCGATCTCCGCCATCAGTTCAACAACCGAAGTCTCCAAATGAGCCGAGCCACTAAATCCCAGATTGACCAATGGGCGGTCCATTTTTCTACCGAGCATACTGGTCCAGGCCATTCCGGGACGAGAAGCACAGGCTCCCTGGGCAATGGAAGTTCCATACACCACAATGGGCCGGGCCGGCCGAACGGGCAAGGGAGAAAATTGATCCTGCCCTCCTACCCCTATTTCCAGCCATTCCACCTGGCTGTACAGTGGTAGATAAAGGCGATACTCCCGACCTTCCTGATGATAGTCGTCGTTGCGATTGAGCGCTGCAAAACGGTAAGTGATCGTATCCGCAAAATGGCGTTTGCCGGCACACCATTTCTCTTCTCCATTGCTATCAATCGCGTAGAGGTCAATGCCACTAACACCAGTAGCGGGCATGTGATCCATGCTAAAAACCGGCGTACGTCCCTTTCCCTTTTGGGTCCCGTAGCGTACGACAATATCGGCGGCATTGGAGCGAAACCGGATCATCAGTCCGGCCGCTTGTTTGGATAAGCCCCAGACCCTCTGTCCCACGTTTCGTGCGGCGCGCGCTGGCAGACGATGATAAAAAGCTTCCATCTCCCCTGCCCAGGCTTGTCCTTCTATGGTCTGAAAATCGGATTGCACCGGATTCCACCACTTCCATGTTGGCGGTTGTTGACCAACAACGGGCGCCGTGAAAAGACAGAAAGCAAGAATGATTAGCACCGATATTTTCGATCGGCACCCATACAAAGTCAACATGGAATCGCGGTTTTGATAACAAGAAAACTGGCCATTCAATAAAGGTAACAAAAAGGCCGTTTCAGGTGATATCCTCATTCGACATACGGAACAAAAAAATTTAGATGATGATCACACCTAAATTTCATTGGAAATACATGGGCCTTGTAGCAGGCGTCCTACTTTTTACAGCAATTCAGTCCGTCATTGCCCAGGAAGAACTAACCGTTTCAGAGGTGGATGTAGCGGCCTATCAGGTTCAACTCGCCGTCGACCTGGACCAACAGCAGTTGGCAGGAAACGTCTTGTTGCACTGTCGAACCAATGCCAAAAGTACTCAGTTGGTGCTGGACTGTGGTCAAACTAGCGTCCAGTCCGTTGAAAGTACTTCCATCAAAAGTTTCCGTCAAGAAGATCGGAAATTAATACTCCAGCTGAATGCCCATCACCGGGGTCAACACGAAATTCGGATCACTTACCGGGCTCGACCTACGCGCGGAGTCGTTTTCCTCCCCGATCAGGAATCAGCCTATAGCGTCTACTTCACCAGCGAATGGATGATCTGTAATATGAATCCCGACGATCGGTCCCGATGCAAAATAGAGATAGACCTTCCGCCGCATCTGTCCTGTATTGCCAGTGGTCGGTTCATCGGTCGCGCAGAACAGTCAAACGGCAGGGTACGTCATACCTGGGAACTGTCATCACCCGCTCCCGCCTACACCTATGGATTCAGTATTGGCAACTTCCAACATCTCGAAGAATCTCACGAGGGGCATTACCTCCATTATTATGCCCGGGAATTTACCCCTGCACAATTGCGACAAATCTTTCAATACACTGCCGATATGTTCTCTTTTTTCAAAGAGAAAGCGGGAATGCCCTATTTTCAAGAGGCCTATCGCCAGGTCATGATTGGACATCACTACCAGGAAATGTCGGGATTTGCAGTGTTAAAAACGAGCTATGGTCATCTGATACTGGAAGATAGTACCGAAACCAATCTTATTGCTCACGAATTGGCCCATCAGTGGTGGGGCAACCAAATTACGTGTAAAGATTGGGGGCATTTTTGGCTGAACGAAGGATTTGCCACTTTTATGTCGGCAGCCTTCAATGAACACCGTTTCGGTTCCTCAAAGTACGAGTCCGATATTGCAGCTTACAAAAAAGTCTACGAAAAGATCAAAGCCGAAGGTCAGGACAAATCGCTGGTCTTTGATAATTGGAAGAACCCTAGTCGATCCGATCGCAACCTCGTCTATTTCAAAGGGGCCTACGTTTTGCACCTCCTGAGGCAAGAATTAGGGGATCCTGCATTTTGGAAAGGGATCCGAGACTACAGCCGGCAATTTTACGGCCAGTCGGTCACCACTCGAGACTTTCAGCAAGCACTGGAAGTCTCCACCGGGCGCAGTCTTCAAGACTTTTTTGACCAGTGGATTTACTAATGGTTTAGATATTAGGCAACTTCTGATTACTTTGAGGTATGAATTTTTGGGAGACCATCATTTTATTTTTTTCTTTTCAGGCCATCCTCATCGGCCTCTTTTTTCTATTCAAAAGACGGGCTGATCCAGTGGCGAATAAAGTGTTGGCGTTTTTTCTATTTTGCTTTGGCTACTGCATTTGCTATAACGTGCTGTTCTGGTCGGAGTTGATCCACTCAAAACCCTTCATTCATCTGGGCAAGACCTACCTGATCCCGCAAGGCCTGTTAGCTCCTTTGTTCTTCTTCTACATCCGCAGAGTGATCGACCGAAAAAAGGTGGTGCTTCGAAAAGACTTCTGGCATTTCATCCCCGCGCTTTACTGCCTGGCTGCGTTTTCTCCGTACCTTATCCAATCTGCCGCCAAAAAGATGGAGATCTACCAGGAAGGGACCATCCGAGAATTCGTTTTTGCACCTCCTTATATCGGGGTGATCCTTAGCCTAATCATGGTTGGTTACGTCTATACCATCTTTCACCGATACGCCAAAAAATTTGACCGGGACATCGATTTGAAAATCTGGTTAAATGTCATCAGCATTTCCTTTGCCGGTGTTGTTTTCTCCTACTTGCTATACTACTTCCTGTGGTACATTCAAGTACTGGAGTTGCGTCACGATTACATCATTACTGCCTTTATGGCCCTGTGTATTGCCGTCGTTTCCTTTTTTTCGGTCAATCAGCCCGAAGTATTCAATGGCAAGTCCATGCAGGAGGTCGTCCCATTGTTTAAGTATAAAAAAACCGGCCTACCCGCTATTGAATCGCTTCACATCAAGGATCAGCTGATGGACTTGATGACCGAACAGCAGCCCTACCTGAATAGTGACCTGAGGCTGGATGACCTGGCAAAATTGCTGAATGTCCCTCGTTATCACGCCTCACAGATCATCAACGAGCATTTCCAACAAAATTTCAATGATTTTATCAACAAGTACCGGGTCGAGTCGGCCATAGATTTGTTACGGCAGCCAGATCTTTCCTTAAACATGAAAGAGATTGCCTACCGGGTAGGCTTCAACAATTACGTTTCCTTTTACAAGGCCTTCAAAAAAACGACGGGTCTGCCTCCCAAAGAGTTCAAGAGCAATGTAGCATACTCCTCTTTGACCGATAAAAAGATTAAGACTTATAATCGTTAATCCCTGATCGCTCGTTTCTGCCTTTATTTGCTTTGCCATCAAGCTGTAAAGAAAATGATAAAGGATTCCTATTGCCCACATTGGCCGGCCCGGTTGCTTCCGATGATCATCGGACTGACAGTACTGTCGGCCGGCAACTCCTGTCAACAACAAGCGGATCCCAATTGGTATCAACGAGCGTGGTCGGACGCCGACCGACAATTTCTGATGGACCAACTCGACCAATCTCTTCAGGAGGTACGGACCCTTGCTCAGTCATTAAACGAAGAACAATGGAATTGGCAATCGGATTCAGCTTCCTGGTCAGTGGCAATGATCATCGAACATCTAATCGTACACGACGAGCTGTTTTACCGGGAAGTTCGCGTCTTAACGGCGTTACCGGAACCCAGCCGGCAAAAAGCATCACTGTTTGCCGACGATCGTGCCATTCTGAGTTACGCAAAGATTACTTCGGGCAATACAGGAAGTGCTCCTTCATACCTATTGCCGCTGGGTCGATGGTGTCAGAAAGAAACATCGCTCGACGCCTACGGCACCATCAGGAATCAATTGATTCAATTTGTCCAATCCAATACAGTGGATCTAAGGCGGCACTTCACTGAAAGTGGTAGAGGGCCTACGCAATACCGCGATCTCCATCAATTGCTTTTGATCAGCATTGCCCACACACAGCGACACCGGCAACAAATACAAAACCTGATATCCCATCCAAATTTCCCAAAAAACACATAAACCAACACCAACGATGATGAAATACCTATTCACGGCATTACTTTCCTGTTTACTCACTGCAATGAACGCGCAAAACTTCACCTTGATCGAGGAAGGAGACATCGCCACAGATTCCACGAATACCAACGGTGCCAGCTTTATCGACTATGACAACGATGGCGATTTGGATGTATTTATGTCCAATGCAGATGTGCCATTTGGTTTCAACACGCTGTATCGCAACGACGGCAATGATCGCTTTGCAAAAGTCGATGCCGGCGAGGTCACCCACTTGCAAACCAGTTCTTTCGGCCACGCCTGGGGAGACTACGACAATGATGGTCTTGAAGATCTCTTCATCGTCAATGCTTTCACCAATATCGGCTCTCTACTTTACCGCAATCTTGGAGACGGCCGCTTCCAACGCAACGAAAATTACAATACGGGGCGCTACAATGTCCTGGGTTTTGCGGCAGCCTGGTCTGATTTTGACAACGACGGCTTCCTAGATCTAACGGTGGTACATGCCGATGGAGGCTTCGTCGGCCTTCCCAGTACCAGCAATTTCCTATTTAAGAACAATGGCGATTCATTCGGAAGTTTCACCTCGGTCTTAACCACGCCCATCACACGTCGCACGGCTCCGTTCACCAATCCAACCTGGTCTGATTTTGACCAGGATGGAGATGTGGATCTTTTCATCGGCAGTGGTCCGGCCGACGGTCAGAAATTACCGGACTATCACTATAAGAATCTTTTAAAAGAGACCGGGAAAGCCAATTTTCAAAGAATGACCACCGGTATTATTGCGACCGACTCACTCGACGGTCAAACCTGGAACTGGATCGATCACGACCTCGACGGCGATCTCGACGCCTACGTTACCAACTGGGGAGGTGCGTCCGGTGGCTTCGCCAACCATTTCTATCAAAACACCGGCGACACCCTGTTGAAAACCGAAATGGGTAATCTGACCGGCGATGTCGGCATTTCTTTAGCCAATGTTTGGGCCGACTTCGACAACGATGGCGATCTCGATGTTTACGTCGGCAACGGCGGCAACCAGGTCAACCGGTACTACGAAAACCAAGGCGACGGAAGTTTCAAAAGCAAAACTACCGGACATTTCGTCGAGGCGAAAAAGAATACCTGGGGCGTTAGTGCCGGCGACTACAACAACGATGGCCGCATCGACCTGCTGGTTACCAACAAGACGGGCTACGTCCGGGGAAAAGATGTCAATTACCTGTACCGGAACGACACCGACAATGGCTTTAATTGGATCTTGATAAAGTGCGTCGGCAAGGCTTCCAACAAATCCGGCATCGGCACCAAAGTCAAGCTGACTGCTACCATCGATGGAGCCACCGTGACCCAATACCGCGAGGTGGGAGCAAACGCTACTTTTCTCGGCAACAACGACCGAAGAGTACACTTTGGACTAAAGAATACCGATCAAATCACCAAAATCGAACTCATCTGGCCTTCCGGCCAAATGGATGAATATGAAAACATTGCCCCCAACCGAATCCTGACCGCACTGGAGGGAGAATCTTTAAAGTAACGTTAATCATAT
>JANQRV010000562.1 GCA_028284395.1 Saprospiraceae bacterium
ACTCCGGTTTTGGCGCCTTGCCTAACACAAACTTGTCTGACTGACCAGGCAGGAATGCAGCTCATATTATTCAAAAAACTAAATTTTAACAGCTTCTAAGATCAACTCCATAAGGGCTGATTGGCAATCAAGTCATAATCTTCAAAAAAATATTACTACAATTAGGAATTAATTCAAGTTTCCCTTACCTTGTAATAAAACTACAATTAGGAATCAATTAAAGCGCATGAAGAAGTTCAAGACCCAAGAAAAAGCAGTACTGAGTAAGATTACTTTGACCTAAACTGTTCCAGGTAATGAGGAAGACACCGCACCCACCCAGATATCTACTGCGCTTTCTTCGCTGGTTTTGCGACCCGGATCTCCACATCTACATTGAAGGGGATTTATTGGAACTCTATCGAGAAAGAGTTGAAGAGATGGGGCAGAAGAAGGCAGACCGGCGACTGGCGTGGGATGTGTTCCTGCTATTCAGACCCGGTATCATCAGAAATATTCAACTCCCTAATTATCAAAATGCAATCGATATGCTAAAGCACAACCTGCTCATTTCCTTACGCGGTTTTATGAAAGACAAGGCAACCTTCCTGATCAACCTGCTGGGCTTCTCCACCGGCCTGGCCTGTGTTTTTTTTATTTATCTGTGGGTAAATGACGAACTGAAGATAGATCAATTCCACGAAAACAAAGAGCAATTGTATCATGTCATGCAGATCTACCCGATGGCGGGGAAAAACGAGCTTTTGGCCCCAAGTCCCGCCCCATTGGCCAAAGATATGGAAGCTCATATTCCTGAGGTTGAAAAGGCCATTTCGATGACCGAGGGTAGTTATTTCGAAGGACTCCTCTTGTATGAAGATAAAGGCATTAAGGCAAGACCGAGATATGCCGACAATGGCTATTTCCAGATGTTCTCCTATCCATTGCTTCAAGGTAGAAAGGGACATGTATTGCGCGATAAATACGACGCAGTCATCTCCCAAGAACTCGCTTTCAAATTGTTCGACTCGGCGGAAGAGGCCATTGGAAAGACCTTCGAATGGAAGAAGAAGGTCGGAAATATCGTGGATTTTAGCCATCCTTCCTTTAAAATTACCGGCGTTTTTGACAACATGAAGGCTCGTTCCTCCGAAGAATATGATGTCATTTTTACCTATGATTTTTTCGATAGCCTCGGCAATCCCCCCCAGGACTGGGACAATGATTCGGCAGCAACTTTTGCCATTTTAAGAGATGGAGCCAATGCAGACAGTGTAAGTGCAAAAGTCACGGCGTTGGTCTCAGCAAAGCGTAGTTGGGAAAATCAGTTTGTATTGAAGAAATTTGCCTCGAAATATTTGCACAATGTGTATGAGAGTGGTGCCGATGCCGGGGGGCGAATTGAATATGTCCGTCTGTTTTCCGTAATTGCCATTCTTATTTTGCTGATTGCTGCCATCAATTTCATCAATCTCTTCACGGCCAAAGCCAGCACCCGGGTTAAGGAGATTGGCATTAAGAAGACATTGGGCTCGAGTCGAGCCAAGCTCATTGGACAATTTGTAACCGAATCACTCCTAATTACGTTTGCCGCATTTTTGATTGCACTGACCATGACAATGGTCCTGCTGCCTCAATTCAACCAAATCACCGGTAAAGCATTGGCGATCAACTGGTCTGCTCCCGAGGTGGCAATCTTATTCGGGATTGCCGCAGCCATGGGACTGATTTCCAGTATTTATCCTGCTCTATACCTATCCAGCTACCGACCCATTCAAGTGCTAAAGAGTAACATTCACGTATCTTTTGGGGAAGTTTGGGCCAGAAAAGGTTTGGTGATATTTCAGTTCAGCATCTCCATCATTATGATTACCGCGGTATTGGTCATTTACCACCAAATGAAATTCATTCACAGCAAAAATCTCGGCTATGAACGACACAATATCCTGACCTTGGAAAACGACCCGAATCTTGAAGAAAAGATGGTGCCCTTCCTTTCTGAGGTCCGAGACCTACCGCAGGTTGTAAATGTAACAAGCTCCACAGGGCTGATTGGCAACGATAGCTGGACGGGGAATATAGACTGGGAAGGAAAAGAGGGGGCCTTCATCCTCGATGTCTTTCAGGTCAAACCCGGATTCATCGAGACATTCGGGTTAAAGCTGAAGGAGGGACAACAATTTCCCCGGGAACAAAAAGGGTTGATAACCCCTGTGATAGTCAACGAATCCGCAGTTAGAGACATGGGGCTTGAAAACCCAATCGGTCGCAGCATCACCTTCTGGGGAGCTCCAGCGGAAATCATTGGTGTGGTCAAAGATTTTCAGTATAAATCCCTATACAATAGGGTAGGGCCCTGTATTTTCCGATTACTTCCGGAAGACCTTCCGGGAAATCAGATCGCCATCAAGTTGGTCCCCGGACAGGAACGACAGGCCAACACTCAAATTGGAGGGCTTTACGAAAAGTTTAACCCCGGAATTCCCTTTGAATATAGTTTTGTCGACGAAGAATTTGAAGCCTTGTACGCGTCTGAAAACAGGACTGCCGCCCTATCCAAGTATTTTGCCGGACTGGCCATCCTTATTTCTTGCCTTGGACTATTTGGTCTAACAACTTTTTCCACCGAACGCAGACAAAAAGAGATAGGTATCAGGAAAATCCTTGGCTCAAACACAATTGCCTTGGTGTGGCTCCTTTCCAAAGAATTCACGCTTTCGATTGCCATTGCTATTCTAATTGGCGTCCCAGTCAGTTACCTCCTGGCTAGTCATTGGCTAAACAGCTTTGCTTATAAAATTGATCTCCAATGGTGGTTATTCTTACTAATCGCCCTGGCTTTGTTATCAATTGCCTGGTTGATTATGGGAGTCAAGACCGTAAGAACGGCACGGGCCAATCCAGTCGAATGTCTTCGGGAAGATTAGGGTCTGTCTGAAAAATACCGTAGTTGTAATTAGAACCGGAATCGATAGAACTGGATATGATGGGGCATTGGTGGGGTTGATTGAGCAGTTGTGATCACCTGCTTAAGTGATTAAACTTGGCTTACTGTCTCTTTAAGGCGCTACGGATCAGGAGGAATTCATTGATATTGTCCAGGTCTACCATTCCCTTTAGCTGCCCCTGGCTACCCACGGGCATGATGGTGATGCCTTCTTGCAACATTCGCATGCGAACGTCTTGAATGGCCTCGTCCATATCCGCCCAGATTAATTTGGAACGGGCAATGGTACCGATAAGAACGTGTTCGTCGTATTTCGTCAATCCTGCAATGATGTCGTTTTTGGTAAGGTATCCAGTAACCGATGAACCATTCGCAACGAGGAATTGCTTTTCGGAACCATCCAACAACACTTGCACGGCGTACGACAAGGGACTTGAGGCAGGTAACAGAGTGAAGTTTTTCATAACCACTTCTCTGATCCGGTTATTGCCCAGGTAGCTCTCTGAACGTACCTGGTCCAATTCAGTCTGGGCACTCAGGAAAATAAATAGGGCAATGAATACCAAAAAAGGATTGGAGGAAAAACCGTAGAAGACAAACAAGAGTGCGAAAAACTTGCCCACATTGACCGCCCATTCCGTAGCCTTTACTCTCGACATATTCATGGCCAGAAAAGCCCTTAATACTCTTCCCCCGTCCATGGGAAAAGCGGGGATCATGTTGAATACGACCAACATAATATTAACGATCAACAGACTCAACAGGAAATTCCCCCCATTGATGTGGGTCATTTCTTCTACATCCTCAACGTTGAGATGCATCTCGCCGGTCAAGGATAAGAACAACCATAAACCGATGGCAATCAAAATATTTACCAAAGGTCCGGCAAAAGCAACCACTAATTCCTGCTGTGGTTTTTCCGGTATTTTCTCAAGGCTGGCCACACCACCAATGGGAAAAATGGTGATGCTGCGCGTCTGAATACCGTAGCGACGAGCGGCGAGAGAATGTCCCAGTTCATGCAATACCACACAAGCGAAAATGGTAAACACAAATCCGATATACCAAATCGTTTCTGCTCCCGTCTGTCCTTGCGACCCATTAATATAAATAATCCATACAATGAGTATCCAAAAGGTCCAGTGAATACTGGTTGGAATACCAAAGGGTTTGCCCAAGGAAATGGAAAATTGTTTCATGATTAGATTGTCTTGTTTGACCAAACCGATGTCAATGACCGACAAACATGAATGGGAACCGCATGTTCCCGATTGCCTGTAGTTGTCATTGTTAACAAATGATTCGACCCAAAGTTGTCGGTACTCGAACAATCTGGCCTTCCATTTCGTCCTTTAGTATTTTATCCGCTTGCAGTCGGTTGGTCGGGATCTCTCCATGAATGCCGGTGGGAAAAATCAGCTATTTCACGATCCTGGAAATATGGACAAAATATTATAAGGATATAGTTACTACTTTGTCAAGTTAAACTTGCATCAGGCTGAAAGCCTGGAAGACCCTAATTTGGGGCAGCGCCCTAAGATTACGACGCGTGAGTTATAAGCAGGCTGAAAGTCTGCCAGAATTTTTTTCTATGAGTGTTAAGCCGCCAACCCTCGGGCGATGCCCCGGTTAAAGTATTTGGAGACTTTCAGCCCTGGCATTCTTTGATGACTTACTTACTTTACTCAAAAGACGAAACAGAAACTTTGTAGTCCATTAGATTTTTTGGATATTAAAGATCACCAAGAAAAGCTTTGGCGTGCTTCTCAAGCAGAAAAAGGAGTGCCTTCATATTTGGGAAAAGACTGAAGAGATGATCTCAAAAAAGAAATCAGAAAATGTACAAAAGACAAGGACATCAGAGGATTTTCATCCCAATGCAGACGTTGCCTGGCCACAATTGTCGCCAGCTCTGTTGAACATTCTAGAAAAAAATGGGAAGAAAGAGTTTTTACCGGAAGGTAAGGTGTTTTTTGAAGTTGGCCAGGATTCATATGACTTTGCTTATATCCTGAATGGAGCTTTAAACATTGTTGATCGCATTAAGAATAAGGAGGTAATCACGATAAAACAGGATCAATTTGTAGGCGAGTTAGGACTATTAATGGGGCAGAAAACCTTTCTCGCCAGTATCGCCGATTGTGATACCTGGTTAATTAGAGTTGCGCATAAGAAAATAATCGAACTAATTAGCACTGTGCCCGAATTAGGAGATGTTTTGGTTAGCGCATTTATTGCCCGTAGACATTTGTTAATTGAGTGGGGCGAAGGTGGAGTTGTATTAGTTGGAAAGGAAACAGACCCCAGTCTGAATAGGATTCTTGAGTTTTTAAACAGAAGCCGCATACCATTCCGATTAGTTGATAGGGATAACCAAGAAGAACTAGACAAGATTTTAGAAACTTGTGTTTTGCCAGAGACAGATAGCTTTGCCGTGATGGGTAATTCTGAAGTAATACCCGATCCAAACCCAATGGCTATAGCCTCTTTTCTTGGTTTAGACTTGGCCCTGAATACTGAAAATGAGTATGATTTGGCAATCGTTGGGGCTGGCCCATCCGGCCTGGCTGCTGCTATTTATGGAAGTTCAGAAGGATTAAAAGTATTGACGATTGAAGACACGACCATTGGAGGGCAAGCTGGGACTTCATCCAGAATTGAAAATTACCTTGGGTTCCCAACGGGAATTTCAGGAGCGGAATTAGCGTATAGAGCAGAAATTCAAGCGTTTAAATTCGGAGCAAGGATTACGGTTCCAAGAAGGGCAATAGGTTTGGCGCAGGAGAATGGAAAGTATAGAGTTGACCTGGATGATGGCAGGTTTGTAATTGCCAAATCGGTAATTCTTGCAAATGGTGTGCAATACAGAAGACTTAGTATTGATAAGCTAGCCGAATTTGAAGGGAAAGGAATTTACTATGCCGCTACCGAACTGGAAGCCAGATTTTGCCAGGGAACAAATGCTGTTATTATCGGAGGCGGCAATTCAGCCGGCCAGGCAGCCATGTTTCTTTCCCGATATGCTAAGAAAACTTACATCGTAGTGAGAAAAGATGGACTAAGTACCACCATGTCCTCCTATTTGTCAGATCGTATTAAAGAAGATCCGAGAATAGAAATTATTACAAACGCTCAAATAAAAAGTTTAACCGGTGAAACCAGATTGTCGTCAGTAGAATTGATCAATCATATGAATGGCTCAACCCAAAGGATTGACACTTCCTCTTTATTCATTTTAATTGGCGCGGTGCCGAATACGGAATGGCTAAAAAAATCCATAAGACTAGATGACAAAGGGTTTATCATCACTGGGACCGATGCTAACAAAGATGCATTTCCGTACGAGACTTCTTGGCCGGGAGTCTTTGCGGTTGGAGATATTAGGAGTGGCTCAATTAAAAGGGTTGCATCAGCGGTAGGTGAGGGATCCGTTGTCATATCTTATGTGCATAAATATCTGGAGAAAAAACAAATGCTAATCGAGTAATAATAAGTGATGTATAGATCGTCACTTCAGAGTCGCTCTCCACTGGCCTGCTTTCTTCCTTAGTCATTTAGCTACGGCTATACTCCTTCGGCCGGGCCTGGTCCAGCAAAAAAATAGAGCTAGAACTGGCAAATCTTCAGATTTGCCAGTTCTTAAGACCTCGCGACTAAGGTGTCACGCACTCTGCAATTGACCACCTGCTGCAGGCAAGTCGGCAAGCTCCTCCAGCTCTTCTGCTAACATCGATGGCTTGTCGGAAGTCTCTTTTACTTGCAGCACAAAGAAACTGAGATACAATGCCGTCAATCCGGCGATGATCCAGAAAATGTCAATGTAAGCAACCCAGGGGTACTGGGACAAAGTGTGCCAAATCCAGCCCCCGGTTGCTATGCCGTTGGCAATAGGTACCAGCAGGGCAAGAAAACCACCGACCATCAGATAATTTCGGTTTATTTGAGCGTACTTGTTCCAGAACAAGCCCACGATGGTCAGCCCCAACCAGCTTAAGAAGAAAATCCTGTTCACCAGGCCCGCACGCCCATCCAGATCGATGGGAACCATTTTATTGGCAAGAAAAATGATGGCAAAGGCCGGAAACAAGCTCAAACAAATGGCCAAGTACCATTTGGTGACCCGGTGATGGAAAAGCCTTTGCTGGAAGGTATACTGTTTGTTGTCCCGTGCTGTTCTCCAAATTAATACTCCGGAGATGATCATAAAACACGTTATCATCGACAGTACAAAATACAACACGCGTATCCGCAGGCCGCCGAAGGTAGCAAAGTGCAACTTGAAGATATAATCGGTTATGGCATAGCTGTAGGATTTGGTGTACGGATAAATGCTGTATTCATCCAATATCACTCCATCCTTCATCCTCATGGTGAGTACACCGGGTGCATTGATGCCTTGATCGTCATCCAGTTGCCATGTGACTATTGCGTCCTCTTTACCGTAGTTTCGCATCTGGGCCCGTTTAATTTTGTGGTCAGGATATGCGTCCTTTATTTTCTCCGAAAGGGCTACTAAGGTTAAATTATCGGCTGATGGGGCATCGGCATCAACCGTGATTCCCTGTTGCGGCTGAACCTTGGCAAACAATTTGGTGGTATCTCCATCGTACAGCAAAAAGACGCTTGGTAATAAGATCAAGGTTAGCAAACCAAAAAAAGCGCCGGTTACGGCATAGATTACTTGGAAAGGAAGCCCAATTACCCCAAGTACCGTGTGGGCATTGGTCCAAATGGATTTCCAGGTCCCCTCTTTGGTAAAGGCAAAGAACTTGGTCAGTAGATTTCTCCAGTGGATCAGCAGGCCGGTAATTACGGAAAATAGAAAAAACAAGGCAACAAAGCCGGAAATGTAGAGCCCGACTACCGGAATTTGACGGAAGTAATGAAGGTAGTAAATCGTATCCCCAACGGTGGTAAGTGGCTCATTCATATCCTGTACCCGGCCATCAATGGGACTGATATAGGCCGCCATCCGCTTAGTGGTGGTATCCGTATCGTTGAAGGCTCCGTATACGGAAATCACCGGACTCAGCTCCGATGGAAAGTTGACATTCGTCACTTCGTGAAAGTTCAGTTCGTATGCGCTATCGATCCGCGCTAAAGCGGCATCAAAGTCATGATCTTCCTTCAGCGGTTGTCGCATGTCCGGGTTCTCCCATTGGATGATCTCGTGCCGAAACAGGGAAAAGGCACCCGCATAAAAGATCACAAACAAGGCAAAACTGATGACGATACCCGCTACCGTATGCGTGTGAAACAGGACATTAAAATGGCGATTACCAAGGCCTTTAAGCTTCATATCAAATAAAGATTAGCACTAAACTCAGTAATATAACTGTCAGGAGAATAGCCCAGGAGATCCAGGCCTTTTCGATCATATAGATCATGACCATCAATCCACACCATACGAGAAAGGCGGAATAAGTAGATGTTAATAGCACGGGGGTGTCGTTCGGTACTTTGCTGGCAATGGCCAGGTGGGCCAATATAGTTGCAAAATAAGCTCCGAAGATGGCTGCCATCACTTTACTAAAGCGGGTCCAGCCGGATGATAGGTATTTAGCTTTTGCCGGCATATCAGAAAAGATCAATGAAGATAAACAATACAGACAATGCTCCCCATATCCACATCCACCTCTGATCCATTTTTACGGACAAGATGATGGCCGACAGCAGGGTCATAAAGGCGATCATCCAGATCATCAACGCCGTTGCAAAATCGAAGGACCGGGCAAACAAGAATAGAGAAAAGAAGGCAATGGCACTGGCCAGGATTAAAATTTTGGATTTGTGTTCTTTGATCAGATCTGTTTCTTTCATTGGAAAGTACCTAGACGTCCGATAAAAGAGAAAACATGCGATTGTAAGTGTTGTCAGTGCCATTGCTGCAATTTTTTATTGAACGGTGGACGAAAGGTCCACAATAGTAGAAATCCTGGCTCCCACCATATCAAAAACTTTGGTAACCGAACCCATCATTTCGTCATACTCATACAGTGCATTGACCTGGGGATTGGAAACGGAGAAGAAAGGCTTGCCTCCCAGGAAATTGATCCCCGAAACATCGAACACCGACAGCGCAGGTAAGCCATTGATTTTCCGGACCGTTTGATTGACCACATCGACTTCTACAATGGCACCGGTAGGAGAGGTAAACAACCACAATTGAATCATTTGGAAGTCCATATCGGAAAGGTTCTCAACACCACCTCTTTGAACGACCAGGTCAAATATTCGCTGATCCAATTCCTCATTGATTAAGGCGAAGCCGATGTTGTTCTGGTAGTAATTGAAAGCTGACATGAACGAACCGGCACCGATTACCGCCGGATTGTTAATTTCCGGCACCTTAAAGTTGTAAGTCGAATCATAATCGTTGGTTCCCGCCGGAATGGACAAGATAGAACCGGAAATCGTAGGGAAACCGATGTTTCCGGCGTGCCAGAAATAGAAATTACCGTTCTCATCAAAAAACCTACGACTGGAGTTCAAAACCACGACATTGCCCAGACCTTCGAATTGAGCTACATCTACGACAGCACCGGCTGAAATATCAATTCTCGGAAGTGCTACATTGGGAACATTGCCACCGGCTTCAAGGCGAGTAGGCACAAAAACTTCATTGTCTCCCCTGAAAATAAAGTCCTGGTACCGTACGGGGTCGTCCACAAGGTCATTGGCCACCGTCATATCGATGGTACCCGTAACCTCCATGGTAGTAGGGTTGAAGGTGTTGACGGTGTTGGGATCGGCGCGGTCGTGGAATAATCCGAATTCACTGTCTCTCGCCGCAATCACGAATGACTCTCCGCTGATGGTCGAGATGATACCGTCTTCTACAAATTCCTCGTTTCCATTTACCGCGAGCTTTTCAAATCCCGGTGAGCCGTCCGTTCGGGCCAAAAAAACCGAACCATCAATAACGGATAGCGGGAAAAACTGTTGAAAAGCCGTTCCCTGAGAAATATCTACTGTTCCGGAAGGCAATTCGGCAAAATATTGTGCAAACCAG
>JANQRV010000569.1 GCA_028284395.1 Saprospiraceae bacterium
CATGTTGTCGACTACAATGTCCTGGACGATTACCCAGAAGTCGCCGGCATTTTGGTGCATCATCTGGACCTCGATGGATTTGGGAAACATTTTGTAAAGGGCCCGCGGCGTAGACGCATGGACCAGGACTCCACAATTACCGGGCTCTCCGGCAAACCGGTATTCGACATTCAAGCGATAGTTCTTGTGGATTGCATCGGTAATCAGATGGCCGTTTGGAGTGCCCAGACTTACGAGCATCCCATTTCTCACCAAAAAGGGATTGATGGCATCGGGAACGGTATCCATTTCCGGCACATCTACATGCCAGCCCGTTAAGTCTGTCCCATTGAAGAGGCTCATGGGAGCGGGAGATTTACAGCTGACAATAGTCAGGACGAGTAAAAAAACAAAGACATTCGTTTTCATAATGACACCTTGCAAAAATGTGTTTAAAATTCCTTTATTTGGCTATGGGGGTAACGACAAACTTCCGAAATTCAATCGGCCCATGGTCGCCCTGGATTAAAAAAGGACCAGGCTCCGCCTCTTTGCTGTCCAAGGCCCCACCGGTAATGCCGGGTATGTTTTGATCCACAATAACGGCCTTGCCATTGGCAACGATCGTCACTCTCCTGCCAATTAATGTGATATCGTATTCCTGCCATTCGCCCGGATCTTTCGCCGCCATTTCATTGGGCGTCAGGAAGCCGTAAATTCCGGCGAATAGTGTATTGGAAGGTTCCATTCCCTTATTGTCTTCGATTTGCACTTCGTACCTTCCCCGCAAGTAAATGCCGCTGTTGCTCCCCTTCGGATATCGGAATTCCACGTGCAATTTGAAGTCGGTAAACAGCTCTTCACTCACCAGGTTAGCCCCCGATTTCTTACTGGTTAAAATACCGTTTTCGACCATCCATTGATTTTTTCCGGTTGCCTTCCATCCGGCCAGGTCTTTTCCATTAAACAGTTCAATGGGCTCGTCCCAAGCCGGATCCGGTTGATAGGCCAATCTGGGCGCTCGACTGGCGGTCCAATTGTACACTTTGCCATCGGTGTATTTCATCGTTCCTTTCAGGGCTTCTCCTACCAGCATTCCCTCAAACTCCATATCGTTGCCATCGGGTTCCCATTGCGGTGGAATGCTGAATCGAAACGTCCCTTTTTCTTTGTCCATTTTTACCTCGGCCACGGGCCGGGCACTGCCAAATGCGTAGACAAAACGACCTACCAACGTGGCGTTTCCAGATTTGTAAATTTCCAACCAGGAAGGGAGTTGTTGACCGTCTTTGGTGATTTCTAAATCCCATTTGCCTTTAATGTCGGTGGATTGCTGGGCGTAGCAGGGGATCAAACCCAGTACGCAAAGACAAAGGCAGCTAAGTAGTTCTCTTGTATTGATCATGTTTTATAATATTTCGCTTTACAATTTCTAAACCAATGGCTGCTCCATTAGAAACCTCCTCCCCACAGTATTTCTCAATCTCCGCCACCATCTCCAGTGCTTCCTGGTAAAAGATGTGCTCAGGGGCCGCCTGTTCCCAAACATACATCAACTTTTTGGAAGCTTCTCTCGCATCGCCATATTTTTCTACTGATGGTAAAGATTGAATGCAACGTAATAAACCACTGGAGGCAGATGGTTTGGCAACCACGTTTAAGAGATATTTTCTATTTTTGTAGAACATTGAATTATAAACACCCATTTAAGCTGTTATCATGATCAGGCAATTCCTATTGGCTGCTGCTCGTACATTCCGGAGGCAGCCCGTTTACGCAATCCTCAATCTTTTGGGCTTAACCATTGGTATGACGGCCACTCTGCTGGTGCTCTTATACATTGCCCACGAATCGAGATTTGACCAATACCATACCAAGGTAGACAACATTTACCGGGTTTCGGCTGCCGTAACGGAGCCCGACGACGCCTTCCGCTGGTCCGTCACTCAATCTCCTTTGGCCCCGACCCTGAAGGAGGAATTCCCCGAAGTAGAAGAGTACGTTCGCTTTCTTTCCAATGGTCGAACCCGTTTGGAATACGAAGACAAATTCTTTTTTGAGGAAAAGATCTTTCTGGTCGATTCCACGGTTTGCGATGTTTTCAGTTTTGACTTCGTGCAGGGAGATGGTGCCAAGGCTTTGATCAAACCCAATTCCATTGCATTGAGTACGTCGGTCGCCAAACGCATCTTCGGCAGTCAAAACCCCATTGGAAAGGCGGTAAAAACGCCTTCGGGCAGGGAGTACGAAGTGACCGGGGTCTACCGGGACATGCCGGCCAACTCCCATTTGATCGCCAACGCCATGATTTCCAGTAATTCCATTCCTCAATTTAACAATCCGACCCCTGGGGCCTGGGGTAACTTCAGTACCTACAATTATGTCCTCTTAAAAGAGGGAACGGACCTACGAGCATTTGAAAATAAGCTATCGTCAATTGTAGAAAAACACGTGGCCGTTATTTTTGACCAGTTTGACATCAAGGTCAAGTACGAGGTGATTGCACTAGCTGATATTCACCTTAAATCGCAGTATGAAGGCGAGCCTGAACCCCTGGGAGAAATGGGTTTTCTATACATTTTTGGAGCAGTGGGTGTGTTTATGTTGTTGTTGGCCTGCATCAACTACATGAATCTCTCGACGGCTCGTGCCACCAAACGCTCCATGGAGGTCGGAATCAAAAAAGTACTTGGATCGGATCGCAGTCAGCTGATCCGACAGTTTTTGGGCGAGTCAATTGCATTCGCCCTACTGGCTCTTGTATTGAGTTATCTGCTGGCATTGCTCATCCTGCCGGTATTCAACGATGCTTTCGACCTTCAATTGCATCCGTCTTTGCTTCTCTCAAAACCGGTCCTGTTTGGCATCCTAGGCATCATCCTATTGACCGGGATTTTGGGAGGTAGTTATCCGGCTTTCTATCTGTCCGGTTTTCAACCCATCGGGGTATTGAAAGGGTCCCTGGGCAAAGGTTCCGGCAATCCCACTTTGAGAAAAACTTTGGTGGCCATCCAATTTGCCATTACCATTTTCATGCTGGCCGGTACCGGAGTTATTTACGACCAGATGCAGTATTTGCGTAGCAAGCACTTGGGTTTTGACAAGGAGAATGTGATGACTCTTTCTCTACAAGGTCGGGAAGCGAGAACCAAATACCCCGTCCTTCGTGAAAAATTATTAGATCTTCCTTCGATCACAAAAGTAGGATCGGCTTCTGTGACACCGGGCCAGGGGCCCAACAAACAGGTGATGAATGTACAGTCAAATGAAGGGACCATGGATCAGTACGGTATAGATAATTACGCCGTCGATTTTGACTTTTTCTCCACCCTGAACATCGAAGTGGTACAAGGTCGGAATTTCAATCGTGAGTTTGGAACCGACAGCACTCTAGCCGTCCTGGTAAACGAGTCTATGGTCAAGAGAATGGGTTGGGCGGACCCAATTGGTCAGGGTGTGCAACTCGCACCGGTCGATACCTTGCCCATTGCCAGGGTCATCGGTGTAGTTAAAGACTTTCATCAGACTTCCCTTTACGATCCAATTTCCTCCCTGATGTTCCTCCCCAGATTCAATAATTCACAGGTACATGTGCGCTTTCAGGTACCGGACGCCAACTCCTTGAACGGATTGATCCGAGACGTGGAGCGATCCTGGCAAGCCATCTTTCCCAACCAACCATTTGAATACGAATTCATGGATGCATCCTTCATGGAACTGTACCGTGCCGACCAGATTCGCGCCCGGATTTTCTCCCTTTTCAGTGTTCTCATGATCATCATTGCCGGTCTCGGACTACTCGGTTTGGCGTCGTTTACAGCCGAGCAACGCACTAAAGAAATTGGTATCAGAAAAGTGGTGGGCGCACAAAATGCCGACATCGTCTTGCTGCTGACCAGAAGTTTCATCTATTTGGTTCTCATTGCAGCACTACCCGCTTTTCTAGCCGCCTGGTTTTTTATGCATAAATGGCTGGACACCTTTGCCTATCATACCAATATGAATTATTGGTTGTATGGATTGGCTCTAGGAGCGGTATTATTGATCGTATTTATCACGACGGGCTATCACGCTTTGAAAGCAGCAATTGGCAATCCGGTGGAAGCTTTGCGAAATGAATAGATGATCGGGTCTAAAGCAGAGGGTCCTCTTGGATGATGACCAATGACAAAAGAGCCCGAAACGGTCGTTTCGGGCTCCGGAGGGCTTTTGGGGTTAAAGCCTTTGAAAAAATGTGATCACTATCGGGCTCTTTTTTTGCCGAATTAATTTTTCGCGACGCAGGAAGTGATCCTCAAAATCACGTATATTACTCCTAAACTACACCTGTGAAAGATATCCAAACCATATTCGCCGAGGGCAACCTAAAAAAGGCCCTCAAAAAACTGCATCACCACATTCGCGAACACGCCCCAGACTGGGAGCCATCCGTCTTAGTTTTAAAATCCAACTTTGCTCACCTGGAGAAACAAGAACTCGACAACGTGATCAGCGCCGAAGAAGCCAGTCGCGAAAGAAATCGAATCACTTCCAGTGCACTGGACCTGCTAGCTCAGACCGAAGCGGGCGAACCAAGCCCTCCACCCTCCATCGACCCCGCAAAAGAAGAAATGCCGCCAGCTCCGGTCATGAATCAGAAGATTGAAAATACGACCAACATAACGGGTAGTCACATCCAGGTCGAGGGCAGCAAGGATGTCGTAATTGGCTCGGGCAACACCATTAACAAACAAGTGGTCAACGCCCTCGGCAAATGGCAATTTTGGGCCATCCTGGGCGGTATCGTCCTGGTGGGAGGCTTTGGTGTATTTGGTTTACAAAACTTAAGTGGTGGGCAGGAGACCGTGGTTTCCTCCGTTCGTTCGGTCCAACAGGAATTGGAAGCACTCGCCGAAGAGAAACCGGAGCTGAAGGAACAATTGGAAGACTTGAAACAGCAACTGCAGTCGGGGCTCGCCGCCATGAAACAAGAGAACTATCCGCTGGCCATCGAACAATTAGAACAGCTGGTGCAACAAGCGCCAATCGCCAACCTATACCTCGATCTGGCAACTGCATACGAGAAAAATGGACAATTGCAGAAAGCTTACGAAACGAGGTCAAAGGCCAAATCCATAGACCCCTCGCTTTTCCGCGTTAAGAAAGCATCGGAGATCAGTGGTAAGTACCTCGATCTGTTAGCTCCCGAGAATGGACCGGAGGCCGCCATTGTTTCCAATGCCAAGATCGAGGCCTTGGCCGACGGTGAATTGAAGCCACAAACCGTCAGTAAATACGAATGGGCCATTTATAATTTTAATGAAGAACGGACCGCAACGATTGACCGGGTCGACTTCTACATCCCCAATCGAAACAGCAGCCACCCCGTCGATTTCGAAATCCTGGTTAGCATGGAAATGACAGAAGATTCGTTTACTTCAGTAGGCGTATTTAAGCCCCTCAACGCCCTGAACAAAAAGACACCTTTTCAGGAGTTCACGTTCGAACCGGTGAAGGCCAAATACGTAAAGGTCATCATCGGTGATCAGCACGGAGTATGGGATTCGGCAGTAATTTATGAGATGAAGGTTTGGGGTCGACTCCGATGAGCATTGCGGGGTAGTAAAGCAAATCCATCGACAAAAAAGTTAATCATGATACAAGAAAATCAGAATTTACACCTCCAACTGCAGCAGGCCGACGCCCATGAAAAAGTAGATCTGCTCTTTGCCTATATGAAAAAATTCGGCCAAAACCACTACGAGGAGGAGGTCACACAATATGTCCATGGTTTGCAGGCTGCCCATCTGGCCAAGACTCAAGGTCAGTCTGATGAAATGATTACCGCTGCATTGCTGCACGACATTGGACATATGCTGGCCGAAGATCCCCTGGAAAAAAACAACCCAACGCTGAAGGACGATCGCCACGAATCAATTGGCGCCAAATATCTGGGCGACTTTTTCCCCGCTGCAGTCACCGAACCCATTCGGTTACACGTGCCCGCCAAACGCTATTTGTGTACCATCGACAGCGACTATTACAGGGGGCTTTCCATAGCATCCCAGAAGAGTTTTCACCTGCAGGGAGGCCCGATGAGCGAAGAGGAGGTTCAGCGTTTCGAATCGAACCCTTTCTTTCGGGAAGCGGTCCAA
>JANQRV010000580.1 GCA_028284395.1 Saprospiraceae bacterium
CTGGTTTCCGCCGGAGATAACTTTGCTGCCGGAAAAGATTTTACGGCTGGCATTCGTCGAAGTCGAGGGCCGTACTACGATGTGGTGGCTCAAAGCAGTTTTAGATATGACGCCATCGGAATTGGAGAGCAGGAATTCGATCTGGGGCCATTTGTGTTGGAAAAATTCATTCGTGATTTTGGCTTGGAAAACCCACCACCGTTTCTTTGTGCCAATCTTGACTTTTCAGGCGAGCCCGGACTGAATGCGATGGTGGAGACCGGGAGAATACAAAGAAGTATCGTTGTTCAAAAAGGAGAGGAACAGATTGGCATTATTGGCGTTACTACGCCGGAGATTGCCTTCTTATCGAGTCCGAGAAATACGAAAGCTTTGGATAACCTGGCAATGATCGTGAATTCGGAGGCAGAACAATTGATTGCCGATGGCATCAACAAAATTGTTTTGATCAGCCATTTGAATAACCTGGAATTAGAGCTTGAGTTGATTTCAATGCTCAATGGAGTTGATGTAGTAGTGGCAGGAGGTGACGAGGGAGCTGAAGCTATAGCTGAACCGTATTTGCTGACAATGGAGGATTTAAGTGGACGTACCGTATACTTGGTTCATACACCAGGGAAGTACGCTTACATTGGGCAGCTGAATCTATCATTTGACCGTTTCGGTGAGGTAGTTTCGGTAGAGGAGAGCAGTGGTCTGGTGAGGGTAGAGACAGATAATCCGGATGAGCAATTGACAACAGAAGTAGTACTCCCGGTTACTCAATTTGTGGAGTCGCTCCCCAATAACATTATCGGAGGTACTGAAGTTGCACTTGATGCCCAGATAGAATCGATGCGAAGTCGGGAAACGAATGCCGGAAATTTAATTGCCGATGCATTGCTTTGGCAAGCCAATTTTTTTGCGCCTCTGTATGGCCTTTCTTCATCGGACATTGCGATTCAGGGGGCTCGCAGTAGCCCCACTTCGATATTAGTTCCCGGACTAAGCCCGCTTGGCGACTCTTTTACCTTCGATGTCTTGCCCCTCCCGGAATTTGTGACCGTTGTGGAGGAGGTAACCGCTAGACAGCTAAAGGGTATTATGGAACAGGCCCTTAGCGATGTAGAAACTTCTGGGGAGCAATTTGCTCAAATTGCCGGGTTTAGAATGGTGTATGACCCAGCCGGACTTCCGCGCGAATTAGATGTGGCCGGCAATGTAATTCGAGAGGGTTCAAGAGTGATATCCATTCTCTTGAATGATGGCCGGGCTATGGTGGAAAATGGCGAGGTTGTCGAAGGGGCCCCGGTGGTTCGCATGGCAACAACCGATGTTTTAGCTAGGGGAGGGAATGGTTATCCAATGCCAGGCAATGCCTTCACTTCTATTGGTGTGAGCAGCCAACAATCACTGGCCAACTACCTGGTTTTCCAATTGCGTGGAAATGTCCTTGCGGCACAATATCCCGAAGGAGGAGAGGGGCGGATTCAAAGACTGGGAGAAGGAATTCATTGGCCACCCCCGATGCGTTTGGAGCAAAGTCCGAAGATGGTGAATGAGCCATCCGTCGGCCCTAATCCATTTGTAGACGAGATTACCATGCAATATCAATTGGAAGAAGCTACTCATTCGGAAATATTTTTGCTGAGTATGGACGGACAGGCATTGGCCACTCTTTATTCTGGGATCCAGGAATCGGGTATACAAAGGCTACATATGATGATTCCAGGTGCAAAATACCTTCCACGCGGACCCTACGTTATAGTTTTGCGAACCGGAAACAATTTGCAAGCAATCAAGATAATGCATTGATCGTTATCGAATTGGTTATTCCGGTTGCCATTGTGAAAAAATTGAACTAATATAGGTGAGGAAACTGGCCTCCTATGACAATTATCTTTTATCTCTGGATTTGTCTTGATGCCCTTGTATGGACGATCGACCCCTTTGTGTATCTCCCCTTCTCCGGTGCGGAAACAGAGGCACTTGCCGAAGTGAATACGGGTAAGAAAGCTGCGTATAAAAACCATTATAAAGGTACTTTGTACTTCCAGAAAGAGGATTACCGAAAAGCTTTACAACACTTTCAGAAGGCTTATTCCTCCTCTCCGGACAATTTCTATTTTGCGACTTCTTACGCTATGAGTTTAACCCATTCCGGCAAATCCGAGAGAGGATTAAAAATTCTCCAGAAAGTCCGGGGCAAAATGGATGAATTGGGCGAAGATTACCAGCAGCAATTGGCATTGTTTAACTTCTTTGAGGGAATGGCGAATGCTCAATCCGACCGCTTTTATAAGGCGGTGAAGTCGATCAAAAAGAGCATAGAAGTTCAAGAGCAAATGGGCAATGATCGAATGCTGAGCTTGTACTACAACGCACTTGGTTATTGTACGGTACTCAATCAAGGTAAAGGTGCGCATATCAAAGCAGATGTCAGACCCCACTACCATGTTCATCGAAGAGATATGCTGAGGGCTCTTGCGTATTTCGAAAAAGCCCTCACACTAAACGGTGCGAATGCTGCTGCTTGGCATAACTACGGTCTCATTTGTGATTCGCTGGATGTTACACCCAGTATTTCTTTCGACTCAAGCGGCGTATTTAGTGATCTTTTTACAGCATCCGTTCCCTCGCTGACGGAGTTGCCGCAGAGCATTCTTTCCGCGTTCAATTTTCAGGATTACCAGGAGGTGCTCTTAATGCTCGACAATTCAGGGTCTATGGTCCAGGAGAGTGTCCAATGTCAAGATACCACTCGCTTTTCCATCATGAAAGAGACCGCCCTTGAACTGGTTATGCAAATCCCGGATTCGATCCAGGTAGGTATCGGCACCATTGGTGGCGATTGTCCGGATCCGCCTCGTCTATGGCATCAAGTCGGCGAATTAAGCGAAAGAGATATGCGCTATGCCATTGAATTTCTAGTGCCAGACGGGACTACACCGCTCTTAACCATGATGGAACAATCTCCCGAGTTGTTTTCCAATAAAAACAAGACCAAAAAAACCATCTTTCTGGTTAGCGATGGCGCCAATGTCTGTACTGCCGGAGGGTTAGACATTTGCGAGTGGGTAGAACAACTGACCAGGAAGAACATCACCATTCACATTCTCACTTTTCTCAATGCCAGTTTTTCTAACACCGAAGCATTTGCCGAATACACTTGTCTGGCCGATAAAACGAATGGAGACATCCTCTACTTGGACGATCTGAACTGTAATGTTAAGTATCATCCTACGACCTTGGTTCAGGCTTACCAACCCCGGATTCCCGAGTTGCAGCGAATGGATTGTTGGGGTAGGTCGGTAGAGAATTTATGGGGGATCTTTCCGGAGAAGTAGTTTTTCTGTGCATGGTACAACAATTTTCTTGTTTTTTGCATCATTTTATAATTATGATGCTATGATGCTATGATGCTATGATGCTATGATGCTTCTTGGCCTTGATGGCCCGATTGATATTAGGATGATCCCAAACACTTCTGGCAACTTTGGCAAGTGAGAGCGCAACGTGACCAACGTAGGATCAGAGCATCAAGGTGGCCGTCAAGGGCACCGAAGCATCACAGTACGGAAGCTCCAATTGTTAAAATACGCCCAAACAAACGCGAAAACTATGGGGATTTTTATATTCGAATACTGATCACAATTTTTACCTGACTTATGACCAAACGATACACCCTGATTTTTTTGATGGCCCTAATACATTGCCTTTCCATAGAAGCACAAAACGGCCTTGAAGGGCTTTGGGAAGGAGTATTGACGGGTAGCATTTACTCAAAAGTTGGTTACAAGTTCGAACTGTATTTGAAGAAAGACGGTAAACGCTGGCAGGGGCGTGCAACGATCTACCGCGATGATGCCGAACCGGTCGAAATGAATGTTTACGGTTCATTCTATCAGGACCGGTCAATATATTTTCGAGATATCGAGTTTATTCCGATCGAAGGCAGTGACTTCTATCCACCGTTTTTTCGAAAATATGAACTGATTTTTGAAAGAAGCATATATGAATCCAAACTGGATGGTTATTGGCAGGAAGTCGGGAAGTCATTTGAAGAACACCGCGAAAAAGGACGAATATTTCTGCGGAAAGTAAAGGATTCCAATAAAGCATAATTCCTTCATTATGGGCTGGTTTATGTTCTATACGCTAATGTTTGCCACCGGTTTGAGCCCATCTGCCCACGAATATGCAACGCTTGAATTTAACAACCAGATCTGGTTAGCAGAAAATCTCTCTTGCTTTACTTTTGAATCGTTTTGCTACGATGACGATCAGCGCTTATGCGAGGATTACGGTCGGCTTTACACCTGGGAAAGTGCGCAATTGGCATGCACTTGTCTGGGAGAAGATTGGCGACTGCCTACAATCGATGATTGGCAAGGTCTGATCAATCACTTCGGTGGCTCTTATGATGGTAGCAAGGGGTCCGGTGAAAAAGCCTTTAAAGCACTTAGCTCCAAGGGTCATTCTGGTTTTGAGGCTAAACCTGGCGGTATGATCAATCTGAATCCCAGCAGTGTGAAAGACCGGGATTTCTTTTCCGGTTTGAAGGTGAATGCTTTTTATTGGACCGGTACGGAGAAAGATAATGCTGAGGTATGGTACTATGCTTTCTCGGGCACCAGTCGAACTCTGTTCCGATACTATGGAAAGAAGACCGCAGCTTATTCCGTTCGGTGTGTGAAAGATGTGCCCCGTCAATAATGATTAACGTCTTGAAGAAAACGTGGAGGTACCGATGATTTGGTCATAGCGGCCACCAAAAGGGCGATAGTAAATGAGAATTGTATAGTTGTTATTGGTCTCATACCAGTTGCCTTCGATCTCTGAAAGATCGGCAACGGAGTCTTTGTCCAGCGTTGATTTGACCGCATAACCATAATCGTAGAAGCCTTGTTTTAGCTTGGCAATTCCCACATACGCATTTACTGCATTGTTGTACACCATTTTGTACTGGTCTTTTAATTGCCAATCAGTCATTCCTCCAAAGATATACACCTCCTTGTCGACAAATTGGGGAATGGAAAGGGAGAAGAGAATGTCCGCATAGTCACTGTTGAGATCAAATTTGGTGTTATTTTGATCACTGTTTTCGATGATGAACCGCCCATTGAGGTCTTCTCTTGAAAAGAAGGTCTTTTTCTGTCTTTCTGCATCTTTGTAGAGAATGATACGGTAACCGTTGGCGTCCCGTTCAATCGCTGAGATGTTTTCGGGCCTGAATCGGAAACTGCGTAAATCCAGGAATCGGAATTCTTTGCCGGCTTCAAAAATTACCTTGTCCTGATGGTCAAAAACCAACTGGTTGATCTTGGTGAAAACGGGGCTGATATCCGTGACAGCATTGTCCCAACGGCCATTTTGTAGCACCGAGGCACTGATCTCAATCCTTGGGTTTCGGATATCCAAACGTTCGTGGTCGACCAGAAAGTCGATTTCGTGGTGAGTCCTTGATTTGTTGACGCGACTGGGAACAACGATTTTCGGCGTAACCCTGACGATGGGATCGATCACCATAAAACGACGGGTAATAACGGGATAACCATCTTCATCGAAGATGTGGAGTAAGTAGTTTCCCGATAATTTCCAAGCCAGATCGTTATTGGGCAATACTAGTTTGTAATTGGTGTATTGCGTCATGGTTTTGAAGGAAAATTCGAAAGTTTCAATCCGCTCTCCCGTGAAGCCTTCTATATAATCCAGCTCCGACAACTCAGAGGGCTGCCAGTTGCGATCACAATGTACAATCGTATAGGTATAATCTCTTACATCTCCATCCAGATCGTCGAAAGACAGAGCTAATTGGGCCGATGAGCGAATGTCTACGATGGGAACACTAAGGAATAGCCCGTCAACATGAAATTTGACGGAAGCAATGTATTCGACGTATACTTCGTCTTTGTTACCGACATCTTGTGCTCCTGCCTGGCGAAAAATGAAGAAACACAGTAGGATAATTGTCAGTCTGATCATATTTGAAGGTTGTTTTTTGGTTCGAACTCGGAACAACTTAAACAAAATTAACAGTTTTCGTCATTTCGCCTTACTGGTCCAACGCGAGTCCTTAACCCGAAAGCGCCAATCCCATGCAGCACACTCTTCCGCATAGTCAACGCCCACTCTGGGGCTAGCAATAATCTGATCTTCAATGATATTAGTGCCTCGGTCTTCAATCCAGATGGGCGTATCCTTTTCAACGAGGCTAATACCAGAATATTGGGTTGTGATTCCCAAAGCTTTTGTTAACGTGCCGGGGCCAGCCGTCATTCTTGGTTGGATCTTTGTCATCTTGCGCCTCTGGAGCATGGTCGCAATATTGTCGATCGGCTCAAGGGCACGGATCAAAACGGCATGTGCTTCTCCTTGCTTGCCCGTCACTACATTGAACAAGTGATGAATACCATAGCACAAGTATACATAGGCAACGCCACCCTCGCGGTACATGACTTTAGTTCGTTCTGTATAACGATTGTTGTAGGCATGGCAGGCTTTGTCATCGGAACCGCGATAGGCTTCGGTTTCTACGATCATGCCCGTCGTAATGCGGCCATCAATGTTGCTTACGAGGTATTTACCTAATAATGCCTTGCTAGCTGTCAGGACGTCCTTTTGGAGGTAAAAGGATTTATCCAATCTCTTTTCCGTTGCCACTTTAACTTCGAGTGTAATTGGGCGATTCTTTGGTAATTGTAATATTATGAGGATGACTTTCCAAGACACCTGCTCCGGTGATTTTGACGAAATTTGCTTTTTGAAGTGCCTTCACATTGGCAGCACCGCAGTAGCCCATTCCTGCACGAAGCCCACCCGTATACTGGATCATGACTTCGGCCAGCGTACCTTTGTAAGGAACTCGGCCCTCGATTCCTTCCGGTACCAGTTTTTTAATGTCGTCTTCGACATCTTGAAAATATCGATCTTTCGAACCTAATTTCATGGCTCCCAACGAGCCCATGCCTCGGTATATTTTAAATTTACGGCCTTCGTAAATGATGGTTTCTCCGGGTGCTTCTTCTGCGCCTGCAAACAGTCCGCCAGCCATGATGGTATCTGCTCCGGCAGCAATGGCTTTGACAATATCGCCCGTATAACGGATCCCTCCGTCGCCGATGATGGGAATGCCTTTTTTCTTGGCGGCTGCAGAAGCCGCCATGATGGCAGAAAGTTGCGGGACACCCACTCCGGCAACAATCCGGGTCGTACAAATACTACCTGGTCCAACCCCTACCTTTACAGCATCGACCCCTGTTTCTATGAGTGCTTCCGCTCCTTCGTAAGTAGCAACGTTGCCGGCAATCAGCTGCAGGTCGGGGAAGGACTTCTTGACATTTTTAACGGCGTTAAGCACACCTTGAGAATGCCCATGCGCAGTGTCGACACAAATGACATCAACATCCACTTTGACGAGTGATTCGATCCGGTCGAACATATCATGAGTAATTCCAACGGCAGCACCTACCACCAAGCGCCCCAGAGCATCCTTACAGGAATTGGGGTAATCCTGCACTTTCATGATGTCCTTATAGGTAATGAGTCCAACCAGGGTCTTGTGGTCGTCTACCACCGGCAATTTTTCGATCTTATGCCGTTGCAAAATTTCTCTTGCCTGATCAAGATCAGTTCCAATTGGTGCGGTGATCAGGTTGTTGGTGGTCATTAGATCTTTGACCGGCCGGTCGAGCATGGTTTCAAACCTCAAATCCCTGTTTGTTAAAATTCCGATCAGTTTGTTTTGGTAGTCCACAATGGGAATACCACCGATCTTGAATTTTCGCATCAGATCGAGGGCATCTCTAACCTGAGCTTCCGCAGTCAATGTTACGGGATCGACAATCATTCCACTCTCCGATCTTTTGACGCTTCTGACCTGTTCGGCCTGGTCTTCAATGGCCATGTTCTTATGGATGATGCCAATTCCTCCTTGTCGAGCAATGGCTATGGCCAATTTGTTTTCCGTAACGGTATCCATGGCAGCAGAAACGATGGGTACATTCAGTCGTAGTTCTCGCGTTAAATTGGTGCTGATATCAACTTCTCGAGGTAAGATTTCAGAGTAGGAAGGTACTAACAAAACGTCGTCGTAAGTTAGTGCTTCTCCCAATAATTTACTTTGGTCTAATTTTAATGGTTCCATGCGCGAAGGTATGGAAAACCGAATTAAAATGAAAAGTTTTTTAAGCAGATTTGTGTGCCGGGGTCCGGATCAGTTCTCCGGGCCCCGGCAGGCAAGATTGGTATCTTAGCCGCATTCGGAATACCCGCAGCTCTTACAAAGCAGGCATCCTTCTTTGTAGATCAAACCGTCCGGATCTTCACAGCTTGGACATTGACTTTCCGATGGTTGTACATCGTCGGGGACAAACTTTTTAAGCGCCCTGACCACCCCGTTTTTCCACGTGTTGATATAATCGTCAACAACATTTAAACCATTGATCAGGTCGACTACTTTCACGATGGGCATGCCGTGACGAATAACTCCGGAGATCAGCTTAGCATAGTTCCAGTATTCTTTGTTGAAAGAGCGTGATAACCCTTCGATGGTCACCCGGTAACCGTCGCGATCGAGAAACTGAAAGTCGTAACGTGAATTACTGACTTCATCTTTATTTTTGAGCACCCAACCTTTGGTAACGTATTCCGGCAGTTTGAACATATCTTCTGCCCTTCCGGTGAAAATCTCGTACGGGCGATTCTCAAACAGGCCAATTACGCCAATCCAATCTTCCTCATTGTTTTTAAAGGAAACAATGGTTGCCTCCAAGCGTTCGGGCCGTTTTGGAGGCATGGTTTCACGAAAACCCGGACCTTCTGCTTTTTCTTCCTTTTTATCGTCGGAGATGAGTACGCCCGATCGAGATCCATCCCGATAGATCGTACATCCTTTACAGCCAACCTCCCATGCTGTTTCGTAGATGGCACGGACCATTTCTTCCGTTGTTTCCGCCGGAACATTTACTGTGACACTGATCGAGTGATCGACCCATTTTTGGATAGCTCCCTGCATCTTAACTTTTTGAACCCAATCGATGTCGTTGGCCGTTGCTTTGTAGAAAGGTGATTGTTCGATGATTGGTTGCAATTGCTCGGCCGATAACTTTGTCACGACATCAACATCGTGGCCATTGGCCTTCAACCAGGTGATGAATTTATGATGAAATACATTGTAAGACTCCCAGTGATCACCGACTTCATCAACAAAAGTAACGTTGACGTCCTTGTCGTTTGGATTTACTTTCCTCCTTCGAGTATAGCTGATTAGAAAAGCAGGTTCAATGCCCGAAGTAGTTTGGGTCATCAGACTCGTGGTTCCCGTTGGAGCAATTGTTAACAAGGCTATGTTCCTGCGTCCGAAGGCCTTCATTTCCAGTAGCAATTGTGGGTCGGCTTCTCCCAGTCGTTGAATAAAGGGATTGTCTTCTTCTTTCCGAGGATCATAAATGTTGAAAGCCCCTCTCTCCTTGGCCAGTTTGACAGACGCCCGGTAAGCGCTCAAGGCCAGGCTTCGGTGTACTTTTACAGAGAATTCAATGGCCTTGTCGGTTCCGTATTGCAAACCTAGTGCTGCTAACATGTCTCCTTCGGCAGTAATCCCCAGACCGGTTCTTCTTCCCTCTACACAGGTTTTGCGGATCTTTTCCCAGAGTTCCCGCTCTACGGATCTAATCTTACTGGGCTCCGGATCGCCATCGATCTTCTCAATGATGCGATCAATTTTTTCAATTTCTAGATCGATGATGTCGTCCATCATGCGTTGAGCCCATTGTACGTGTTGTTCAAACTTTTTGAAATTGAACCAAGCAGCTTCGGTGAAGGGCGCCTCTACATAGGAGAACAAATTGATGGCTTGTAAGCGGCAGCTGTCATAAGGACACAATGGGATTTCGCCACATGGATTGGTTGAAATGGTACGGTAACCCTGGTCTGAATAACAATCGGGAACGGATTCGCGAATGATGGTGTCCCAGAATAGTACACCGGGTTCGGCAGATTTCCAGGCATTGTGAATGATTTTTTTCCATAACTGGCGCGCGTCAATCTCTTTTTTGAAGACGGGATCTTCGCTATAGATCGGAAATTGCTGGGTGTATTTTGTACCTGCAACTGCTGCCTTCATAAAATTATCGTCGATCCGGACGGAAACATTTGCACCAGTGATCTTTCCACTTTCCATTTTAGCGTCGATGAAATCCTCTGCATCGGGATGCTTAATGGAAACGGTCAACATTAGTGCACCACGTCGGCCATCCTGAGCTACCTCGCGGGTAGAATTGGAATAGCGTTCCATAAAGGGGACGATACCGGTGGAAGATAAGGCACTATTCATGACCGGACTTCCCTTGGGGCGGATGTGAGAGAGGTCTTGTCCGACACCACCTCTCCTTTTCATTAATTGAACCTGTTCTTCATCAGACTTGATGATGCCACCATAGGAGTCGGCGCCATTCCCAATCACGAAACAGTTGGATAAAGAGGAATACTGCAAGTCATTGCCAATACCTGCCATGGGACTACCCTGCGGAATAATATATTTGAAGTTTTTGACCAGCGCAAAAATTTCTTCTTCGCTGAGCGGATTGGGGTATTTGGACTCGATCCGGTGAAGCTCTCTGGCAATTCGTCGGTGCATATCATCCGGAGTGCGCTCGTAGATATTGCCAAATGAATCTTTTAGCGCATATTTATTGACCCAGACATTAGCGGCCAATTCGTCGCCATCAAAATAATCGACACTGGCTTTGACGACTTCTTCTCTTGGAATCGGTTGAATTTTTGTGTCTATTGCCTGCATAGTATTCTCCAACATGGTGCAATTGATTAGATACGGTTTAAAAATGATGTGCTCGGGGCAAAACTCCGTTTCATCCCGTTAATTAAACCTGCTGATTTAGTTTAGGTGATAGTAGCTGTAACGTGTCCCGACAAAGCTGCTAAGCATACCGTCAGGAGAGGGGAAAATTTTTTTATCATTGTCCCAAGATAGGACACTTAATTTAAACAAATACTCGTAATTTTCCACAGAATGTGGAAAAAAATAATTGCATGATAGAGGTATATGACGATCGATATTTTATGCGGCAAGCTTTGCGGGAAGCGGAACTGGCTTACGAACAAGGTGAAGTCCCGGTTGGAGCTGTTGTAGTGAGTGGTAAGCGCGTGATCGGACGCGGACACAATATGACGGAAAAACTCAAGGATGTGACCGCCCATGCCGAAATCATTGCCTTGACTGCCGCTTCTAATTTTCTCGATAGTAAGTACCTGCGGGATTGCACGCTCTATGTTACACTGGAACCCTGCTTTATGTGTGCAGGGGCGCTATATTGGGCCCAGTTGGATCGCCTGGTTTATGGGGCGCCGGATGAAAAACGGGGGTTCATGCAATACGGGAAAAGGATGTTGCACCCCAAAACAAAGTTGGAATTTGGTATACTGATGGAAGAGTGTAGTGCTTTATTGAAGCAGTTCTTCTTGGAGAAGCGTTAAGCAGGTGATGCTTTATGCGCCTGGACGATGAATTGAATTCTACGATCGCATTGGAGCAACATTTAAATCATCTGCGCCAAAAACTCTGCCGCTTCTTTTTGATCCCGGTAGCTTGATCACTATAAAAACCGCCATCGGAAATTACTTTATTTAGTAGCGTTTCCGCTTCTTCTGAAGCTTTGTTACCGGCCAGCAGGCTCAGTAAAAGATACCACTGAGCACGTTCCTGAAACTCGGGATTATTGCGACTTTGCAGGGTACGAAAGGATGCAGCTGCATTGTCGTAGTCACCAGATAGGTAGTAAGCATGGGCCAATCCGTAAAGGGCCCGGTCGTTTTGTGGCAATAACTTAAAATTGGCAATGGCTTCGGGGTAATTTTCATTGGCAAGTGCTAAAGAAGCAATTTGCATAGGGTTTTCACCATCTGCCGATCGTGTCTTTAATTTTGGAAGGTCATTTTCGTATACCGTAGCGGCGATGTGTTGATCGGTATAAAATGTCGGTACCCATAAAAAAGTTGCCATCCCAATGAGGATCAGAATGCTGGCGGCTATCGCCAGACGAGTTCTTAGGGGTCTTAGCGTGGGTTGTGGGGGATTTTGTTGTTGCACTTCCGAACGCCATTTGCGAATATCATTGCGCAACTTGGTTTCGCGATCGATTTGGAGCAGGCCCTCTCTAAGTAGCAGGTTGTTTTTCACGGCTTTTTCTAGTTTTTCATTGGTTTTAAGCAATTGTTCGAATTGCGCCAACTCTTCACCTGCCATTTCCCCGTCGAGATAAGCATCAATTTTTTCATTGTAGTTGTCTGTTTCCATGTGGGATCTTCTTTTTCACGAAAAAATCAACTGACTTCATAAGAGCGTCGTATTTCGAGTTTTTTTCAATACAATTTAGGGCGCTTTTTTTACATCGGTTTAACTTTTCTTTCGAACTGTTGGCATTGGCCAATCCCAGCAATTGGGCAATGGCCTCGTGTCGTTTTCCTTCGACGAGTTTCAGATGTAGTATTTGTCGACAACTTTCCGATAGACATTCTCGCAATACCTGCCCCAGTATTTCAGTACGCTCCGCCATAGTCATCTGGCTCTCCGGGGTACTGTATTCGGGGCGATCGATGGTCAACAAATCGTCGGTCAACTGTAGCTGTTCATCCTTTTTTCGCCTCATATTCAACCACAAATTCTTACAAATCTGGATGGCGAATGACTCCAGCTTGCCACCTGCGTATTTCCCGATTCTAATGAGTTCGCAGAGTTTGATCAGCCCTTCTTCGATCACTTCTTCGGCTTTGAGGCGACTGCCACCATTGTTCAGTACAAAGCGGTAAATGGTGTTTTCGAAGTATTTGCACTTACACAAATCTTCGATAACGACATTGATCATTCGCTCCTTCTCCTCGGTATTTTTCCGAACAATTTCTACGATCGCTTCCGGTTGGTAGCGGATGCTACAATTACTTTTAGAAAATAATTTCATAGGGTAGAGTCTTCAATAGTCAAAATGTAAGGATTGATCGTTGATTTTACCAAGTTCATCGGGCTTTCGATCTGCCGACTGCCGATTCGGTTGGACCGCGGCAGTTTTGGTTTTGGGATCATTTATTAGATAGAACCTTAAGAAATGGCCTATTCATTGGAACCTGCAACAAGATACGAAGGCAAAACAAATATACGGCTAAAACTTAATGTATATCTGTGAGGGCTGTGGTTTCTGTTGCTGCTATTGCTACTATGGTGACTATGGTTACTGTTGCTTCTACAGCAGCCATAGTAGCCACAGCAACCATAGCCGCCATAGCAACCACAGCATCAAAAGTCCCACAATTAACAAAAACCAAAACAATAGATGGATCGTTACTGAATAGGAATCCAAGATTTGATTATCTTACGACATATTATAATTTTTCATTTGATGACCACCCCTCAACCCCGACTGATCCAGTACTCTGCCATTTTCATCTGTTCATTACTCTCCACTACGCCATTTTTAAGTGGCCAAACAGCTGCACAGCTGGCTGAAGTTTCAAAAAAAATGGAAACGCTCAAAACTTTCCAAGAACGGAAGAATGGCAATCAAATAATTGCGACAGCAGAAGAGATCGTACAATATTATGAGACGAATGGCTTACCGGTTGATGATGATCTCCTGGAAGTGCGGAATCTACTTTCAACAAGATATTTTGTGCAGGGAGAATTTCGCAAATCGATTGATCAGGATCTTGCGATCCTTCGTTTTCAGGAAGCAAATTTTCCGGATAATGATGAACGACTGGCCATTTCTTATCTGAATTTGTGTGAAAGTTGTAATCAATGGCGGAGAACGGAGCGAGCCAGAACCTACTGCCGGAAAGCGCAACAAATCATGGAGGCCGCGCAAGCCACCGATTCAGAGGATTACATTTACATTTTTATGGAGTTGGGTACCTCCGCCATCTATGAAGGTGACTATGAGTCGGCTGTTACATTATATCAGAAAAGCTTGGATCTTTTTTTGAAGATTATCGGTCCGGATGACGCAGCATTGACTGACTTTTACTACAACATAAGTAATGCATACCTTGGGCAAAGGGCTCATAAAGAAGCTTTGGAATATTTGAGGAAAGCTTATCGGATCGACAGTTTGACGAACAATCCCTTTGGCATGGCAGATATTCTGGACAATATGGGAGCGGTATATATGGATCAAGGGGATTATAAAAGGTCCGAGGGCTTCTTGAAAAAAGCGATTCAGTACTATCGGAAGGCAGGACAGTCCAATCATCCTCATGTTGCTCATGCATTTAATATAACGGGCAATTGTTACCTGGAAATGGGCAAACCCACGGAGGCTCGTCGTGCCTTTAACAATGCGCTTTCTGTCCTGGAGGAGAGTGCGGAAGACCAACCCGTAAAGGTTTCGGAGGCTTGCCGGGGGTTGGCGGAGGGCTATCAGGCATCAAACAATTTCGAATTGGCCCATTCTTTTTTGGATCGATCGGAGAAATTGATCGTGATGGATGATGGAGCCGAACTATTGGCTGACCGGGCGGTAGATTTATCTGAATACCAAAAATTGATTGGAGCGAAAGCCAATTTAGCTTTTCGGGAATCACGGGTACTACAATCACTGGATAAGCTCAAATTGGCTGCGGCCTATTATGATCAGTCGATCCAATTGATCAATACGATTCGAGCTGGATATGACGGTAAAAATGCCAAATCTCAAATCCTGAGTTTTAATCGAAAACTCTTTGAACGTGCGCTGGAAGCAAATGTGGTGCTTTTGCAGCAAACTCGGGACACCCGCTATGAAGAGGCCATTTTCAAATTGATGGAACAGGGCAAAAGTATGTTGTTGTTGGAAAGTCTTAGAGGAGACGGAGCCAAACGGTATGCGGGTATTCCTGAAGAATTGATCCAAGCGGAAAAATCTTTGGAGCTCGATCTCTCAGATGTGGAATCCGATATTCAGGCATTGCGGTCTGGCACTCCATCCATAACAGCTGGCAGCCTTACCGAAAAACAGCTGGCAAAACTCCATTCGAACCTTTTCACACTTAGGACTAAGCATCGGCAGATAATCGATCAAATGGAAAACGAGTATCCCAGATATTTTGCGGCTAAATACGATACTACGGTCATTCTATCGAATACGATTAAAGAAACACTGTTGCCCCCTACCGGGACTTTGATTGAATATTTCGTGGGAGATGAATTTACCCTCATCTTTAAATTAATGGCAAAGGAGATAAAGGTCTACAAATCCGAGGTTTCAAAAGCTGAATTAGAAAAGCAGGTACGGCAGATGAGGAACGGGATCTATGGTCAACAGACAGCCCAGGCCGGCAGTTCATTAAATAATGCGGATACCTACCAATCCTCGTTACAACAGTATCAGGAGGCAGCTTATTTTCTTTTTCAGAAATTGATATCTCCACTTGTCGCGGATGGTCTTCCAAAGCAATTGATCATTATACCGGATGGTATTTTGGGATATGTACCCTTTGATGCACTGCTGCAGGAATTACCGGCTTCTGGAGCACCATTCCGGGACTTTGATTTTTTGATCAGAGAACATCAGATCAGTTACAACTACTCGGCTGTGCTTTGGCAGGAAATGAGAGAGCAGCCAATTCAGGGCCGCGGAAAAGTCCTGGGGGTCGCGCCATCATTTGAAGTTCGCACGACCGACCTGGCCTTAGAAGGCCATACCCGTGGAAATCTGGGCCCTTTGGATTTTAATCAACCCGAGGTAAAGTCGATTAAAAGAATGGTTGGTGGGAAAGCACTGATTGACCAGCAAGCAACCAAGGCCGCATTTTTATCCTTGGCTCCCGATTATCGCATACTTCACCTATCAACTCACGGTCTGGCCAATAATCGGATTGGTAAAGCCTCTTTTTTGGCGTTTACGGAAATTCCGGATTCGATTGATGAAAATGAACGACTGTACGTGCGGGAACTATATAATTTAGATTTGAATGCGGAAATGGTAGTACTCAGCGCCTGCGAAACCGGCATTGGCGAACTGCAGGGGGGAGAGGGCGTCATTAGTCTGGCCAGGGGCTTTTCCTATGCCGGAGCAAAGAGCATTATCATGACACTTTGGAAGGTGGATGACGCAAAATCAAAAGAGCTAATGGTCCATTATTATCGGTATTTAAAAGAAGGTTTGACTAAAAGCGCTGCTTTGCAGCAATCGAAATTAGACATCATAGCAAATAGTCGAAATGATTTGGCGCATCCCTTTTACTGGGCGAGTTTTGTACCAATGGGGGATATGAGCCCAGTGTCGTTGAAACCTGGTATTTCCTGGTGGGTAATCCTGCTAGTCGGTATCATTTTGTTGTTTTCGATTTATTTTTTTACCAAAAAGCCTGACATTTTGAAAACTAAATACACATCCTAGTAACGGGTGTGGTATACCTTGTACTACCACCCCAATATTTTCATGAAAATTATTTAATAAAACGAATTCATTATGAAAACATCCCTTTTGGCCAGGATGCTACTGATGTCCTTGTGCTTGTCCTCCCTATTTTTCTCTTGTAATAAAGATGAATTTAAGCCCGATGCAGTATTGGATGAACCCCTGAATACTTTGAATTCGGAAATTCTGGATGATGAGCCTTTTACCGGTACCGTAATTGACTTTCCTTTGGAGACCCCATCTACTGAAACCATCGAACACGAACCACTAGTGCAATTAAAAACCCCTTTCAAATTAGACGTCGACCTAAGAGAGAGGGTCATTACCCAAGCCCGGTCCAGGCGTAGCAGAAGAATCAACGGCGTTGCCGGCGAGGAGGAGAATGTGATAGAAACGCGTTCTTCTTGTTCTTCCGGCTTTTTTATCTTTCCACGTAGTCGATCGTATTACGGTTTTACCGGTCAGGACTACGAAAATCTCGGAAGCCGCAAAACGGGTAGCTACGATGACAATCATTACGATCGTTACAACTTGAAAACCGATTTGGAAGGAGACGAAACCGTCTATTATCTGGATGTGAAATCAGAGCGGAATTATACTTTCAAACTCAGTGGCCATCGCAATGATTTAGCAATGATTTTGTTGAAAGCATCGGATTCGAGTGACTTGGGGTGCAGTACTTCCAGTGATGGTTTTTTGGTGAATGTCACCGAGCCCGGAGAAAAGCTGGTTGCTTTCACAACGGCCAAACGCAATCGTAGTAAGACCTTTGGTGCAATTCGCTTGAAAAAGGGACTCTACTTTCTGATCATCGATAGCAAGAAAGGCCGTGGAAGTAGTTTCTACCTCAGAGTCAGTTCACAAGGGGCAGACGAAAGTTGCGATCACCGAGACATCTTCTACGATAAATTTGCCAAGTATTCCACTGGATACCTGAGCAATCAATCGGTCTATTGGGAAAAATGGTACCCACAAGCGAAATATGATGCAGAGGTTATCCAAACGGATTATCGATATCAGGGTGGTCGCTTAGGCCCGGTCATGAAAATCTCGCGGAAGAGCAATACTTACAATGATCACCAACCCAATGTGCTATTGTGTACGGGCGTAAGAGATGAAGGCCGATACAAGATGACCTTCCTCCTGGGTATTCCGAGAGGGCGAAGCGGTTATTTCAATATCCAGCGAACGTTGGAAGAGCAAAACCAGGGCAATCGCCGTGGAGCGGAATTTCATTTCTACGGAAATGGTTCGGGAGAGATCAAATTACCCTTTGGTGGCACTAAAAAGTTCCATTATAAAGTGGGTTACTGGGTAGAAGTCTACCTGGAATTTGATTTTCATCGCGGAAAAGCCGAATTCGGTATCGATAACCAGCGGATTCATGATTGGGGCATCAGAAATGAAAGTCTTGAAGCCCTCAATTTTTATGCACGCTATAACAACTCGAAGTACTATGTAGACCGGGTTTGCTTTACCAGGAAATAAGTCTTTAATCCATAAGAAGCTGTTGAAATTCAGTATTTCAGTTTTTTTATGGCCCTTTTTCCGCCACTTTTTGGCTTTTTTTGACCTTGTACCTAAGGGTACGACGCCAAAAAAGAGCCTCAAT